>CAYVZR010000005.1:0-40221 GCA_964456195.1 uncultured Candidatus Izemoplasmatales bacterium | reverse complement strand
ATATCAAGTTTGATTGTTTTATCATCACTTATCAAGTATCCCATTCCATCACGATATTGAAGAGTACCAATTATGTGAGTGTATTTTCTTTCAATGACTCTCCTAATTTCACCCTCTGGTCTAGTTCCACTTCTGTTTCGAGAGACATAGACTAATACCTTATCCATATTCATAGCGCCATTCACTAAATCTTTAGAAATAAAGATATCATCGGTTTGAGGATCAATTGGCATAACAAACCCAAAACCTTTTTCTTTTAAATCGAGATGACCTACTACAAAATCAGTATATTTGATTAGGCTATACTCATGGTTATTACTTTCAATTATCAAAGCTTCATCTTCAAGCTTGTTCATTTCTTTTATTACTTTCTTAAAATCATCACTTGATTTAATTCCAAGTAATTCTTTTATCTCTTCAATTGCAAGTTTTTTTGTTTCTACTTCTTCAAGTATTTTTAAGATTTTTTCTCTCATAAATATAACCTCCTTTACTTATTTTTTTTAGAAAAAAAAGAACACATTATGTGTTCTTAAGATATCATTGCATAAACGCTTAAAAGTATGAAAACTATACTTGTACCAGCGGTAACACGACTCATTATCAACTCAAACCCACGTGCCTTTTGATTGTTGAATAATTCGCTTTTTTCACCACTAAATGCGTTATTAATATTATCTTTTGAACTCTGTAGCACAACTAATGTGATTAAGAATAATGCTACTACTAATAAAATTACATCGACAAATCTCATAATTAATTCCTCCTATAAACTTAAACCTATATATACAAAGTAACTAACAAGTATTAAAACACTTGGAATAATGTATGTATAAATGTTTAATGATTTTTTTCTCAGTAAAGCTACCATTAATATTATAGAGTTTAACAGACCTAAAATCAAGAGTAAAGAGATATTTTCTCTTAAGCCCTGGTCTTCAACTAAAACATTAAAGATACTCTCCTTGTAATTTATGATATCAACAACACTGATAATTGTTAAATTGAATACGTTTGATCCAATTATATTTCCAAGTGCTGCTTCATAATTTTTTAATTTAAAAAGTGTTATAACTGCAGTAAGTTCAGGTAAGCTAGTTGCAACTCCTAGGAATATTGCTCCTGCAAAACTAGATTCTAAGTTTAATCCTGTACCAATCTTATCTACAATGATTGTCACAAAATAACTTGATCCAAATACAACTAAGCTCCAAAGCACAAACATAATAGCAATTTTTTTATAAGATAAATCACTCACTCCATCATCATTTGTTGATTCTTCTCTATTCATACTTCTAATACTTAATACGTAAATAACAATAATTGCTAATGATATGACACTAAATGATCCTGCTATTATTAAACCACTTGAATCATAATCTATCCATCCAAATCTACTTAGTAAGAGTGGTAATGCAAAAATAACATACATAATAATAATTAGACCATTTGTTCTTCTACCAGACTTAACTTTATTAAAGAATAAATGTTTAATAAAGATTAAATCAGCTACACCAAGTATTAATATATTAAATAAATTACTTCCGAGTACATTCCCAAAAGCAAGCCCTGGTTCATGTAGTACTACTGTTGATGTAATACTTGTGATAAATTCTGGCATTGATGTAATAGTAGCAAGTAATACTCCACCTATGATTGCACCACTAATATTACTTTTTTTATCAAGTTCATCAACAAAATATCCTAATTTGCTTGTTGCATATATCACTATAAATGCAAGCAAGAAATATTGAGCAAAAAGGGCTAACATAAAATCACTCCTTATAAAGCTATTTTATTATATCTCAACTATCATAAAATTAGTAGTTTTATTTATAAAAAGTGCAAATGCACTTTTTATAATAATAAAAGAGAAAATCCAACTGTTACTACAATATTTACATAATTGCATATCCATATTGTTCTATTTCGCTTAGTAGTTTTAGGATTGCGAGTTTTACAACTCCTTTTTTAAATTGCTTCTTGAAGTCTTTCAATGTTTTCATTGTTTTGATCGATACTATCAAACAAAGTCTTAGCTTTTTTATTTGTGATAAATCCAAATGTTGGATATAACAATACTAATACACAAAACAATCCTAATAATGATACATTTCCATACTCAATAATTAATCCCCCAGCTAAGAACGATAGTGGTACTGCTCCTTCTGATATAGCTCCAATTGTAGAAAATACTCTACCTCTAAAGTCAGCATCAATAATTTTTATCATGCCTGTTTGTAATGGTACATTTACAAACATCATTGAAATTCCTATTACAACTATTCCGACTATGAACATGATATAAAATGTAGTGAATGTAACATAACCGTTTGATGCTAGAAACATTGCGAATGCGACAAATGCGAATGCTCCTGTTAAAGATAACAAACCTTTTTTAAGAATTTTATTTATACTCTTAATTTTCATGCTTCCAACGTATAATCCAGCACCGAGCATTGCAATACTAAATGCAACATTCGTATAAGCATACTCCATTTCGGCGTTAACTCTGGCTAGATCATTGTTGAATAGATATGGCATTCCTATTGCCAAAAGCGGACTGAGTGCAAAGTTTATTACTAAAGTGTACCCTACTAGATTTAACAATCCAGTCCTTTTTTTCATATATTTAATTGAATCTTTAAAATCTTCTATTTTTGATTTTTCTTTTTGAAGTCTTATTTCTTCTGCTGTTTTTTCTTTCTTGAATTTAGCTTTTATAAACATTTCACTAAATCCTGATAGCAAGAACGATATTGCGTTAAGAGCAATAACCCATTCAATCCCAACAAAGAAATAAATTGCTGCTCCTGCTACAACACCAATGATATTTCTGGCACTAGCTACAATACTTTGTGCCCCATTTGCTGCTTGCAACATATCTTCACCAACGATTTCAGGTAAAGCACTTGTAATCGCTGGACTAAATAATGCAGCATTTAAGCTTGATAATATTCCTATAATATATAAAGAGAGAATAATGTTATCTTGACTAGGATTACTTGCAATGAAAACTCCTAGTAAAATGTATAAGATTCCTCTAACATAATCTGTCATGTATATAACTCTAATTTTGTTCCATCTATCAACTAGTACTCCTGCAAGTGAACTTGCTAGAATTCTTGTACCAGTTATGACAAACAAGAACATTCCCATTGATAATGATGAACCGGTTAAATCAAGAATATAGAATGACATTGCTATTCCAAGTAAACTATTCCCAATCTCTGAAACTAAATTACCAGCAAATAGTAATTTAAAATTGTTATTCTTAAATAAAGACTTCATGTAAGTACCTTCTTTCGTAAGTTGTTATGTATTAAAAAATATTTTTCTTAAGGAGTCTTCTTATTCAATCACAACATGTTGAAAACGGCTAATACTTTTTAATAACATTATTGCTCCCAATAACCCTACCGCATCTAAGTATAAAGGTGGAATGGATGTTATCTCAAAGTCATTTAAGACAAAAAATGTCATTAACACTAAATAAATACTATGCGGGAAGTAATAAAATTTCTTCTCGGTTGCATCTAATGAATTAATATTTCTAATCATTCTAATCGAATATATTATGGTATACAAACTAAGTAAATGTAATAATACATTAATATATAGAAGACTGCTTAAAGGATCGTTTAGGTCAAATTCTTTTATATCATATACGAGGAACCCTATTGGTGCCAAAGTTAAAATAAAAATTGAGATAACTAATAAAAAAAATCTATGAGATTCTTTTTCATGTTTTTCAAGATTTAAAGAGATTAATAGATAGGCTAAAGCAAAAAGCATATATCTATTTGAAAAATTGATTGCGAGTGATAAGTAAAAAGCTGATGGGAAAACATAATTAATTATTTGAAGGATAAGATATGAGAAAAAGATCACAAAAATAATATTTCTTACTCTAGACATTCTTCTTACACTCATATTTTTCACCTCATATTTAATTATATAAAAAAAAGGACTAATTTAATAGTCCTTTAAAAATAATTATTTACCTAAGTTATAAAATGATTTGATTCCGTTATATACTGCAGTTTCTCCAAGTTCATCTTCAATTCTTAATAATTGATTGTATTTAGAAATACGATCAGTTCTTGATAATGAACCAGTTTTGATTTGTCCTGCGTTAGTTGCAACTGCAACATCAGCAATGATTGTATCTTCAGTTTCACCTGAACGGTGAGAGATAACACAAGTGTATCCAGCTTTTTTAGCCATTTCAATTGCTTGGAATGTTTCAGTTAAAGTACCAATTTGGTTTAATTTAATTAAAATAGAGTTTGCACTACCTTCTTTGATTCCTCTTGATAATCTTTCAGTGTTAGTTACGAATAAATCGTCTCCAACTATTTGAATTTTCTTACCAAGTCTATCATTCATTAATTTCCATCCAGCCCAATCATTTTCATCATGTCCATCTTCAATTGAGATAATTGGATATTTTGCAACTAGTTTTTCATAGAAATCAACTAAGTCTTCAGAAGTAAGTTCTTTTCCGCCTTCTCCAGCAAGAACATATTTACCTTTTGCTTTATCGTAGAATTCACTACTAGCAACATCCATTGCAAGCATTACGTCTTTACCAGGTACATATCCAGCACCTTTAATAGCAGCCATAATAACTTCTAATGCTTCTTCATTACTTTTAAGGTCCGGAGCAAATCCACCTTCATCACCAACTGAAGTGTTATATCCTTTACCTTTTAAAACTGATTTTAAACTATGGAATACTTCTGCACCCATTCTTAAAGCTTCTTTAAATGTAGGAGCTCCAACAGGCATAATCATAAACTCTTGGAAATCAACGTTATTGTCTCCATGAGATCCACCATTAATGATATTCATCATTGGTGTAGGTATTTCTTTAGCGTTAAATCCGCCTAAGTATAAATATAAAGGTAATCCTACAAAGTCAGCTGCAGCTCTTGCTACTGCCATACTAACACCTAATATAGCGTTAGCTCCTAGTTTAGCTTTATTTTTAGTTCCGTCTAGTTCGATCATAATTTGATCGATTGATACTTGTTGAGTTACATCCATTCCTAAAACTTCAGGTGCAATAATATCGTTAACATTGTTAACTGCAGTTTCTACACCTTTACCTAAATATCTAGATTTAACTCCATCTCGTAATTCTACAGCTTCATGTTCACCAGTAGATGCACCACTAGGTACTATTGCTCTACCAAATGATCCAGAATCAGTATATACCTCAACTTCAACAGTTGGGTTACCACGTGAATCTAATACTTCTCTTGCGTATACATCAATAATGTATGGCATAATAAAACATCTCCTTTTATATATAAATTATAAATATTCTCATACATAGTTATTATAGTTTAATTTAGTTTACTTTACAAATGATTTTCTTTAACTGAAAACACTTTCAAAGATACAAAAAGAGGATTAATTCTCTTTTTTAATAATTAAACTTTTCGCAGTCATTTCAACTGGCTGTTCTACACCTAAATATTGCAATAATGTTGGTGCAATATCAGATAATACACCATTATCTCTAATAGTAATATCTTTATCTGTGATTATTAATGGAACTTTATTAATTGTATGTGCTGTAAAG
This sequence comes from uncultured Candidatus Izemoplasmatales bacterium, assembly GCA_964456195.1. GTDB lineage: Bacteria > Bacillota_I > Bacilli_A > Izemoplasmatales > Izemoplasmataceae > JAFGXW01. The sequence continues at coordinate 34,631 of CAYVZR010000005.1, read as the reverse complement.
ATATTACCATCTTCATCAACCATTTTTTCAGCATTTCCATGATCTGCGGTAATAATAGCTACACCATTCTTATCTAGAATAGCGTCAACTACTTTTCCAACACATTCGTCAACTACTTCAACAGCTTTAACTGCCGCAGGAATAACCCCTGTATGTCCTACCATATCGCAGTTAGCGAAATTTAGGATTATAACATCATGTTTATTCGATTCTATTTCATCTAAAACTCTATCAGTTACTTTATAAGCACTCATTTCTGGCATTAAATCATAAGTTGCAACTTTTGGGGAATTAATTAATGCTCTATCGCTATTTTTAATTTCTTTATCCATTCCACCATCAAAGAAGAATGTTACATGAGCATATTTTTCAGTTTCAGCTATTCTTAATTGATTAAGTCCTGCAGCACTTACTACATCACCAAACATATTTTTAAGTTCAACTAGTGGAAAGGCAATTTCACCAAGTACACTAGGATTATAAGACATTGTTGAAACAAAAGTAATATCTGTTGGTCCTTTACTATAATCTAACCCTGATTTTGTAGGATTTGACATTGCAGTACCTATTTCAATTGCTCTGTCAGGTCTGAAATTAGCAAATATGATACTATCTTTATTTGTTACTATACCTTCTTTTACAACATTAAATGGAAAAACAAATTCATCTACTATTCCATTTTCATAAGAAGCAAGTATTCCTTCACTAGCTGTGTCAGCATGTGTTCCTTTTGCATTACATATTATGTCATAAGAAGGTTGAACTCTATTCCAGTTTTTATCTCTATCCATTGCATAATATCTTCCATGAACACTAGCAATTTTACCATAATTGATAACTGCCATATGATTTTCTAAATCTTCAACATAAGATACTGCAGATTTTGGTGGTACGTCTCTTCCATCTAAGAATGCATGAAAAAATGTTTCTTTAACTCCGTACTCTTTTCCCATATCAATTAATGCTTTTATATGTTTAATATGAGAATGAACTCCACCATCACTTAATAATCCGAAAATATGTAATTTCGAATCATTTTCTAGAGCATTTTTAATCGCATTTAAATAGGCAGTGTTTTTAAAGAATGAAGCATCTTTTATAGCATTGTTTATTTTAGTTAATGATTGAAAGACTATTCTTCCTGCACCTAAATTCAAATGTCCTACTTCACTGTTTCCCATTTGTCCTTCAGGAAGCCCCACATTCAATCCGTGAGCGTTTAAGTAATTATTCGGGTATTCTTTCCTCAATAAATCCAAATTAGGAGTGTCTGCCATTTTTACGGCATTTCCCTCAACTTGATCACTAATTCCAAACCCATCCATTATTAATAATATTACTGGTTTTTTCATCAAATCACCTCTTGTCACGATTATTATACTACTTTTGAACAACATTTCATAGTATAATACACCCTTGCGGTAGCGTTTTCATGTTTGAGTATAGGGGTTGATTTCTTATCTATATAATATATAATATAATTTGAAGAGAGTTGATAATATGAAGCACTTAATGCTAGAGAAATTACTAACAACATTAGAGAACAACAAAGGTACATCAGTATATAACTACACAATTCCAGATTTATGGAATTGTTTTGATTATGACAAGTCTAAATTCATCAAAGCTCCATCGCACGAACTTATTGTTAATCCCTATGAATTTTATAGTTCAGTAATTAAGGATTACATATTACCAAATAAAAAAGAGAATCTTGATTATCAAGATTCACTTTCTAAATCATTAAACTTAAAACATCCAAAATCTTATTTAGGTGGAGATTGGATTAAACAAAGCGTTGTTTATTCAACGATGATTAGAACAAGTTCTGCATGGGACAGTGATCGCTCTGGGAAACTTGAAGATAAGAACATCTATAATATGAGTGAAACAGGATCATTCGTTAAAATGTTATCTCTATTACCACTACTTAAAAAGATGGGTGTAAATGTTGTATATATGTTACCGATATCTAAATTTAGTTTAAAAGATAAAAAAGGGGATTTAGGAAGTCCTTATGGCGTTTCTAACTTTAATGAACTAGATCCTAATTTAAAAGATCCTTTGACTAATAATGATATGACAATCGATGAAGAATTTAAAGCTTTTGTAGAGGCTTGTCATATATTAGATATGAGAGTAATGATAGATATCATTCCTAGAACTAATTCAGTTAGCAATGATTTAATCAAAGATTATCCAGATTGGTTCTATTGGATTAAAGCTAGTGAATATCATAACTATAAAGTTCCTATAATTAAAAACATTGGCAATGCCAGCGTTCCTTCTGTTGAAGTAATGGAAAAAGTCTACAATGAAAGTGATACTTATCGTCATATAAATATGTTCCAATATGATCCAAAAACTCAAAATGAAAAACTATGGAATAAAATTAAAAATAGTGCTGATTTAGACAAAGAAATCGAAAAACATTTCGATCTTAGAGTTGCACCTGCGTTTAGTGACCACATTAATGATCCTCAGCCTCCATGGACCGACGTTACTTTCTTTAGAATGTATAAAGACATTCCAAAAGAAACGATAGGTTTCTTAGATACAGCTGACCGTCCTCCGTATATTTTATTTGATACTATTAAGTCAAATATGTACCATGGAGAAATTCCTAATATAGAATTGTGGGAAAAACTCGCAGACATAGTTCCTAGTTACCAAAGAAGATTTGGAATTGATGGAGCACGTATTGATATGGGGCATGCATTACCTAGTAAATTACTAGCTATGATTATGGCAAAAGCAAAAGAACGCGATGCTGATTTCTCGTTTATTGCAGAAGAATTGCAACCTGCAAATGCAGATTATGCTAAAAAAGCTGGATACAATATGATTATTGGAAACGGGTTTGTAATGGAACCACGAGTATTCGAAGGAAACCTTCATGAGTTCGTTTATGGCATAAATAACCTTCCTCTTCCAATGTTTGCATGTGGGGAAACTCACGATACCCCTAGACTGGCCGCAAGAGATGGATATGAAAAATTATCAAAAATGCTTACTGTCCTAAATATGTTTATTCCTAACTCAGTTCCTTTTATCAATAGTGGACAAGAAGTATATGAAAGACAACCAATGAATACTGGACTTGATAGTAGAAAGAATGAACAATATAGTTTAGATAGACTTGATCAATACAATGGAAAACTTGCTTTATTTGATAAGTATCAATTCCATTATACAAATCCAAGAAGATGGGAACTCCCTGATATCCTAGACTTTATTAAACCAATTCGAAAAAAATGGTTAAAGGAAATAACAAATCCAAAATCATTTGTTCCAATTTATAATGCTGACCACTCAAAGACTTTTATTGGACTAGCATATTTTAAAAAGACTAAAAAAGATAAAGATTCATGTTTAATGATATTAGCAAATGCAGATACATACAATCAACAGTTACTTAGACCTAATATTGATGAGTTAAGAAGACTATCCGGGAACACTTCAATAAACGGAAAATTAGTATTCTCAACTCATGAAGATCCAAGAAAGTTTACTCAGTTCTATGAGTTCAACATCTTAGACTTACATCTTGGTGAAGGTGAAATTAAAATAGTTGAATTTTAAAAGCGATATTAATTATCGCTTTTTTTTGACTTTTTTCATAAAAAAAAGATAACCAATATGATTATCTTGATTTTGAAAATTTAATATTCCAAACTATTACTCTTTTAAACAAGATATCTATCAATGCTACTTGGATAGGCAACTTAATAACTAAAGTAATAACTCTAAATGGTAAGTCAGCTAACATTCCACTTCCCATAAATAAATAGAGTTGATATGAATTTATACTAAATACAACGATACTTGTAATTAAAACTGCATTAATTATTCTAACTAGTGATAAGTCTTTTCTTCCAAATAACAATAGTCCTGGAATAATTCCCCACATCATTGAAGAAATAGTAAAAAGATTAAACCCTGTCGCTAAATTTGGTATTAGAATATTAAACCAATCTACTATTAACCCGCTTAATGCTCCAATTATCGGACCATACATTATCCCAGCTACTATTAAAGGAATATCATAAAATGAAAAGCGATAAGTAGGAAGTGTTAAAACAAAAAACGATTTTAACAAGAAACTCATTGAAATAAGTATTGCTACTCTAGTTAAAGATTGAGTTGTGAATAAACTCTTCTTCTTTTGCATATAAAAAACCTCCTTAAATTAATAAGAGGCCCACAAGAAAGCACCAAAAAGGTACAGATTACAGCGGACGCACTATTTCACCGCCACAAAATGTGTTCGTTTATACCCAACTTCCCATGGTATAACACTTAACGCGAAATAGTTACTCTGATTTATATTTATAATAACTCTTTTTATATTTTTATTCAACAAATTTACCTATTTGATTATGAAATTAATTTCTGATTGATTAGTCTTTCTTAGAAAGGAATTAATTCTAGAGAAGACTCTACTTCCAAAAAACGATATTCTTGCTGAAAAAGGTGAAGGATGACTTGATGTTATTACTAAGTGATTTGGGTTATCTATAAGTATCTTTTTAGATATTGCGTTATTACCCCACAAAACAAATACTTTTGGTCTTTCATCATCATTTAATACTTTTATAATATTATCTGTAAAAGTCTCCCAACCTTTGCCTTTATGGCTAAGTGGCAAATGTTTTTCGACTGTCAATATCGTATTAAGTAACAACACTCCTCCTTCTGCCCAGGAAGTTAACTCACCATGATTTGGTTCACTAATTCCAAGATCACTATATAATTCTTTATAAATATTTTTAAGTGATGGAGGAACTTTATTCCCTTTAAGAACACTAAAAGCAAGACCATGTGATTGATTAAAATTATGATATGGATCTTGTCCTAAAATAATAACTTTTGTGTTGTTAAAAGAACACAGTTTAAAAGCATTGAATATTTCTTCTTTTATAGGGAATATTGTCTTTTCAATATATTCACTATTAATGAATAATTCAAGCTGCTTATAATAGTCTTTTCTAAATTCATTTTTAAGAATATCTTCCCAATCGTTCTTTATCATTTTCATCACCAATATAATTATAACAAAAAAGCACTGAAAATTCAGTGCTTTAATTTATTATATTATCTTTTGTTTTTTAATTGTGATTGTGCAGCAGCGATAATAGCTACTGGAATTCTAAATGGTGAACAAGATACATAGTTGAGTCCTGCGTTATGGAAGAATTCAATACTTGTTGGTTCTCCACCATGTTCTCCACATACTCCAATTACGATATCTTTGTTTGCAGCTTGTGCACTATTAGTAGACATTTGAACTAGTCTACCAACACCTTTTTGATCAACAGCAGCAAATGGATCAGAATCTAAGATGTTCTTAGCATTATAATCTTTTAAGAATTTACCAGCGTCATCACGGCTAAATCCGAATGTCATTTGTGTTAAGTCGTTTGTTCCGAAACTAATGAAATCTGCAATTTCTCCAATTTCGTTAGAAATTAATGCAGCACGAGGAGTTTCAACCATTGTTCCTACTTTGTAATCTAATTTAATTCCTGCTTCAGCGATTAAGCTATCTGCAGTTTTAATAATAAATTCTTTTAAGTAAGATAATTCTTTAATAGTTGATACAAGAGGTACCATAATTTCTGGTTTAACTACTTTACCAGATTTAGCAACCTTAATTGCCGCCATGATAATAGCTTTTGTTTGCATTACACTGATTTCTGGATATGAAACTCCTAATCTACAACCTCTATGACCAAGCATAGGATTGAATTCATGTAAAGTTTCTAAAGCTCTGTGTAATCTATCTGGAGAAATTTCTAATTTTTTAGCAACTTCTTCAACTTCGTCTGATTGTGGTAAGAATTCATGTAGTGGTGGATCTAATAGACGAATACAAACTGTTTTACCTTCCATTGCATTAAAGATTTCAGTGAAATCTTTTAATTGGTGAGGAAGTAATTTTTCTAAAGCTAATTCTCTTTCTTCTAATGATTCAGCAATAATCATACGACGAACGTCTGTGATTCTTGTATCATCGAAGAACATATGTTCAGTTCTGCAAAGACCAATACCTTCAGCACCAAATTTCAATGCTTGAAGACTGTCTCTTTCATTATCTGCGTTAGCTTTAACACCTAAATATTTAATTTCTTTAGCCCATGATAAAATTGTTTGGAAATCTTCGCTAAATTTTGGAGCTTTTGTTTCAATAGTTCCAGCATAAACATTTCCTGTAGTTCCATCAATACTAAATGGAGTAAGTTCTGGATATTTAACACCATTGATAATCATGTATGCTTCTTCTTCATTAATTTGAAGTTCTCCACACCCTGATACACAACATTTACCCATACCACGCGCTACTACTGCAGCATGTGAAGTCATTCCACCAAGTTGAGTAACGAAACCTTCACATAAAATCATACCTTCGATATCTTCAGGTGAAGTTTCTTTTCTAAATAATAATAATTTTTGATTACTTTCTTCTTTTAACTCAGAAGCTCTTTCAGAACTAAATACGATATTACCAGTTGCAGCACCAGGGCTTGCAGCTAATCCTGTAGTTATGATTGTTGCTTCTGCTAATTTTTGTTCGTTAAATACTGGGTGAAGTAATTGATCTACTGCATTCACATCAATAGAAGCTACTGCTTGTTCTTTTGTTAGTAATCCTTCAGCAACCATATCTACTGCAATTTTAATTCCTGCAGCTCCAGTTCTTTTACCATTTCTAGTTTGAAGAATGAATAATTTACCATCTTCAATTGTAAATTCGATATCTTGCATGTCTCTGTAATGTTCTTCTAAACCATCTAAGATAGTTGTTAATTCTTTATAAAGAACAGGAATTTTAGTTGCTAGTTCTTCAAGTTTTAATGGAGTTCTAATTCCGGCAACAATGTCTTCACCTTGTGCATTAAATAAGAATTCTCCGAATATTTCTTTAACACCAGATTTAGGATTTCTTGTAAATAATACTCCTGTACCTGAGTTATCACCTGTATTACCAAATACCATTTCTTGAACACTAACTGCAGTTCCCCAAGAATGATCAATTTTATTATGATCACGGTAAATTCTAGCACGTGGAGTATCCCATGATTCAAATACTGCATTAACTGCCATTTCAAGTTGTGTAAATGGATCTTCTGGGAATGGTGCTCCAGTTTCTTTTTTAACAGTAACTAAAAATGCTTCAGCTACTTCTTTCCAATCTGCTGCTTTCATTTCAAGGTCTGAAGAATATCCTCTTTTTTCTTTCATGTTATCAATAACACTTCCGAATAAATCATATTCTACTCCTTGTACTACTTCAGCAAACATTTGAATAAATCTTCTGTAAATGTCGTAAACAAATTTAGGATTTCCAGTTTTTTCAACCATTGCAAGAACAGATTTTTTTGTTAATCCTAGGTTAAGAACTGTATCCATCATACCAGGCATTGATACTCTAGCACCTGAACGTACTGAAACAAGTAAAGGATTAGTATCGCTACCAAATTCTTTTCCAGTTTCTTCTTCTAATCTCTTAGTATATTTTCTTAAGTCTGCAAGTAATTCGTCTGAGTTTTTTCCTCCATTTTTGTAATAATCTGTACACATTTCTGTAGTAACAACGAATCCTGGAGGAACAGGAAACCCCATTGTTTTCATTTCTGATAAGTTAGCACCTTTACCACCAAGTAAATTCTTTTGTTCTTTAGTACCCTCACCAAACATATAAATTCTTTTCATAGATTTCACCTTTCTATATATATATATTTTTTCTAAAAAGTCCGAAATAATTATATCACTTATAATTTATGTTTTCAACTAATATGGCATTAATAGTAATCACTAAAAGCGTTTACATCATTGTAATATTGTCAAATACTACTATTGTCTCAAGCCAAAAAAAAGATAGGTTTTCACCTATCTATTTATTAGTTTTCACAAAGCTACCATCCGGATTAGGATGATCTTTTAAATATTCAATTATTGCATCATAATTTGAATCTTTACCAGGTTTACAAGCAGATAATTTTTCAACTTCTCCGTTTACTATACCTTCTGCGAACCCTGCACATCCAGGATATCCACAAGCTCCACAGTTTGCTCCCGGAAGAAAATTTGTAACTGCTTCAACTCGTTCATCAATTTCAACTTTAAGTTTATCCGCAGCATAAGCAAGACCTAGTCCTAGAACTAGTCCCATTATTGATAATGTAAGTAGGGGTGCTATCATTGTTTTCTCCTCCTATTTCTTATTGCTACATGTAGAAATGTGACATGATGTACATTGTATATCATCTATTAATAATTTAAATTCTTCTGGTACTTCAACTTTTTTATTTAATAAATATGATCCTATGTATAGAGAAACTAAACTAGCAATTACTAATATGGGAACTAACATTAAATTATACCTGCAAGTCCTAAGAATGCTAAGCTCATAATTCCAGCTACAACTAAACTTATAGGAACACCTTTCCAAGCTGATGGTACATTACTTGCATCTAATCTTTCTCTTATCGAAGAAAATGCAAACATAATTAATCCGAATCCAAGTCCTGTTCCTACTGCAGTTGTAACGGCGAGTAATAATCCGTCCCAATAAGGAAGAGTACTTGTCCAAATATTTGTGATATTTCCTTCACTAACTCCTAAAATAGCGCAGTTAGTAGTAATCAATGGTAAATAAATCCCTAAACTTTTATATAACGATTTACTTGTTTTTTTAATAAACATTTCTACAAACTGCACTAAACTTGCAATTACTAAAATGAAAGCAATTGTAGAAATATAAGGTATACCATATTGATATAATACTAAATCATAAAGTGTATATGTAATAGCTGATGCTATTACCATAACAAATAATACTGCAGCACTCATTCCGATTGCTGAACTACTTTTTTTACTAACACCAAGGAAAGGGCAAACTCCGAGGAATTGCATTAGGATTACATTATTTATTAACATTGCTGATATTATCGCTGTTGCGAATAAAGTAAAACTCATTATTTAACACCCGCCTTTGCTAAACTTTGTGCTGCTAGTTTTTTCTTTTCAAGTGCTATCTTTTTCTTTTCAGCAATCATTTCCATTTTTGCGACTGCTGCTTTCTTATCTTTTTGTGATTTTTTAAATTGTAGTATTGCAAGTATTATTCCAAGAGCAATAAACGCTCCAGGAGGTAGACTAAAGACTTTAAGTCCATATTCAGTGATATGGAATCCGCTATCAAATAGATTTATTATCATATCTAAACTAAATAATGTAATTGGATTCTCAGTTACTGGCAAATAGACACCAAACATGATTCCACCAGTTGCTAAAAACTCTCTAAATATACCAATTACAACCAATGCGAATGTGAATCCCAATCCCATTCCAAGGCCGTCAATGGCACTATCTACTACATTATTTTTAGAAGCAAATGCTTCTGCTCTACCTAGGATTAAACAGTTAACAACGATTAGAGGAAGAAATACTCCAAGAGCATTAAACAAATCAACTGCATAGGCTTCGGTTAACATCTTAACAACTGTAACGAAAGTTGCGATGATAACGATATAAGCAGGTGTCCTAACATCATTTGGTATCCATTGCTTTACAGAAGCTATAACAATATTACTCATTGTTAATACAAAGACAACAAGTAATCCCATTCCTAAACTTGTTTCAAATGTTGATGTTACTGCAAGTGCAGGACACATTCCTAGTAGGAAAACAAAGATTGGATTTTCTTTTAAAAATCCTTTTAAAAAGTTAGCTTTTTTAGTCATCTTTATTCACCTCTGCTTTCTAAGTAGTATTCTGATGCACTTGTAACCACATCTACTACAGCAGTATAGGTATATGTTGCTCCAGTTTTAGAATCAATTTGAATATCTGTAACATCTTGATTGGAAAAATTACCAATATATTTAGATTTAATTCTTTGAACAAAGTTTATTGTATTTGTTGTACGTGAAATTACTGCATTTGATAATACACCATCAGTAGTAATACCTACAAGTACAGTTACTTCTCCATAATTATTTTTAAGAGTTGCTTTGTAAATATACCCTAATACTGTACCTTCACCATCATACATAATTAATTCTTCATCAAGACCATTTGCATCTAACAAAACTGGAATACTTGATTCTGTTATTTCTGTTTCATCAATGTTAAATAGATCTCTATAAAGCCCTTGTTCTGTTGCAATTCTATTCTTGTCAATTTCCTCTTCAGTCCAATAATTTACACCATAAATAATAATTCCACTTAGTGCACCAATAACTACGAGCACTAATGCTATTTTAAGTTTATCCCACATAACTAACACCTACTAACGTAATCGCAATTGTGACTAAAATCACAATAAAGAAAATTATCTTTTGTTTTCTTGTTATTTGTTGATTGGTCCATTTATAATAATCAAACGTCGCAACAAACATATTCATGATTAGAATACTAAATACTACACCCTCAGGGTAAGCACCAAATAATCTAATAAAGAATGTTAATACTCCAAGTGCAAATGCAAAGTATATCCTTCCACCTTTTGTGATTGGAGAAGTTATTGGATCAGTTGCCATAAACACAGCACCAAATAACAATCCACCACTAAGAACATGGAATACTGGATACCAAATACCTAAGCCTTGATATATCGCAACTGAAGCTGCGAGTAATGCTACTGTTCCTACATATACAAGCGGTATTCTAACTTCAAAACTAGTTCTGAAAGCTAAATACACTCCACCAAGTATAATCAATATTGCACTCATTTCACCGATACTTCCTGGAATTCCCATTCCAGTAAATAGGTTCATAAGTTTAAAGTTTTCTAGAACTCCACTTCCAAATACATTGTCATTTAAGACTTGTAGTGCAGTTGCACCTGCAACTGTATCAACGTCATAAGTCATCATTGTTCCAAAACTTACTACGATAAATACTCTACCAAGTGCTGCAGGATTAAAGATATTTTGTCCCAATCCTCCAAAGATTAATTTACCAAAGAATACACCAAATGATGCTCCTATAATAACAACAAACCAAGGAGTGTTATCAGGTAATGTTAATGCAAAAATTAATCCACTTGTTATTACACTATAATTGTATAAAGTAAAACTCTTATTTTTAAATTTAAATTTATCGCCATCGATTTTATCTACTATTTGGTAATAAATATATTCAGTAGCAGCCATCGCTGCGATACTTAAGATAATTATTACTACTGCTGCCATTCCAAACTTATATATCGCAAAGATAGTAACAGGTAATAGTGCTATTGTAACATCACGCATCATGCGTGTTACACTTGCTTTTGGTCTTCTTAAATAAGGTGATGTTTTCCTTATTATTTTCGGTAATGTATTTTCCATAATATCACCCTAACTTGATCTTAGCTTTACGAACGTAATCAGTAACATGGATTTTACTAGTACATACATATGTACATAATCCACATTCAATACATTTATAAGCTTCAAGACCTTTCATTGCTTCTTTGTCATTTCTTTTTACTGCATTCATTATTTGAACTGGTTCTAAGTGAACAGGACAACTATATACACAACTACCACATCTTACACATGGTTCTTCTTTATACTCGGTATTTTTAAATACTAAGACAGAAGTTGTTGTTTTTGATACTATAACATCATCACTGACAATACTAGTACCCATCATAGGTCCACCCATAACTACTACTACTTCTTTTTGAGTTTCATCGTATCCATCACTAATTTCAATTAACTTCTTAACTGATGTTCCAACTCTTACTCTAATATTTTGTGGGAATTTAACTGCGTCCCCATTTACTGTGAAATGACGTTCATAAACTGGTAAATTATGTTTTATAGCATTATAAATACCATAAGCTGTAGATACGTTAAAGCCGATAACTCCATATTTCATTGGTAGCTCACCATGAGGAATTTCAATTCCAAGTGCCCATTTAAACATCTCGATTTCCCAACCTTGAGGATAATGGTTTCCAAGTTTTGCTACTTCAACATTCATATCACTATATCTTGTTTTTATTAATTGATTTAAAATTTCAAAAAGTGGTGTTTTCTTTGATTTAATTGCGATTAACCCTTTTTTAGCACCAAGTGCTTGCATCACATATTTTAATCCATCAAGGATTTCTCCTGGATGTTGTAAAATCATACGGTAATCACTACTTAAATAAGGTTCACACTCAACTGCGTTGATAACGACTGTATCAATTTTCTCTTTAGTTCCAAGTTTAATATATGTTGGGAATCCACTTCCCCCAAGACCTACTAAACCTTTATCTTTAACAATCTCAACCATTTCTTCTTGAGTCATTTTTTCAATTAATGCATCCGGTCTATCTACTATGCTTTCATGAAATGTATCATGAAAATCATTTGTAATTTGAACTACATCAACTTTTCTACCTGTACGGTGAAATTTCCTACTTACTTTACCCACTACTCCACTAACCGTAGAATGAACAGGTTGTTCAAAGAAACCACCATGACGCATTGCAATTACTTCACCAAGTTTTACATTGTCTCCTTCTTTTACAAACAAATCATATGTTTTACAACGATTGTTTTGAAGATGTACGAAAACTTCTATTGGTGTTGTGAATTGTAATGTAGGTAATGTTTTATCTAGTGCTTTATAGTCTCTTACTTGTCTCGATCTCTTAATCATGTAATCACGTCCTCTTAGTCGTATAAAGAATCATAAAATCTTCTCAATGATAGCTAGTACTTCATTCTTGATTTTTTTGTTTTTTTGTTTTGCTTCTTCCAGTGATTCACTTTTCACTGCAATGTAAATTTTAAGTTTAGGTTCTGTCCCACTCGGCCTTAGTACAAACCAAGATCCGTCACTTATAGTAAATTTAAGCACATTTGATTTACCTAAATCAATTGCTTCTTCAGTATTATTTTCATATTTTATGCTTTTTTGAAAATCTTCTACCTTAACAACTTTACTTCCAATGATTGTTTTAGGAGAATTATTCCTAAAATAATCCATAATTTCTTTTATCTTGTTTTCTCCATCTACTCCTTCTAGAGCAATGTTTGCTAAATCTTCATAGTAATACCCATATTCTTTATATAAGAATAGCAAGTAATCATAGAGTGTACGGCCACTCAATTTACCAATATTAGCGATTTCGCTAATTAAAAGCAAAGCTTGAATGCTATCTTTATCTCTAACAAAGTCTTTAATTACGTATCCATAACTTTCTTCATATCCGAACATAAATTCATAATCTGAATCTTCAATTAGTTTTGCTTGTTCACCAATAAACTTAAAGCCAGTTAATGTGCTTTTCACTTCCATTCCGAAGCTTTTAGCAATTACTGAACCAAGTTCGCTTGTTACTATTGTATTATAAACCATTCCTTTTTTAGGAAGTATTCCTTGTTCTTTTCTTGTTCTTAGAATGTAATCAACAAATATTGCTCCTGTTTGATTACCAGTTAATAAGATATATTCACCATTATGCAAACAAGCAACACCAAGTCTATCAGCATCAGGATCTGTTGCAATTAGGATATCTGCATTATGTTCTTTTCCATATTTTATAGCATATTCAAATGCTTCTTTATTTTCAGGATTAGGAGATGTTACCGTGCTAAAGAAAGGATCAGGTATCATCTGTTCTTTAACAGGGATTACCTTATATCCATTATTTCTAAGAGCTCTAACACCTATATCTGCACTTGTTCCATGAAGAGGTGTAAAGACTATTTTAATCTCTTTATCTAAATCATCTCTTAATTGAACTGTATCAACTTGTTTTAAATATTCATCATCTATTTCTTTACCTATAATTTCAATTAAGCCTTTTTTAATAGCTTCATTATATTCTATAAAATCTATTTTAAACATGTCTTCTACTTCGTTAACATATTTAATAACTTCATCAGCAAATCTAGGGACTAGTTGACACCCATCTTCATCATATAATTTATAACCATTATACTTAGGAGGATTATGAGATGCTGTAACTACTATACCGCCTATTGCATGTAAATGACGAACTGCAAAGGATAACTCTGGAGTTGGTCTTAAACTTTCAAAGAGATATGCCTTAATACCAAAACTTGCTAAAACAGAAGCACTTTCTTTGGCAAATTCAACACTCTTATTTCTATTATCATGAGCTATTACTACACCTCTTGATAATTCACCCATAAAATACTGTGATAAGAATTTTCCAAACCCATAATTTGCTTTCCTTATAGTGTAAGTATTAATTCTGTTGGTACCAGCGCCAATAACTCCACGCATACCACCAGTTCCAAACTCTAAATTCTTATAAAATGCATCTTCTTTTTCAGATTCATCCATGGTTTTAAGTTCGTTAAGAAACTCACTATCCAAGCCCTTAAAGTTTAACCATTTTTGATATTCTAGTTCATACATTAACCAACCACTCCTTTAGCTAAAAAACCAATACTTATTATAATATAAAAAGACTATTTTTACAACGCATAATAGTCTTTTTTATAGATAATATAGTTATTTGTTTCAAATAAGCTAAATTGATTATGTAAATAAATTTATTAATCTAAAATTCCAATATATTTCATAAAAATCATCTTTAAATTATTATAGATATTACCATGTAGTATGATATAATATTTTTATATGATATAGGAGGGGTATTCATGGGTATTTTATTTGGTTTATCAGGTTTACTAGGTATAGGGTTTTTAATAATTGTCGTTATTGTAATCGTAAATATTATTAATAATCCAAAAATTAATAGCAACAACAAATTGTTTTGGATAGTATTAATCCTAGTAACAAATATTTTAGGACTAATAATTTATTTAGTAGTCCAAGATAAAAATGTATTAAAATAATTAATCAAAAAGAGAATGCTAAATTTGAACTGCACCCATAAACTTTGACATAGAAAACTATGAAAAAGAGAGGGTGCAGTTTTTACATATCTTTATTAAATAATAAATTCAATTTGTATAGTGAAAATGATATAATTTAAATTTGGAGGTATATATGAAAGTTATTTTAAAAAAGTGCACAGAATATGATGTATCTAAGATAAAAAAAGGTATCCTTGCCTCGCTCAGTGAGCTTGGCGGTTTAGAAAAATACGTTAAACCAAAGCAGAAAGTAATCTTAAAAGTAAATTTACTTACTTCAAAGAAACCTGAACTAGCAGCTACTACTCATCCTGCATTCGTTGAAGCGCTTATCGAAATATTCAAAGAAAATGAAAACGAAGTTATAATTGCAGATAGTCCTGGCGGACCATTTTTAGATGCTTATATAAAAAGAGTATATAAGTCTACTGGAATGACACAAATAGCCAAAAACCAAGATATTGCTTTAAATAGAGATTATAGTAGTTATGATATTTTCAATAATGATTCTAAGTTATACAAAAAAATGAAACTTTGTAGTTTCGTCAAAGATGCAGATCATATAATAAGTGTTTCTAAAATGAAAACACATTCGTTTATGACATTTACAGGTGCTGTTAAAAATATGTTTGGTGTTGTACCTGGTTTATCAAAAGCTAATCTTCACTTACAATATCCAGATATGCTTGACTTTGCAGATATGCTTCTAGATGTTTGTAATTGCGCAAATCCAACACTTTCATTTATGGATGGTATCGTCGCAATGGAGGGTGAAGGTCCTGGAAGTGGAGATCCAGTTAGCATGAATGTTATTCTAACATCTGATAGCCCTCATCATTTAGATGTTGTTGCTACTAAGATAGTAAATGTTGATCCAATGAAAGTTCCAACAATAGTTAAGTCTATTGAAAGAGGAATTGTAAAAAAAGATTTTAGTGATATTGAAACAATTGGTAATATTGATGACTTTAAGAAAATGAATTTCGTTAAAGCCAAAACTAATGAAATAAAAAATGTTGGTAAATTTAGCATTTGGAAATACTTTAAAAGATATCCTAAAATAATCAAAAAAAATTGTATTGGTTGCGGGGTTTGTGCTGAAGTATGTCCTGCTAAAACTATCGAGATAGTTGATAGAAAAGCTATCATTAATTTCGATAATTGCATTAGTTGCTTCTGCTGTCATGAGTTTTGCCCAGAAAAAGCAATAACAGTTAAAAGAAGATTTCTTAGAAAGATTAAATAGGTCTTTATCCTTGATAAAGGCTTTTCTTTTGGTCATAAAAAGGAATATAATATCTTTTTATAGAATCTATATAAATACTGATTATACATCCTAATCAAAAAAATATAAGGGTTTAGATATATGTAAATGGTAGCTCAGGACGGAATCAAACTGTCTAAATATAGATTCCCAATCCAAAACTGCACGAAAAAAAAGAGACAAATGTCTCTTTTCTAGTTATATTAAGCGTTATTTAACAGTAAAATAAGAAATAATAACCAACCAGGAAAAATTAAATTATATTAACGATTACTGACGAAATGCACAATAAAACACCAAAAATAATATGAGCAATCCTCAAATACTTAGATAATAATGATAATCTATTATCTCTTTCATTTTCACCTGCATGATACTTTTTAATATGTTGATCAGCAAGAGCTAAATTTACGGGCCCTGCCTTCGTACGGTTTATATATGAATTACTTGATTTTGAGACAAAGAATAATGATCCAAGGCCATACACAAGATTAATTATCCCTAGATAAAACAGTGTGTCTGATAAGATGTAATCAGAATTTACATTTTGGTAAATCACTAAAAATAAAACTATGTTTAACCCAACAGCAAGTACTATTCTTAAAACTAATAACATTTTCTTCAACATATCCATCACTCCTTAACCTACTAATTTAGTATAACATAAAAAAAGATTTGAGATAACTCAAATCTTTTTATGTTATTTTATAAGAACTCTTCTCCAGGGCTCCAACCACAAGGTACCATTTTACCTTCTACTTCGTTTTGGAAAACTTCTAATGTTCTTAATACTTCATCAACGTTTCGTCCACCCTCACCATGATTAACGTGAGCAGCTTTCAACATACCATCAGGTGCAATAAAGAATGTTCCTCTCCATGCAATACCTTTTTCATCATCTAATATTCCGTAAGCTTCACTTACAACGTGATTATTATCAGATGCATGAATGTGTTTTAGTCTTTCTAAGTCTTTTCTTTCTTGCCATGCAAGATGACTAAATACTGAATCTGTAGAACAAGCTATTAATACAGCATTTTTCTCTTCAAATTTAGAAGTAAGTGCATTAAATCTTTTTATTTCAGTTGGACAAACAAATGTAAAATCTAATGGGTAAAAATATAATACTACCCATTTACCTTGTTTTAATAAATCATCTAAGTTTACTTTGCCAAAACGGTCTAAATATTCACCATCAGGCATAACTGCATCCATTTCAAATTTCGGAGCTGGTTTCCCTACTTTGGCTCCTGTAACATAAAAATCATTTTCATAAGTCATAAAAAACATTCCTCCTTTGTTTTTTTACTACTTAATTTTAGTACAATTTTAGAATTTTTACAAATATAATGAATTATTATTTTTGTTTGATTATTTTATTAAATTTCGATTATTTTCTTTCCTCTATTCATCCAGCTGTAAGAACTTCTTATAGGTAAGATCTATTCCAATAGCACCAAGTGGTGCGGTAATGATAATCACAAGGACTGCAAGTGCTAAAATTAGTTCACCAGATTCAACTCCAGCAGCAAGTGGTATCGCCCCAATAGCCGCTTGAACTGTTGCTTTTGGCAAATAACTAATTCCTGTGAACATTCTTTCTTTTTTGTTTAAATTCGTTTTGATTAAGCATAGCTGAACACCAGTAAATCTAAAGATTAATTCTATAGCAAGTAATGCTAATGCAAGTAACCCCGCATTTAATGCCACACTAATGTCAACGGCTGCTCCAACTAAAACAAATAGTACAAGTTCTGCAAATACCCAGACTTTATCAAATTTGTCTCGCAATCGTAACGCTCTTTCTTCACTTTGATTTAAGAAGGTAATCCCAATAACCATGACACTTAATAAAGCACTCATAGGAATATAAACATTAATCCATTCTTCAAATGACAACACAAAGAAAGACGCAGCTAAAATAATTAATACTTTAATAGTATCTCTCACTTTAAATTTTGCAAAAAAGACACTTAATAAATATCCGATAATTATCCCAACTATAATACCTGTAACGATAGCCACAGGAACCAAAAGAATTGATCCCAAACTAGTATTACCCGTTTTATACATTGCTAAGAATGAAGTAAATAAAACAATAACATAAATATCATCAACACTAGCCCCCGCCATTACTAAATGGGGAATGCGTTTTTTATATCCGTATTTTTCACTAATTAATTTAATCATTTTAGGAACAACAACTGCTGGACTAACAGCAGACAACACGCTACCTAAAATTGCAGCCTCTAAATAACTTATTCCAAATAACATTGGTGCAAATATAACAACTGCAATTATCTCCAAAGTTGCTGGTATAAAAGACATTAATATTGCAGGTCTCCCAATCTGTTTCAAATCACTAACATCTAGACTTAATCCAGCTCTTAGTAATATAACGACCAATGCAATTGTTCGTAACTCAGTAGACACATTTAATATCTCGTTACTAATAAGATTAAAGACAAAAGGGCCAAGTAAAATCCCTGTTACAATCATCCCTAAAAATCTTGGTAATTTCACTTTTCCAAAGATTTCTCCTAATACTAATCCAATTGTGAATATTAATCCCAAACTTAGCAACATAAAATTTCCTCCTAAATTAGTAAAAGCTGATGGCTACGTCAAAAAAGAACGTAGAAGTCATCAGCTATAATAGCGGTTTTAGTAAAGATACTAAGGGAGAACATCATTCCCTAGAAATAATTATACCTTATTGTCTAAATTATGCAACATTTTATTTTAATGGAGCAATTGAACCTCTACTTGGTATGCTGTCTGTTATTCCAGGAGTGATATAATCTTAAGTTTAAGTGTCTTGTCCATAATACTAACCGCACCAATTGAATTGTTACTTATTGAGATATACAGTGTAAAGTTATTAAAGCGTGAATCTTTATTAGATAGTTAAAAAGAATTGGGAATGCATTAAGCATTCGCCAATTCTTTTTTTATTTTATATAGTTTATATTCTTTAATAAGTTTAAGAATTATGTAAGGTACAAATAAAACAATATATACTAATAAGTTAGGCATTTCAGCAACTAGTATAAGATGAATAAATATTAAGATGTATGCTAAGTATGCCCATTTTTGTAATTTTTTCCATCCTTCAAAACTAAATTTCTTTCTAAACACCATAAATGAAGTAACAAATAAAGGTAACATTATTGCGTAAGCAACAATTCCTATCCATTGTTCAATTTCTGTTATATCACTTAGGAATTCAATAAAATACTTTGTTGCATGAGGAGTTAAAAATATAAATCCAATTATTGAATATTCTCTTCTTACTGAAGATAACTTAATAATTAGTTTAGATTTTTTCTTAAGTGCTCCTGTAAACATTACGATGTATAAAAGACTAAGCCCTAAATACCCTTGAACAAATGGTTCCATTAATTTTACTTTGTCTGCTAAAAAGAAAGCAACTATACTTATTATTGAGATAACAATATAGATTTTTACATTATGCTTCCTAATAAATTTTCCTTGGTAAATTGCTAGTAAAGCAAATACAATTACAAACGGTACTACAATCATGTATTACATCTCCTGTCTATTTTTTTACTCCATGTTCGATAATACTAATTCTTTTCTCAAATAACGATATAATTTCTTCTTTATTTAAGTTTTCTGTTTCTGATTTAAAATATGTGTCTATCATTATTAAGAAAGTCATTTCAAGCAAATCTAATAATTCTTTTTCACTACTTATTCTATATTGCTCAAGATTAAAGAGATTTTCAAATTCCATGTCTTTTTCTTTTTTAAAAGATACAAATAATTGATTAAAGAACACTTCTTTTAATGATCCTCTTTTAACTGTCTGAACGTACTGAATATAATTTCTAAAAAGAGAATACTTTTTAGTGCTTCTAAAGGCATCAAAATCATGTGAAAAGAGTTTTTTTATAAAGTGGAAGTAATCTCCTTTTGATTTTTTAAATAGTCCTTTAGCATATTTTAGTCTATCTTCTCTTACCTGAATAATGATGTAGTTAAATAGTTCATCTAAATCTTCAAAATATGTGTAAAATGAACCTCTTGAAATATTTGCTTTTTTAGCAATTGATTTAACATGTACTTCTTCAAAAGAATTGCTTGTAAATTCTTCAATTGCAATATCAATTATTCTTTTTTGCTTATCATCAGATATATTAAAAAATGTTGGTTTAGGCATAAAATACCTCCTTTAATATTTTTGAATTTCGAGAACTGCATAACACTTTATACAGTTCTCAAAAAACTTACTAATTCTTTTTCTTTAATTTAATTGAAAATAATAATGGTAATAAAGTAAGAGTAATTACTACACTCACAATCATTGATACCCACATAAGTGCTGATATATTAAAATGTATTGTTAGTGGTGAAATCATTAAGATACTGAGTCCTAATGAAATACCTAAAGCATTAGTAATAATAGGTTTTGATGTATACTTGTATGCATTATCAATTGCTTCTTTGTTACTAAATCCTTCATGCAAGTAATGCTTATAAATACTACTGAAATGCACTGCATAATCTACTCCTACACCTATAGTAATACTAAAAATAATTAAGGTTGTTATGTTTAGTGGAATTCCGCTAATACCTAAGAATCCATACAACGCTATAACTGTTATTATGATTGGTAGTATACTATAAAATGCTACTTTAATGCTTTTTAATGTAAATATCAACATTATGAATACTGCAGATAGTGCTATTGCAATACTAATAACTTGTTGATCACTGATGTTAACATTTAAATCTTTCATTAAATACTGTACTCCAGTTACACTTACATCTCCATTATATGTATCTACATCTTCTTCAATAGCAACTAATGTGTCATTGTCTAAATCTCTTGGGAATACTAATAGTCTTACTGTAGTATCTGTAACACTAATTAAACTGTGGATTACACTATTCTCATCTTGTGCTATATTAGTATAAATCATTCCTAGCGTTGGATCGTTTGGAATATCTCCAGTTCCCATAGCTTGGTAAGCGATATTTAATAAAGCGTACGGATTTACAACTTTGTTTACTTCATCTAATTCCATTAGATTAGCAGTATACTCATTAATGTCATTCATAGCGTCAAGTGTTAATGGAGATTCATTTAATTCAACTGAAACAAAGATTGGAATAGCTCCTCCGTTTACTTCATTTATTTTTTCAGCATTCGTAGTAACAATTGTTGAATCTTTATAGATCATCAACATATTAAATTCATTATTGATTTTACCATATGTGAATAATGAAACAACAATAATAACTAAAACTAGTACAGCTGATGGAATACCCCATAATTTTCTTAAATATATTGAAATATCAAATTTTGAATTCTCTTTTGTTTTAACCTTATATTTACCTTTACCAACCATAACTAATGGTAATACATACCAAGTAGCTACTCCAGCAAGTAAAATACCAACTGCTGAGAATATCGCAAGATCATTGATACTACTTGTATTCATTGATAATAGTGATAAGAATCCCACCATGGAAGTAAGTGTCGTTACTGTCATTGGAACTCCTACAAGTTTTAAAGTTCCACTAACAGAGTCAATATTGTCTTTATCTTCTTTTTTATTATCTAAAAAATGAGATACAAAATGAAGACCATATGCACTTCCGATAACAATTATGAAAATAGGAACAATGGCAGTTAATATTGATACTTCATTTCCAAGCCATCCAATAATACCAAACGTCCATAACGAAGCAATACCAGCAGGTAATACACTAAGTAAGGTTGGTTTAATTGATCCCATTTGCAATAAAAATACTAACAAAATAACTAAAAGAGATAACGGTGGTAATAGTCTTAAAATATCAACAATATAATCTCCTACTTTTAGTTGATTATAAATATCTCCAGAAATATATGATGCATATGTTGCGTCATCTAATACTCCTTCTATTGTAGCAATATCATCCTGATTAAAATCCTCAGAAATAAAAACTGTAAATGTTGAATAATAAACATCTTCTTGAAGGTTTAATGGCGCAAATTCTCCAAAATTACTATAAAACATTTCTATTTGGGCAGCAGAAAGTCCCTCAATCGGAACAGTCATTCCGTTCATTTGGAAAGTTGCTGGTGCAACTCCTTGTACATAAGTAACATTTTCCATTACTTCAAGTGCTTCTTGAATACTTCTTAATTCAGCAACATCATCATCAGTAAAATCATTATGTTCTACTAATACTATAATTTGGTTTAATTCACCAAAAACTTCTTCTACTTCGTTCATTCTATCTTCGTAAATAGATTCATCTGGTGAGAAGATAGAAAAATCTGTGTTCAATTCTATTCTAGTAATCCCTATAATAGCAACTACATTTAGTAAAAGAAATAATCCAATCAATAATTTTTTTTGTTTTATTATAAAATTTGTATACTTTTTCATGTATTTCCTCCATATATAATTTTAGTAGTCTCAGTCATATAATATTCTCTTACCCTAATAAAAAGGGGGAGAAATACCATTCTAATGACACCCTGTCACCAATTATAACTGACAGGGTGTCATTATGTCAAGAAAAAAGAAAAAGATTACCTATTTAGCAATCTTTTTCTTGTCTTCAAGTATGAATAGAACACCAAAAACATATAGTGGGACTGTCATTATAAAAATCATCGGTAAATTTTCTGGTATATCAACAAGAAATTTGAATATAACTAGAAAAGCTGTGTTTATTACTAAAGTTATAATTCCTAAATACAATTCTTTTTTCCAAAATAACCAAACCAATATAATTAAGACCACTCCAGGAGAAATGCTAATTAAGAATCCTCCAATTAATTCTAAAGTAGTCCCGTCCATTTCAAATACATCAATTGACATTAAAACTATGAAAGCTCCGATGAGTATTAAGTATACTTTCCCAGCAATCAAGATTTTTTGTCTCATAATTCTTTAACAACTTCTTTTATCCATGAAGCTAGTTTTTTACTAGCCAAATTAGCTACCTTTACAACATTATCATGTGAATGTTTCATTTTTTGTATTCCTGTTGCCATATTAGTTATCGTTGCGAATGCTAAAGTTTTTATTCCTAGATAATTACTAACAATAGATTCAGGAACAGTAGACATTCCAACAGCATCGCTCCCAATTGATTTTATCATTCTTACTTCTGCTTTTGTTTCATAGTACGGTCCAATAAACGATGCATATACTCCCTCAACATACTCAATACCAAGTCTATTTGCTGCTGCATTTGCGATTTTTCTTAATTCAAGTGAATATGGTTCTGTCATATCTGGAAATCTTATTCCAAATCTTTCATCATTTTCTCCAATTAAAGGATTTGTTGGCATTAAATTAATAAAATCATTTACAACCATAATACTTCCTGGTTTCACTTTATCTTCATTAATTCCTCCACATGAATTAGTTAGAATTAAATTCTCAATTCCTAATAACTTAAACACGTAAATCGGAAAAGTAATTTGTTTCATTGAATACCCTTCATAATAATGAAATCTTCCACTCATTAATAAAACTTCTTTTCCTTCTAATTTCCCATAAACTAGCTTTGAGACATGCCCTTTTACTGTGCTTACTTGGAAATTAGGTATATCTTCATATAACATCTCAATCTTATCTGATAATTCATCCATAATACTTGTAAGTCCACTCCCAAGAATTATGGCTGTTTTTGGGTTACCTTTATATTTTGATTCAATATATTTCTTTGCATCTAACGCTTTATTATACATATCGTCACCTCTTTTATAGTATAACAAAAAAAGCACCTCAAGAGAAGTGCTTTAACTTATAGACTAAAATAATTATTTATCAATTTTTTTACTAAATGAATCAATTAGATGTGATATTCTCTTGTAGACCAAGAATGTTACAAAATAAACTAATCCCGATAATAAAATATTGAATGGTATTATAGCAAAGAAAATATACTTACTCATATAGTTTTCCGCAGTCACTCCTGGAATAACAGACAACATACCAAGTAAAGGTTCAATTGCTCCATTAAAATAAA
Source organism: uncultured Candidatus Izemoplasmatales bacterium (assembly GCA_964456195.1). GTDB lineage: Bacteria > Bacillota_I > Bacilli_A > Izemoplasmatales > Izemoplasmataceae > JAFGXW01. Next base: position 10,529 of record CAYVZR010000005.1, on the reverse strand, counting down.
ATTCAATGTAGAAATCAAGAACAAATAACCAGTTTGTCATTACAGCTACAAAAATCCAAACTAACATTCCAAATAGCATAGCTATTATTGCACCTTTTTTTGTTTTCATTTTCATATAAATTATAGATGATGTAAGTACCGTAGATAGTCCAACAATCATATCAATCAACTCGCCAACTCCTGCAGTAGTTGTCCCTAGTAATTTTAACAATGTTCTGAAAACAACAATTGATCCTCCAGCAACAGGACCGAGTGCAAACCCTCCTATTATTGCTGGTAAATTTGATAACTGAATATCTAGAAAACTTGGAAAAATAAATGGTAATGGGAATTTAATATAGTAAAGTAAAAATGATAATGCAGTTAAATTTGCTACGACGGTTATTTGTAAAATTCGATTGTTTTTCATTATTATTCCTCCTTATGAAATAAAAAAACTAACGAATTTAATCATCGTTAGGCAGCAATTCAAAAAGGATATAAAAATGTCTTCTTTCATCTAGACTATACTATCGGTATAGGAGTTAAACCTATTCATGCGTAATAAAACGCTCGCGGACTTTACCGCCGGTCGGGAATTTCACCCTGCCCTGAAGATTAATTCAATTGTATTATAGTTTAGTTTTAAAATTTAGTCAACCAATAACAAAAAAAAGTGCCTAGGCACTTTTTTGTTATTTCATTGGTTTAATATTCCAGATTTCCTTTGCGTATTGTGCAATAGTTCTATCGCTTGAAAAGTATCCACTTTTTGCGATATTGATAATACAAGACTCATTCCATTTTGCTTGATCCTTATAATAATTATTAGCTCTTTCATGGGCAAGCAAATAGCCATTAAAATCTTCTAAAACAAAGTATTTATCTTGGGATAGTAGTTTTTCTCGTATCTCTAAGAACTCAGACTCGTCTGCGTCTTTAAAGAAACCATTAGTTAATTGATCAATTACTAGTTTTAAATCCTCGTTGTTTCTATATATTGCTCTTGGATTATAATTATTGTCAATAGTCTTTTTATTAACTTCATCACTTGTTAAACCAAAGATAAAGATATTTTCATCACCAACTAATTCCGCAATCTCAACATTAGCCCCGTCCATCGTACCAAGCGTAAGCCCGCCATTCATCATGAATTTCATATTTCCTGTTCCACTTGCTTCTTTTGAAGCAGTTGAAATTTGTTCTGAGATATCACATGCTGGCATGATTAATTCCGCATAAGTTACATTGTAATTTTCAACAAAAACAACTTTTAGTAAATGCTTTGTATCTGAGTCATTATTTACAATAGAAGCTATTGAGTTTATTAACTTAATTATAAGTTTAGCATAGTAATACCCTGATGCGGCTTTTGCTCCAAAGATAAAACTATGAGGGTAATAATTAGCTTTGTATGCTTCGTCGTTTTTAAGTTTATTATATACATGCATTATATGAAGGACATTCATTAACTGACGTTTATATTCATGCATTCTCTTTACTTGTATATCAAATATTGAATTAGGATCAAGTTCAATATTTTGCTCATCAAATATTCTTTGTGCTAAAGATTTTTTCTTCTTAAGCTTCATATCTTTTATTAGCTTTTGATATTTTTTAGTTTTGGCTTTTGGAAGTAATTTCTCTAGCTCATTAGGATTGATTTCCCAATTATCAGATACTAAGTTTATAATTTCAGATAACTCAGGATTTGAATGGAGTAACCATCTACGATGTGTTATTCCATTTGTTTTATTATTAAATTTAGTAGGATAAAGTGTATTGAAATCTTTCATTTCAATATTCTTTAAGATATTAGTATGAAGAGCAGCTACACCGTTCACACTAAATGATCCTACTATTGCAAGGTGTGCCATTCTTACTCTATCGTAAGCTATAATTGCAAGAGTGTTAATTTTATCTTGACTGTAGTTTTTTTCTATTAACATAGCGCAAAAACGACTATTGATTTCTTCAATTATTTGGTAAATTCTTGGAAGTACTGGTTTGAATATATCAACATGCCATTTTTCTAAGGCTTCTGCTAAAATCGTATGGTTTGTATAAGCACAAGATCTGTTTGTAATATCCCAGGCTTCATCCCATGGTAATTTATAGTCATCAACAAGTAATCTCATTAATTCTGGAACTACTAAAGATGGATGAGTATCGTTTATTTGAAAGACTAATTTATCTGGTAAATTAGTAAATGTAGAATATCTTTTATAATGTTTTTCTAGGATACTTCTAACTCCAGCTGCACTAAAAAAGTATTGTTGTTTAAGTCTAAGTATTTTTCCTTCTTTAGTTGCGTCATCTGGATATAAGAAACCACTAATGTTTCTAATTGAAGAATCGTATTCAAATGCATCAGTATCTTTTGGATATGTGTTTGTAGGTTCTGCGTTCCATAATCTTAAACTAGTAACAACACCATTTTTATTTCCAACAATAGGAACATCATATGGAACAGCACTAATTATTTCATTTGGATAATATACTGCTTCAGAGTTTTCAAAAACGACATATCCACCAAAAGGAATATCTAAACTTTCTTCATCTCTTCTTACTTCCCAAACATAGCCATCTTTTAACCAATCATCAGGTTTTTCGATTTGATATCCGTTTTCTATTTTTTGTTCAAATAGCCCGTATCTATATCTTATTCCATTTCCAAAACCAGGTAATGCCATTGACGCTATTGAATCTAGAAAACATGCTGCAAGTCTACCAAGACCACCGTTACCTAATCCTGCATCTGCTTCATAATTTTCGACTTCATTTAGATCAATATTTTCTAAACTAAGTCCTTTTTCAACTACATCTCTTAATCCTAAATTCATTATATTATTAGTTATTAAGCGACCCATTAAAAATTCCATTGAAAAGTAATGAACTTCTTTCAAACTGTTTTCGCTTAAAAATTTATTTGTTTTAAGCCAATCAGTTGAAATAACTTCACTAACCATTTCTCCAAGAACATTGTATTTTTGTCTAATACTTGCATCTTCTATATTAAGTATATATCTCTTTGTTATTCTATTTTTAAACTCTTTGATAAAAGTGTGTTCATTGATAAAATATTCATTCATTTACTTCACTCCTGTCAATTTCATTATAACAAATGATTTACCTTATTCATTATATTACGGGCTGAAACCGTTACCATATTTAGTTTTTAACTATTACGTTATAGAACTCTTTATATTTAAGAGTTGATTTAGTTAAACTATTGTCTGTTTTCATTGCTCTTGATATTAATTTATACCAACTTTTCTTGTTTGTCGTAAATATTTCATTTGCATATTGAATTGTATTAAGCATCTCGTTTGCATCATAATTATTAAAGACAAAACCGTTTCCTTTTTTAGTAATCGGATCATACTTAAAGACGGTATCGTTTAATCCTCCAGTTCTTCTAACTAGTGGAAGTGTACCATATTTTAATGCAATCATTTGCCCGAGACCACATGGTTCAAATCTAGAAGGCATTAAGAAAATATCTGCCCCAGCATAAATATAATTAGGATTAGTGGCATCATATCCAATATTCAACTTTATTTGAGATGAATTTCTTTCTTCAAGTTTTTGAAGTTCTCCAATGTATTTTTCATCTCCTGCACCAAGTAAAACAAATTGGATGTTTTTATTTTCTAATAAAGTATCAAATGAATTCAGTATTAAATCAAATCCTTTTTGTTCAACAATTCTTGTTACCATTCCGATAACAAACTTAGATGCATCTACTTCGAGTCCCATTATCTCTTGAAGGTATTTCTTATTTTCAAGTTTTGCTTCGATATTATCGATAGAATAATTAGTTTTAATTACTTTATCACTCATTGGATCAAATACACTTGAAATACCATTTAATATCCCATAAAATTCGCTCTCTCTATTTAATAAAGGATAAGTTAAATTCTTTCCATAATACTCATATTTAAGTTCTTCTTTATATGTTGGTGACACTGTCGATAGTTTCGAAGCTGTGTTAATTCCTATTTCAAGGAAATTTATCATATCTTCTTTAATGATAAAATTCTTAATTCCTAGTTTCTTGATTATTTCGTTTTTACCAACACCTTGATAATCAATATTATGAATTGTAAGTAATGTTTTAAGCCCTTTATGTTTTGAGTTATCTATAAGAATAGGGATTAATGATGTATGCCAATCATGGACATGTACTAAATCAAATTCTTCTAAATCATCTAATAATTCGACAACAACTTTGTTGAAAAATGCAAAACGATCAGTATCGTTTTCATAACCATAAACATTTTCAGTATCAAAGAAGTCAAAACTATTTACGAAATAGTATTTAACTTTTTTATATAGATAACTAAATATTCTAACTGTATATTTTTCTTCTCCGTAGTAAATAGTTTTATTAAATTCTGTTTTTAGACTCTCAAAGAAAGTTGCTCTTATCTTACTATATAAAGGAAGAATAACAGTTACCTCTACTCCTTGTCTTACAAGGTTTCTAGATAAAGATCCTATTACATCAGCTAACCCACCCGTTTTAATAAATGGATAAGACTCACTTGCTACTAAAAGGACTTTTAGGTTTTCAAAACTAGTCACTATTTGTTCTTTTTGCGAAACAAATGGACTTGTTAAAACTCCTTCAATGTTAGTATTCTTTTTTACTATTGTTCTTTTATCTAAAATAGCATAATTTATTGAAGAACTTTCTTCAATAATACTATTACTCATAATAAAACTATTTTTAACAATTGACCCTTTTTCAATTATTACATCTCTACCTATTACGCTATTGATGACAGTTCCGTTGATAATAGAACCACTTGAAATCATTGAGTTTTCAATTGTTGCATGTTTTAAATATCTCGCTGGAGGAGCAGTTTTCTCTTTCGAGAAAATTGGTCTCTGAACAGTGAAAATACTTTTACCAATGTCAAATCTAAGCATATCTAGATTAGATTTAAGATAGTTGAATGTATCAGTTATAGTTCTTGTGTAGTTTTTATGCTTATATATTTCAATTTTTAAGTTTGGCGATTTTTCTACAAGTTCTATCATTGTTTTATAGGCTTGGGTATCATATGTAAGAATATAGTCTATAAGTAATTCCTTTGAAATAATAAATGTTTTTAGTCGTATATTTTGATACATGATTTCAGTAATATCTGCGTCCTTTTTAATATGTTCCCTTAAACAATCTTGAAAATCAATATTCCAGACAATATTTGCTGATGTAATTACTGCATAATCTTGTGTTGAACGTTTAAAAAACTCAATGTGTTCATGCATTCTTTGGAAAGTAATCATTTCATCAGGTGATATATATAAGTTCTTAGGTGGAAGAATGAATAACCCATCTCTTCTTCTATCTAAATCCCATTTTTTCCCACTACCAACATGATCTTGTAAAGAACGATAATTTCCATATGGAAAAATCGCTACATTGGTAATACTTGAATTTCTTATATTAGATAATGTAAAGTCAATTAGTCTATATTTTCCCGCAAAAGGAAGAGCTCCTGGCATTCTATGAAGAGTTAGTTGTTCTAAGTTATCTTTAAAAGTAGCATCAACAACCGCAAATAAATTATTATTCATGATTATCACCAAACTTCCATAGATACTCATTATCAACAACTGTTACTTTATCAAAGACTAATGAAGTTCCAGATAAAACAATTGAATCTTGTGTAATTATTGCATTTTCAATTATACATTTTGATCCTATTTTAACATTAGGATGAATTAATGAATTTTTAATAACTGTTCCTTTATCGACTAGTATTCCAGAACTTAAGATTGAATGAATTATCTCACCATAAATAAGACAACCATCACTTATGAACGAATCAATTATTTGATCACTACTCACAACATGATGTGGTGGAAGATTAAGAGATTTTGTTAATAAAGGAAAATTATTATAATCCCTAATTTTTAAGAAATGAGGATTATCGATTAAATCCATATTAGCTTCATATAAACTTTCAATAGTTCCAACATCTTTAAAATATCCATCAAATTCATAAGCACATACATTTAATTTATTACTTAAAGCTAAGGGAATTATATCATGTCCAAAATCAACTAATTCTTCTTTGTTTTCATTAAGTAAACTCTTTAAAGCTTTAGTATTAAATACATATATACCCATTGATCCTAAATCTGATTTAGGATTATCTGGTTTTTCTTCAAAATTAGTTATTTTATTAGATTCATCTGTTTCAAGTATTCCAAAACGAGATGGATTACCTGTCACTTTAAAAGCCGCGACAGTAACATCAGATTTATTTTCTTTGTGTTGTTTTATCATTAGATTATAATCCATTTTGTAAACATGATCTCCTGGTAAAATTAAAACATATTCTGGATTATATTGATCTATGAAATTGAAATGTTGATTAATAGCGTGTGCAGTTCCTTTTTGCCATTGTTCTCCTTCAATTGAAGTGTATGGAGTTAAGAATGAAATACCACCGTCATTAACATCTAAATCCCATGTACTACCATGTTCAACATAACTTGTTAATTCATATGGTTCATATTGCGTAACTAGTCCTATTGTTGTTATTCCGGAATTAGATAGATTACTTAAAACAAAATCAATTAAACGATATTTGCCACCAAAATTAACCGCAGGTTTTGCGGTTGTTTTTGTTATTGCATGGAGTCTTTTTCCTCTTCCGCCTACAAGTACCATTGCGACAATATTCTTTTTCATTTACTCACCACATTTCAAAATAGTGACTGATAAAGGACTCAGTATTATATTCAATGACTGAGGTCTATTATTACATTCTATTTCTTCGGTTAATAATTCTCCACCGTTATATATGTTTGATCCACCATACTCCATTTTATCACTATTTATAACTTCATAGTATTTCCCTTTTTTAGGAACTCCTAGTCTAAAGTTATTGTGAACCATTGGAGTTAAATTTAAGATAACTATCACTGCTTCTTCTTTGTTTTTTGAATATCTTATAAATGTAAAGATAGAGTAATCTCTATTTCCTGAATCAATCCATTCAAAACCTTCTGGTTTATGATCAAGCTCATATAATGCTTTTTCAGATTTAACAACTAGATTCATATCTTTAACAAACTTTTGAGCTGTACTGTGCATTGGGTAGTTTAAAAGATGCCAATCAAGTTCTTCGTTATCTTTCCATTCATGCATTTGAGCAAATTCCCCGCCCATAAATAATAATGTTTTACCTGGGTGAGTAAAAAATAACCCCATTAACGCTCTATAATTGGCAAATTTTTGCCAATAATCGCCTGGCATTTTGTCAACTAGTGAATGCTTACCATGTACTACTTCATCATGTGATAATGGTAAAACATAGTTTTCAGTAAAGGCATAAGATAACCCAAAAGTTATATTATCGTGATGATACTTTCTATATATACTATCTTTTTCAAAATATTTTAATGTGTCATTCATCCAACCCATGTTCCACTTAAAATTAAATCCAAGTCCTCCATGTTCAATAGGATGAGTAACTTTTGGAAATGCAGTTGAATCTTCAGCGATTAATAGCGCATTATTAAACTCACTAAATACTCTTGTACTTAGTTTTCTTAAAAATTCTACTGCTCCCTCGTTTTGTCCGTTTGAACTATCTCCAAGGAAATAGATAAGGTTGGATACAGCATCAATTCTAAATCCATCTATATGGAAGTATTTCATCCAATAAATTGCATTGGAAATTAAGAAGCTTTGGACTTCTCCTTTTCCTAAATCTAGATTAGCAGTACCCCAAACTAAATTTTCTCTTTTCCATTCTTCTGCATATTCAAATAATGGTTCTCCATCAAACATATATAAACCATGATCATCTCTACATATATGTCCAGGTACCCAGTCAAGTATTACTTTAATGTTATTTTGATGACATTTGTCAACAAAATACATTAAATCTTTAGGAACTCCAAAACGTGATGTTGCACTATAATATCCAGTACCTTGGTATCCCCAAGATTGATCTAGTGGATGTTCTATGATTGGCATTAACTCAACATGAGTAAAAGCATTATCTAATAGATAAGGTATTAACAAATCTACCATTTCGTTATACTTATTGAAACTACCATCTGGTTTTTTCATCCAACTACCAACATGAACTTCATATGTTGACATTTGTGATTCATATGGTGATTCTTTATCACGGTTTTTCATAAATTTTGAATCTTTCCAAGCATATCCATCTAAATCATATATTTTCGACATTGTTTCAGGTCGTTCACTAGAAAAGAAGGCATAAGGATCGCTCTTATAAAGCGTTCTACCATCAGTTGTCTTAATTTCATATTTATACATGTTCCATTCATTCGCACTATCAACGAAAATACTCCAAATGCCTGTCTCATCAACTTTTGTTAAATTATGAACCCATGCTTGATAATCATTAAATTCGCCAAGTACGCTTACTTCTTTGGCGTGTGGTGCCCATACTGTGAAACGTATACCAAGAACCTTACCTAATGAATCTTTTTCTAGATGCGCACCAAAAATACGGTAAGCGTCATAGAGCTTTCCTTGGTTGAAAAAATATAGGTCTTCTTTAGTCATTACCTTCATAAAAGGTTCCTTCTTTCACGTATGATTTTATCTTCTCATAATCGAATCCTTTACTTAAAAGTGCTTTTATGATTTTTGATTTTTCTTCGTACTTGTTTAAATCATATCTCTTAGTAAGTTTATCAAGTTCTTTTTTGAGCAATGGGATATCATCAATCATCTCTTTAATATCTTCTGCATTAGATAACAATGAAGATTCAATTATATTAAGAGAGAATCCTTTTGTGACAAGTTTTTGTTTGATTGATAAATATGCTTTTTTATATGGTTTCTTGATTTTATATTTAATTTGGTTTTTGATTATATCATTTATTTTATCATATTGGATATTATCATCATATTGTATTAGATGTTGATCTATGATGTCAAAGTGTATCCCTTTACTTATTAATTTTTGTTTTACGTTTCTTGGTCCAATTAAATCATAATCTATTTTCTCTTTTATAAATGTTTCTGTATAAAAATTATCATTTAAATACTTCTTTTCTTTTAATTCCTTAATAACTTTATTTATTAATTCTTCATCATTTACTTCTTTTTTAAGTCTTTTCTTTACTTCACTGATTGTTCTCATTTTATAATCAATAAAAACGAGTGCTTTTTCAAATAGAATGTCTTCAATCTTAACATTAGTGATTGTTTTATATTCATATCTTGAAAGTTCTCTTGGAGTAAGTAAATTATATTTAATTATTAGGTTCTCTGATACTACATGTTTTTCTTCTTCGTTGTTATTATTGATAATTAGTATATAGCGATTACCTTTTGTTTTAGTTATTACTTCTAAATTAATCATTTAGAAAATATGTGATTGCTGCTTCTAATTGAGAATCGTTTAATAAGTCATCTTGATAAACATCAAGAGCTTCATTTATTACTAATAAGGTTTCGCTATCCATATTTCCTGTTTCTGATAGAGCGTTAGCACTTTGGATATCTAGGATAGCATCTCTTGTGAATGTACCATAGTAACCATCTGTTCTAACTGAGTATCCCATCATATTAAGGACAAGTTGAATGTTTGCTACTCGGAAATCAACTGTATCAAAAAGAATTTCTTCATCATCATTAATTAGGAATACTTTATATGCTCTTTCGATAAGGGCTTGTTCTACGATGATATCTGGGGTAACCCCATCAGTTCCACCATCATAATGAACCCAGTTACCATCACTTGTTAACCATTTACCAATTGTGATATGTAATCTATCTCCAACAGTAGCCTCTACTGGCAAAGTATTTTGCATTGTACCTTTTCCGTAAGTTGTAACTCCTACAATAGTAAAATCACCTTGTTCTTGCATAGCACTAGCAAAAACTTCACTTGCTGATGCACTATTTTCATTAACAAGAGTCACAATAGGGAAAGGTCTTGCTTCAGTTCTACTAGATAAATAATCTCTTGTTAGTAATTCTCCATTGTTGTAATATTCAGTTGAAAACATTGGATTACCATCATTGATTAAGAACTCGTTAAGCATATTTAGAACAGTTCCTAAATGTCCTCCTCCATTATTTCTTAAATCAACTATTAATCCTGTAATTCCTTCAGCTTCTAAATCATTTACAGCTTTATAAAATAAATAAGCTGTTGCATCTGCAAAAGATGTTACTCTTATGTATCCTATTAATTCTCCGTCTCTCATAAATGAATCAGAAATCACTGTAGCACTATCAATAACAGCTCTTGTCATTGTTAAATCTATTATCTCTAAAGCACCTGTTCTAATAATACCAATAGTTATCTCGGTTCCTTCTTCACCTTTAATCTTTGAAACTGTTTCACCAAGTGGGTGATCTAAAATGCTTTCGCCATCAACCATAGCAATGATATCATTTACTCTAATACCCGCAATATCGGCTGGTCCATCTTCATAAACTCCTTCAACGACTATTAAACCATTTGAATATCTGAATGTAACTCCAATACCAACATATGACTCTAAAGAGCTTTGTTGATAACTCTCATACTCTTCAA
>CAYVZR010000004.1:31670-41875 GCA_964456195.1 uncultured Candidatus Izemoplasmatales bacterium | reverse complement strand
ACACAAACCCACTTCCGTATACGGGTAACGTTCGGGGACTATATTCTCCACCATTTGAAGCCGTAACCGAGAATTTATGGAGTATTTATATACTTTATATGAATTCTCGGTTTTTGTATGCACAAAAGAGGCAAAAAAGTCATATTTTTTGGTGATATTGAAAATATGCGTTTCTTGTTGTTTCAGGGGTTTAGTTTGAATCTCGCAAACTGATTTAAGTCAAAAGAAGTTCGATAATTGTATTTTGATTTCCTAAAAAAGATAGAGGATTGATATTTTAGTAAAGTCAACTATAAGTTTACCTAAGAAGTATTGTGAATTAAATAAAGATGATATAACATATGTATAAGATAGGGGGGCGAATGATATTGAAGTTTTCTAGGAACTTTAAGAAACATAGAGTTAATAATGGATTAGCTCAAGAAGTATTGTGAATTAAATAAAGATGATATAATATGTATATATGGCATGGGGGTGAAAGATATTGAAGTTTTCTGAGAACGTAAAGAAACATAGAATTAATAATGGGTTAACCCAAGAACAACTAGCGAAAAAATTGTTTGTGACTAAACAAGCAGTAAGTAAATGGGAAACAGGAAAAGGATATCCAGATGCTTCTACACTTCCTGCAATAGCAGAGGTGCTAGATATATCTATTGATCAGTTAATGGGTACCAATGAAAAAAGGAATATGAGAAGATCAATTCAAGCATTGAAAATTTCAATAATATCAGCAGTTCTGTTAATTCTGATAATCGTTTTAGCAGTGCCATTAGTAAGAAACTATAATAATGCCCAATCCATTAAAGAAATAGAAAAGGAAGTAAGTTTTGGTCTCCCTAAATATGGAGATATTACTTCAAGTGATTTAGAGAATTGGGAAGTTTACGGAAACACAATCCCCATAAGTAGAATGAGTTATATTATCTTTGAAAATGATAAGACATTAATAGAATTTGAAGAAGAAATAAGTGTAAGCAATGAATGGAATAAAGAGATATCAAATGATTTACTAATAATAATTCCAAATGAGATCCAAAGTTATTTAGAGATTGGAGATAATTTTAGATTATTGAATATCTCATCATCAAGTATTAATCTGTTACCATCTACTGATGGAGATTACGATTTTATATTACTAATTTATCAAAATGATTACAGTAGATTACTCATATTTGAGTATTCACTGACTTATAAAGGAGGACAAAATGAAGGATAAATCAATATTGGTTTTAGTTTTTATTACTATAATAATTTTACTTGCTGGATGTTCAAAAAATGGGGATTTACCTGAAAACATTATTGGTACTTATACATATTCAGAATGCGTTTACTTAAACCCATTATCATCATCAACAATGGAGGGTTATACTGGAAGCGAGAACAAAAATATGATTATTTATCAATTGGAAGAAAATAGATTTTTAATATTTGATGCAAATAATGAAGTAATCGAAGAATTCAGTAATGTTGAATATATTAATGTTGATGTGTATTTAGATAATGAAGATATATTTAATTTGTTTGCTTCTGATTTTTTAGATAATGTTGATTCTAGATATGATATTTATAGCGATGGTAAAAGGATTGATTATTTAATATATAGCAAAGATGAAGAGATATTTATTGCTGAGTTAAAAGATTTAAAGGGAAATACTGCTGGTTTTTCAATATGGGCAATATTCAATATAGAATGATAAATGTACTTGCATTTATCATTTTTTCTTTTGTTTTTTCACATAAGCAAGTACGTGTTAAAGAATAGATTAAAATAACACAAAATATGCAAGATAATTGAATTCTGTGTAAAAACGATGCAAAAAATGGGGGCCTAAGTTTTGGACACGTATTCCTATGGTGTAGCCCTCCTCCACCACACGACCCCGCTTCCGTATACGGGTAATGTTCAGGGACTATATTCTCCACCATTTGTACACGTTACCGAGAATTTATGAGTATTATTATACTTTATATGAATTCTCGGTTTTTGTATGCTTGAAAGAGGCAAAAAAGTGTTGTTTTTTGATAATATTAAAAATATGCATTCCTTGTTGTTTCAGAGGTTTAGTTTGAATCTCGGAAATTGCACATTTAGACTTTTTGGATAAATGGCTTTTTGAAGGAAGTTGAAGTGTTTTTCATAGAAATTGATACAGTGGTTCGAGGACACCTAATTATTTTTGCAATTTAGCTATTATTTTTTGTACTTTATGGAAATAGATTTAGAATTGAATACAATGATAGTATACTAAATATAGTATTATACGAGGAGATGAGATTATGAAAAGGAAGACATTACTAGTTTTAATGATATTATTCGTTTTATCATTATCCTCTTGTCAAAAAGAGAAAATAGACCCTACTATAATACGTGAAGGGCGACAAGTAGCTGAATCATTTGATGATAACTTTATAATTATACTTTATTGTGAAAAGGATAGTTTAAGTGATATAGAAGAAGTTAATATATGGGGAACTATACAATATATAGGTTCAGAAGACTCAATTGATATATATTCAGGTGAGCCTTATGCAGGTTTCGATGTGGAAAGTGAAGGTGTTAAGTTCATTTCATTTATGCGGTTAACCCTACTTAAAACAACAACTTTAAAAAAGGGCGAAGTATATGAATTTCCTCTACAAAAATCTGGAGGATTTAGCGAGGATGCTGAAGATGCAGATTTTTGGCGAGATTTTTATACTGAAGAGAAAATGCTATTTCCGATAGGAGAATACCAAGTAACATTTTACACAGATTTCTATACAGATAATGATTCAGATATTGGGCTAAGTGTAGAATATCAGTTCGAAGTAGAATAACATAAAACTATAGGATTCTCTTATTTGAGAATCCTTTTTTATTGATGCTATATATCATGTTTGCATCACATTGGATAATTGTTGTTTCATAAAATCGGATATTTATATTTTCTAATTGTAATACCACTCATTGGGTGGTAATATTAATGTGAGGTGATACTATGGATTTTAAAATCAAAGAAACAAGAGCGGAATACCATATTACTCAAAAAGAATTAAGTGATATAACGGATATCCCATTAAGAACAATTGAAAACTGGGAAAGCGGTAAACGTAAACCAAGTCCATGGGTTGAAAAAATGATAATAGAGAATCTAAGAAACAGACCTCATAATGAATACGGGATTATAACAAATAAAAAAGGTTACTACACTATTAATCAAATAAGAGATTTATTATTATCTTTAACATTCGAGTATGAAATTGATAAACTTATACTCTTTGGTTCTTATTCAAAAGGAGAACAGGATGAAGGTAGCGACATTGATTTAGTTGTTGATGGATCAATTAGAGGATTAGACTTCTTTGGACTATTAGAGGACGTTACGAATCTATTTGTAAAGTCTGTTGATCTAATTCATCTATCGCAAATAGAAAAAAACTCCTATACATATCAGGAAGTTATGAAGGGAGTTATCCTTTATGATAGAAAGAGATAGAAAAGCAATAGAGCGAATAATATATCATATAGAAATGATAAATGTGTATATGCAACATATATCAACGCTAAAGGAGTTTAATAATAATTCAATTATTCAGGATGCTGTTGTGTTTAACCTATTGCAAATAGGTGGAATAGCAAAGAATCGTATTAGTGATAGAATAAAGAAACAATATTCTTCCATATTTTGGAATAAGATATACGGTTTTAGAAATCGTTTAGTTCATGATTATACTAATATTATATTAGATGTGGTTTACGATACAATTATTGAAGATTTAGAAAATTTTTATAAACAACTTAAATCAATACTATAAATCAATCAGATTTGGATATGTATTGCTATGGTGGAAATCTCCACCACCATCTAATTTCGTTTCAAGATACTGATAACGTTCGGGGACTATATTATCCACCAGTTCTACCCGTAACTCCGAGAATTAACATTTTCGCTAACTACTGCGATATTCTCGGTTTTTTGTTTGGGAAAAAATGTCAGTTTTTTGCTCCGGTTACGGATACAAAATGCAAGCTAGAAGCATGTTGTTTAAGGGGTCTTTTTCGCGACTCGGAACGGAGTTTGAGCTAAGAAAAACATATTTTTATCACTTAAATTTTCATATAAATAAATATATATATTTGCTCGGTGTTTTTGGTGTATTACGTGTTTTAGGTGTAGCCTTAATTAAAGAAGAATTATTGAGGTTACTTAGAAAACACAATAATGAAGGTTATTATAAGTTATAGGATCGATTATATTGCTTTTAATATTGGACAGGGGTGGTCCAAACTCAAACCCACCAGTAATGACAATACAAAATCTTAACATAGCAACCTATAGTTGCGTAATTTCTAACCAGAATTGGTAGAGCAACCAATAGATATTGTGTTATAATTGAATTACTTTAAAATAGGAGGCACAGTATGGATGGGCGAATTGCAAACAGATTACAGAGATTAAGAACAAAACATGGATTATCACAAGAGGAGCTAGCTGGAAAAATTGGTATTAGCCGTCAAGCGGTTTCTAAATGGGAAAGAGGAGAATCATCACCGGACACAGATAATCTGTTAGCTCTGGCTACAGTTTATGATTTAACAATAGATGAAATGCTATATTCCGAAAATTTAACCAGTGATCAAAAAAACATTGTAGATTCAAAAAGTAATAATCAAGCTAAAACATGGAAAGAAGAAAAATCAAAATGGAGAGGACTCCCCTATCCAATAGTTGCAGTTGTCAAGTTGATATTTTTACTTAAACAGCTATTTAGTTCAAAGAAAATAGGAAAAGATGAATGATAGAAAAAAAGTATTCATATTTTTACTTCATGATTGGGTTTATTTTTCTATTTTTTTTTAATGGAAGGTATATTTTGCCTTTAGCTGCGTTCTTAGCACCAGCATTTTTAATACGCTTTTTGCGATTTCAAAAGCCTTTAAAAGGCTTCTTAATGTTGTTATTAGCATTTTGGATATCAAATATTTTTATATGGCAAGACATGTTGCCAATGTCGGGTTTATTTTACTATTTTCTTATGTTTATGTTCGGTGTACCAATAGCACTTATATTTTTAATTGATAAGCTTTTTACTAATAAAATAAAGAGTATTATATCAACTCTTGTTTTTCCATCGGCTTATGTAATATTTGAATATATGACTATATATTTAAATCCTTCAGGTTCATATGGTTCACTTGCACATACACAATCAAATTTGGTGTTATTACAGATAGTATCAGTTACAGGGATTTGGGGATTGATTTTTATAATTACTTGGATACCATCAATGATAAATTGGCTCTGGGATTCTGCTTTTGAAAGAAAGAGACTCAAGTCAGCATTCTTAGTATGTATTATTCCAATACTATTTATTATTTTATTTGGTCAGATAAGATTATCAATTAATAGTAATAGTGAAACGGTAATGGTTGCTTCAATCATAGCTGATAATTATGGTGATGGTGCTAACAGTGATTTTCTTTTTCGTTCTGAGAATGCTGCTAAAGCTGGTGCAAAAATCATATTTGGTAGTGAAAACTCTATTCAATTAAATGAAAGTGAAGAAACTGAATTTATTGAAAAAGCTCAAGAAATCGCTATAAACAATAACGTATATATAGGGTTACCAATACAGAAAATATTTGATTTTTCGCTTCTCCAAAAAAAAGTAATTTGGATATCTCCTTTAGGTGAAATACTATTTACGTATTATAAATCAAAGCCAACAACGGGAGAGGGCGATTATGGAAATGGAAAAATCCAGTATTTTGATTCCATTTATGGTCGAATAGGTTCAGTAATATGTTTTGATTTAGATTTTCCATCTCTTATTAGCCAAGTTAGTGAGATGGATATAGATATAATGTTAATACCAGGTAATGATTGGTATGAAATAAGTCCTTATCATACCTATGTCGGTTCAATGAGGTCTATTGAGTATGGATTCAATCAAGTTAGAACTGTTTCAAAAGGGTTATCTGCATCGTTTAATTATAAAGGAGAAGTCTTATCAACATTGGATGATTTTCATACAGAAGATAGTACTATGTATTCTAATGTTCCAATCAATGGTCAAAGTACAATCTATTCATTGTTAGGAGACTACTTTGCCTGGATGTGTTTTGTAGTTCTTTCTGTTTTAACAACAATATATTTTAGTCACAGTAAGAAAAAGAGTAAAACTCTATAAGGACAAGAAAACTACTCAAATCTCATTGTATTAATGAAGTAAAGCATGCTATTTTTTTAATGAAAAACACGATAAACATTAGTAATGATAATACACTAAATCTACACTATATATTATAAGAGGGGGTTTTGAAATGTTAGTAGGATTTATACAATATGATGTTTTGAAAAACAAAAAAGACAATTTTAATATTGTTGAAAGTAATTTATGCAAAAATATGTGCGAAAAGAGGGAACCGAAAATTTGGGTGTGTATTCCCATGGTGGAGCCCCCCCCTCCACCACACAAATCCGTTTCCGTATACGGGTAAACTTCGGGGACTATATTCTCCACCAGATCTACCCGTAACCCCGAGATTTAGTAGTTTCTTTTACTACTTAGATAATCTCGGGTTTTTATATACAAAAAAATATCAGTTTTTTGCTCCGGTTACGGGTATAAAATAGTTGATAGAAACATGTTGTTTAAGGGGTCTTTTTCGCGTCTCGGAAACTGTTTTGAGTGGATAAAACGAAAGTTTACCATCACTTTCTGAAGTCGATTTACACTATTTTTATCATTTTATTTCCACGTACTAACAAGTGATTCAAATTATAATAAAGACTGTTACAACAATCAATAAGGGGTGGTTACTGTGAATATTGATATTAATGATTTGGACAAAAGGAAATTATTTTGGTTTGCTGGAATATATTATGGATTTTATATTGTTATTTTAGGTTTATCTTATTTGAGTCAAAATAACATTACTGATTTTTTAGTAGCGCAAGGAAATGATATTGGAATATATGGTGAAACAACTTTAATAAGCTTTATACTGGGAATAGTAATCAATACATCTTTATTTCTGGTTTATATTGTAGCAATATGGTTAACAATAGCAATTAGAGAAATATGCCTAAATATTATATTAGTCTTAATTCCTATGGGGTTGTCTGTTTTTATTTTCTATGAAACTATACATCTTTATACTAATAATGGGTTTGATCCTGACAATCAATTTTGGATTGAGTTAAGCTTAAGAAGTTTGCTATACTTTTTGGCATTTATAATAGGCTGGATGTTCATCAGAGATAATCAAACGAATACGTAATATAACAAGTTTGGCAGAATAAGTAAGGGAGATAAAACTTAGATGTCAACACAATACAAGAAAACATACAAGATAACATACAAGATGATTGAAATCTCGTATGTTTTTTGATATAATATTGTTATAGATAGGAGTTGTTGATATGGCATACAAACCACCTTATACAATAACAAGTAACATGTTAAACTATGTTTCATCAATAATGAAGTTAATAGGACAATTAACTAGTAATCACGGATTAGACAATAAACCACAGCTTAGAAGGACAAATAAGATAAATTCTATTTATTCTTCACTAGCGATTGAGAACAATATACTTAGTGAGAAACAAGTAAGAGATATTATTAATGGTAAATTAGTTATTGGACCTAAAAGGGATATCCTAGAAGTGCAAAATGCAATTAAAGTATATGATAGCATTCTTACAATAAATCCATTCGATAGTAATGAGTTACTTAAGTATCATGGAGTTATGATGGAGTCACTTGTTGATGATTATGGAAAGTATCGATTAGGACAAGAAGGAGTATTTGATGGAGATAGAGTTATCTTTATTGCTCCACCAGCAACAAGAGTTCCTTCATTGATTTCCGATTTATACGATTATATTAATAATTACGATGGAAATATTCTTATTAAATCTTGTGTTTTTCATTATGAATTCGAATTCATTCATCCTTTTTCAGATGGAAATGGCAGAATGGGAAGGTTATTCCAAACTTGTTTGCTTGCTTCAGAGGAAGAAGTGTTTGCATACTTGCCGATAGAATCTATTATTAAAGAAAGACAACAAGAATATTATGATGCGATTGCCACATGTAATAAAGAAGGTAATTCTAATACTTTCATAGAGTTTATGCTTGATTCTATACTTGAAACAGTTAAGCGTATTATAAAAACTTCAAAAAAAGAGTCAGGTTTGCTAAGTATACAAGCTAAAAAACTTATCAATATAATGGAAGTAGGAATACCATATTCTACAAAAGAATTATTAGAGTTACTTGAAATGAAATCACGAGCTTCATTTAAAAAAAATTATCTTGATCCAGTAATTGAATTTGGATTAGTTGAAATGACATTACCAAATACTCCAAATAGTAGAAATCAAAGATATGTTAAGAAATAAGTAACAAAAATAAGAACCTGTAATTTGGTTACGTATACGGGTAACGTTCGGGGACTATATTCTCCACCATTATCGACCGTAACCCCGAGATTTAGTAGTTTCTTTTACTACTTAGATAATCTCGGGTTTTTGTTTGGAAAAATACATGAGTTTTTTGCTCCGGTTACGGGAACAAAAAGTACCCCAGAAACATGTTGTTTTAGGGGTCTTTTTCGAATCACGGAAGTTGTTTTAAGTTGAATAAATTATGATATTTTATCATATTTTTGCTTTTGTGAAAGTATTTTAGTATTATTATTTTTAAAAAAAAGTAAATAATTGCAATAAATTTCAACTTTGTAGCATTAGTATAGTATAAGACAAAAAAACAGGAGGAAATAAAAATGAAAAAAATTATTGGCTTAGTATTATTATTAATAGCTGTTTTTGCATTAGCGGCTTGTGAAGAAACTGCAAGTGTAGTTGCTTCAACAATCGCAATTGATGTAAATCCAAGTGTTGAATTAGATTTAGACGATAAAGACAAAGTATTAAATGTAATAATGAATAATGAGGATGCAGTAATTATTGTAGGAGATATGGATTTAGTAGGTGTTGATTATAATATCGCAGTAAATGCTTTAATAGGTTCAATGGTACAAAATGGATATATAACTGAATTTACAAATTCAGTATTAATATCAGTTCATAGTGAAGATGCGGAAAAAGAAGCTTTATTGATGGTAGAAGTAACCGAGGCAGTGAGTAAAACGTTAACTGCTAGTTCAATTAAGGGCTCAATAATCACAAAAGAATACTCAGGTGATGATGCAGATGTTGAAGAACTTTCTGAATTACTAGATATTTCTGAAGCTAGAGCAGATTTAATTTTAGATATATTAGAATTAGATCCAAGAGTTACTGCTGAAGAATTAGCACTTTTATCAATAAATGATTTAAATTTATATTTAGATTCAAAAAATTATAAAATGGATAATGTTGAAAAAATAGGTGTAGCAAGTATCTTAGATTATATAACATCTGAAGAAGCATACCAATTAGCTTTAACATCGTTAGAGTTAAATATATTGGACGTTATTAAGTATGAAATTGAATTGGAACAAGATCATGGAATAATGGTATATGAAATCGATATTGACATATCAAATGATAAATATGAAGTTTTAATTGATGCAAAAGAAGGTACAGTAGTTGTAAAAATTAAAGACGATAAAGATGAAGTCTTCCCTACGGATGTGTTAAGCACTGAAGAAGTACTAGTTTTAGTTCTAGTTGAATTATCAATTAACGAAAGTGAAATTCAAGAATTAGAAATAGAACAAGAAATGGAAAATGGGTTCGCTTATTACGAAATCGAGTTTGAATTACTAGGACAAAAATATAAACTAGAGGTATCGGCAATCGATGGAGCGATATTAACAAACAATATGGATGAAGCTGGTTTCGAATATAAAGATGATAAAGATGATGTTTTACCTACTGATGTATTAAGTGCTGAAGATGTACTAGTTTTAGTGCTAGCTGAATTATCAATTAACGAAAGTGAAATTCAAGAATTAGAAATAGAACAAGCAATGGAAGATGGGGTTGCATATTACGAAATTGAATTTGAATATTTAGAAGAAGAATATCAGCTAGAGGTATCGGCAATCGATGGAACGATACTAACAAATAATATGGATGAAGCCGATGATGACAAAGATGACAAAGATGACAAAGGCGAAGTCTTCCCTACTGATGTATTAAGTGCTGAAGAAGTACTAGTTTTAGTGCTAGCTGAATTATCAATTAACGAAAGTGAAATTCAAGAAT
>CAYVZR010000004.1:0-31570 GCA_964456195.1 uncultured Candidatus Izemoplasmatales bacterium | reverse complement strand
GTACTAGTTTTAGTGCTAGCTGAATTATCAATTAACGAAAGTGAAATTCAAGAATTAGAAATAGAACAAGCAATGGAAGATGGGGTTGCATATTACGAAATTGAATTTGAATATTTAGAAGAAGAATATCAGCTAGAGGTATCGGCAATCGATGGAACGATACTAACAAACAATATGGACGACAAAGATGACAAAACTTATGATACCGCTGCTGCTGATTAATCAACAAAATAAATATGTCAATTATGAGTAGATTGAGTTTGAATATAAATTGTGTCAAAAAAAATCCTAATCACAAGGTCCTACTATTCAACTATAAAAATTATCTAATAGAAGATTAGATACAATTACTCGAGCTTTTATTGGCATGAGAGCTGAATGAAAAAAAACTGTAGTAAAGCATTAAAAGGAAGGTGAAAGAATGCAAAATATTCAATATCTAGAATCAATAATAGCTAACAGAATTCTAGAAGAATCACTTGAAGTAAATAATATTCTAATATCATACGTAACAAAAGCTTGTAAGTTTCTTCAGTATTCTGAAAAGGATCTTAAAAAAATTATTCTAGGTGTTTATTTGATGGATATAGGGCTAAAGGTAGATTTTATATCTTCTAAAGACTATGATAATCATACTATAAATGGATGTATGATGATGAGTGGAATAGACGATGTTGAGATAGTAAAAAAAATAATTTTGTTACATCACGAAAATAAAATTGGTACAGGATTCCCATATGGTTTGATGGGGGATGAGATTCCAAAGTATGTTCAAATTGTTTCTATATGCAATGATTATTTGAACCATAAAGCTGAAGGTGATTTAAGATACAACGAAATCATAAGGGAACTCAGCTTATTGTACAATGAAAATATGATTGAGTACTTGTCTGATTTTATTTTTGATAAATAAATATAAATTTTAATACGAGATAATAGAATTACTAAGTAAGGAGAAATATAATATTGAACAACTACGACACATTAGAACAAAATCTCAAATTATATCTAGTTGTGGTTGTAAAAATATAAACTAATAATAATATTTTTTCATTCTCCAGTTCAAAGGCACTTCGGTGCCTTTTTGCTCGGGTGTTATTACATTGAAGAAAGTTTGATGACTTATATTTCTAATGATATTGAATTATTTGATGATGGCTACTACATGACAAAACATATCGTATATTATTTAATATTTATTATCTCAATACGATCAATAATATATTTTAAGAAAATGGATATAAAAAATCTTAGTTAATGAACTAAGATTTCTTATTTTTTATTGGATTTCATCGTTTTTTCTCTTACGATTCCTTCTTTGTTCTTAATATTTACAGAACCTATACTTTTTGAAGCTAAACCTTTTGCTCTTGCAATTGCTTCAGCTTGTGTAGCGAACGAATCTGATATTTTAACTGAACCATGTCGGCGAACAATCCACTTCCCGGTATTTTTATCAAGTAAAACAGTATAATTACTTAATAATCCCATAATAAATCTCCTTTCATAATTATTGGTATTCTATATTTTAATCATACTGCTTATTCTCGAATATTACAATTATCAAGGAATAAATACCTTTATCTTATGACTCAATAATTTGTAAAACAATTACACTCATATAAATAAATTGTAGTCAAAATAAGTCAGTCAGTCCACTTTGTATAAAGATTATAGGTATTTTAGTCTATAAATTCATATAGAAACATAATGATAGCATAAACACCATATATACACATCTTTGTATGATATAAATGTTATAATTATTCTAATTACTTTGATTATAGAAAAATATATTTAAATAAAGTGAGATTTGTTCTAGTAAGTAAATAACTGTTTTGATTGAAGAATTGTTTAATTTAATTAAAATACTTAGGGTTACTACTGGATATGTGTTGAAACAACAAAAATAGAGTATAATGAATGTTGAAAGTGAAATGAATAAGTTTTTTAATAAATTTTGAATGGAGGTGAATAGAATGAATCTTTTATTATGGTTGATTTTTGGTGGATTTGTAGGATGGATTGCAAGTATAATTACTAATAACAATAAAAGAATGGGAATCCTAGCAAATATCATTGTAGGTATATTAGGATCATCATTAGGAGGATGGATTGCATCACTCTTAGGTATTGGGTCGTTTTCTGATTTTAGCTTAGGTAGTACTTTGATTGCGATTGGCGGAGCTGTTATTTTAATATTTATCATTAATTCATTTAGATCAAACAAATATTAATTAAATAATTGTTACTGAAATAGATTTATACGATTAAATCCAATTCTGAAAGGATAAAATATATATGAAAAAATTCAAAAAAGACACATTTACAATAAGCATCATAATTATAGGTATTCTTGCTGCTTTTACAATCTTTTTACCTACAATGGAATTCCCAAATAGTGAGACATCTTTTGCGGGATATGAACTTGTTTTAGGAATAGAATTTGTAAACTTAGGAATTTGGGCAAGTGGATATATTAACTTTAGTTTTTTAGGAATTATTGCTTATCTATTACCAATAGCAGCAGTGCTTTCTGTGGTTTTTATTAAAAAAGGATATCTAATTGCTATCTTATTATTTGCTTCAAGTGCTATCTTGTTATTTCTGATGCCTGAATATATTAAAACAACAGTTACTATTTTTAATACAGAAACTGAGATTGAAATCGATTGGGTAAATTTATATGGACTAATTTTAGCACAAAGCATGGCAATTATCGGATTACTTCTCAGTTTAATTAAAGCTGTAAAGTTTCCAAATACTAATTAAAACGACTTATATAATTTTTTTTGTTTAAATATATATTACAATTGTAATATATATAAAGAAGCACTTTAGCATTATTTGTCTCATAGTAAAAACAGAAAAAGGAGAAAAAAAATGAATAGTATATTTCATTTAGGAATTGTAGTAGCATCATTAATTATATTGTATTTTGCATATTTTACGAAAAACGAATTAGCAAAATTAATTGTCTTCGTATTATTAGGAGCAATCTTAATTGGGGAATTGTTAGGTATTTTAGCTGGAATTCAATTTTTGGATTTTCTAGGGGATATTTTTAATTTATTAAAAACTTTAGTCTTTTTTGTAGAAATTGCAATTATTATTTTTCTTATGTTCTTTAAGTATAAAATTAAAAATAACTCGATTCTCAAAATAACAATTATCGTGTTACTTGTTTTATTAGTGATTGTTGAGGCAAACATATTTTAGTTGATTACTGGTTCAGAAATTATAGAGATATCTAAAAAAAAGGAACGATTTATGTACCAATAAATCGTTCCTTTTCTTTAAAATCTTATTGTAAACTATCAATATTGTTTGTAAGTGAAGTGTATATAGCGTCAAATTGTTCATTAATACGTATGAAAGCATCAACAACATCGGGATCAAAATGCTTGCCAGAACCGTTGATAATGATATCAAAAGTTTCTTTATGCGAAAATATATCTTTATAAGGTCTTTTTGATCTTACTGCATCATAAACATCAACTAGTGCCATAATGCGTGCTGATAAAGGAATATCTCTTCCTTTAAGATGTCCTGAATATCCAGAACCATCCCATTTTTCGTGATGAAATCTTGCGATTTTTCTGCCCATTAAAATTAAATTCGATTTGGGATAGTATTTTATCATATCAGCTAATATGGAATCTCCTATTAAGACATGAGTTTTCATGATTTCCATTTCTTCTGTATTTAATTTCCCTGGTTTTAATAGAATATTGTCTGGTATGTGTACCTTACCGATATCATGCAATGCAGAGGAATAAAATATATCATTAATAAATTGAGTATCGATAATGCCTTTATATCTGTCGTGTTCACTTAAACTAGATGCTAGTGCTTTAGATAAATACTGTACACGTTCAACATGTTTTCCAGTATTTGTATCTCGAGACTCTGTTATTTTAGCTAAAGCAATAATCGCTGCTTGTTGGGAATCTTCAATTTCAGTTATTTTCATTTTTATGTCATCTTCAAGATTTTTACGTTTGTTTTCTAATGTAATCTCGATATTTTTTCTCGCTGTTATTTCTTTGCTGATAGAAATATGATGACTTACATTATTGAATTCATCAAATACCGCAGAAAGAGAAATGGATTCCCAATAGTAACTACCATTTTTTTTACGATTGTAGAACTCTCCAGTCCAAACTTCTTTATTATATATAGCTTCTTTAATTTGTTCAAATTTGTGTTCGTTTTCTGAATTTAGTCTAATTGAGTTTGGTGTCTTTCCAATTACTTCGTTACTAGTATATCCAGTTAATTTTTCAAACATGGGATTGACATAAATAATATTTCTCATTGAATCAGTAATCATAATCGAATTTGGAGAAAAATTGACTGCCTGTGTTATAACACATAATTCTTTCTCTTTTTTCTTATGTTCACTAATATCAATATGTGCACCATTTATTCTCAGAGGAGTATCTCCATCCCATTCTGTTACTTGGCCTGAATCCTTAATCCATATATACTCACCGTTTTTGTGTTTCATTCTGATGTCACTTGAATAATAAGAACATTTCTTTTGAAGTGCGTCACTAATATTTTTCCTTGCCAGGATTAAATCATCTGGATGAGTAAGATTCTTCCATGTATCAATAGTAATGGGTTCTAGTTCTTTTAGTTCATAACCAAGCATGTTTGCCCAAACATCGTTTATTATTATTTTATCAGTTTTAAGATTCCACTCCCAAGCACCGATATATGCTGCTTTTAAAAGTAATTCAACTTTCGTTTTTTGATTTTGCAGTTTAACACTAAGATCTAAACGTTCTAATACATTGATTAGTAGTTTTGAGTATTCCTTTAACGCAATTAGCTCAAAGTCTGTAAAACGATGTCTTTTTTTTACAGAATCAAAACCTACAAATCCAAAGAGTTTATTGTTTCTAAATAATGGAATAGTTAATAGACTTTTTATGCCTTGGGGTTCAACTATCAGTCTTACTCCATTATCTTTAGAAAGTTTAAAAACATCGGGAATATTCATTGGATTATTTGCTTTATGTGTTTCAACCCAATCAGTAACCATAGAAAGAGGTATATCTTGTAAATTATCTATTTCTTTAGTAATACTTTTTGCAGAATACTCATGTGTATTTGAAGTAGTTCCCTTATCAAAATCATATTTAAAAATGTATGAGCGATCTGCATCAACATAATCACCCATTATTTTCAACGAATTATGAATGGCTACATCGATATTTTTAGTTTGCACTAATGCAAATGCTGAAGCTACTTTAGATGCTATAGACATAAATTCTAAAGCGGTAGATTGTTTTTTAAAAGGGGTTTTCATATTCTCAATCTCCTTTAATCTCCCAATTATATTTTTTTAGATATTAGTTACTTGACCACTATAAGATATCAAATATAGCAAATAAAACAATGCTATTTGTCATTAGTTAAGTTTTAATTAATATTACAGCAATAATTATTCTAGTTAGTCATACTTTTCATTAGAAAATGGGGACTCTAAAAAAGGAACTATTCACTTCAATTTTAATCCTCTTTTTTTCTAAAGTTGATTTTTTTTGTTATTGTGAATCTAAGATGAAAGAAGAAAATTATTTATCTAATAATGCCTAGAAAACTGTATCATTTAGAATAATATTCGATGGAACAGCCTTGATGGCTTAATGAATTAGTGAACGATAGTTTGTTTTACCCAAAAAGCCTCGGCTTCAACAATACCAATTGTAAGTATGGGAGTATTCACGTCATCTTGATTTGAAAAGATGTCAAATTTGGGTTAAGAACAAAAGCATTCATGATTGCACTGCTAGACAAGAAAATGTATAAACCACCGTAAAAAAAATATGGATAGTCGACAAGAAAGAATGTGTTAGTGAGCTAACGATGTAAACAAAAGAAACAGTATGAATACATTTCTACTTTTTCTCACAAACTGATATTTCTTTCAATATTTCTTTTGGCCAGTTGATATTTGATAATATATATATATTGGATTGAACCTTCTTTTGTAATACTCTATGAAACTCATTGTTATATTCTTCTAGAATTAAAATCGGGTAAAGTTTAAAGTCTACAAATTCTATCCATATATATTTTATACGATTATTTGTTTTATAGCCTTTTAGTGCATTATCTGCAAACTTATATGTTTTTTTAAAAACAATAATATATTGATGTTTTACATCGTCTATAAAAAAAAGTAGAGCATATTGACTCTACTTTGAGATTTATCACAAAATTTGCAAATATAGCAAGCATCTTTTTCAAAAGGAAGCCCCATATCTTTGCGTACTAAGTTTTCACAGTAGTTTGCCGTTTATAATGTTAACTCAGCTTTAAGCAAAATACAATTTACATGCTTGAAATGATTATCTTTGTAGTTTACAGTATAGTATTTAGTAGCGTTAATGAATGCTAAACTATGGATAAAGAGTTTTGGATTTGTATAGAAGTTAATCTGTAGATATCTGTATTATCATATTCATAAATATTAATTTAGTACTGTTTAGTCTGTTTGTGACTAATATTGGGATTATCATGTCTAGGTTTAAAAAGAAATACATATTGTTAAATATTTACTCGGGAATAGCATTCTTTGTAATTTCTTTAGGAATGACGCTAGTTGGAGCAGGCATTGAAGAAGTAATTGATGGTAGTTTCAATTTAGATTGGATGGGACTGTATAATTCTATATATATGGATTCTGGATCTACGATTGTATTTGTTACATCTTATATATTTATTTTGTTTATGATATCTACAGAAGTATTGTATCTAGTATATAAAGGAAACAAGAATTTAGCAGAATAATGTGCATTTTTATTTGGGTGTGTATTCCAATGATGGAGATCTTCCTCCACCACACAAACCCGCTTCCATATACGGGTAAACTACGAGGACTATATTCTCCACCAAATCTACCCGGAACCCCGAGATTTAGTAGTTAATTTTATATTTCTATAATCTCGGGTTTTTATATAAAAAAAAGATCAGTTTTTCGCTCCGGTTACGGGTACAAAATGCGCACTAGAAACATGTTGTTTAAGGGATTTTTTTCGCAACTCGGAAACTGGTTTGAGCAAGTAAAAATGTAAATCCAATACAAGAGATGATGTATGATATTTTTGGTGTATCTTGTGTTGCCAATCTATTTGATCAAAAATTTCTTTTATTAAGATATACAACAAAAAAGTTGTATTGTAAATTACCTAAAATAATGGGGAATATAGATTGTTTGGTTCAATCCTGGTAAGATAGTGCCTTTTATATTTTGTTATGGTAAAATGTAATTAATTAGGAGATACAAGTTGTCCTTACAAATTCTAATTTTATAGAGGAGATATAATGAATAATAATGATTTGGTTTTACATATTGGTAAACTTTACACTACAGAACTTGGCTTAAAAAGGATTCAAAGAAACCTAAACTTGGAGGAATCCAACATAGTAAAATTCTGTGAAAAATTGATATTGAAGAGGGATGCAAGAATTCTAAGAAAAGGGAAAAATTGAAAAGTATAATAATTGTTTGCAAAAAATTATTAATATCTGATATTGATAAAGGAGTAGTTATGATGAATAATGATAAGATTGATTTTCAATCAATAGGAACTATCCGTTCGCCACATAAAGAATTATCAAAAATACCGATTCAACCTGTCTTTTGCAAAGGGATTGAAGGCAAGGTTATATTAAACGACCAATACATTGAAGGATTGAAAGATTTAGATGAATTTTCACATATTTATTTATTTTTCTATTTCAATAAGTCAGAAAAAACCTGTCTTCAACTTAGGCCATATCTTTCAGATGAAAAATATGGTATTTTCGCTACTAGAGCTCCTCATCGCCCAAACAAATTAGGCATGAGTCTTGTTAGATTACTAAGGATTGAAGATAATATTCTTTATGTCAGCGATATTGATATATTAGATGGAACACCACTGGTAGACATTAAGCCCTACATACGAAGATTTGATTCAATAGAAATCTCTAAATCAGGGTGGCAAGATTCTATTCAGGATGATGACGTATTAATTCGAGGATTGAGAGATTATAAGAAATAGACTCGAATTATTTGTTTTATATATAAAAAATAGGATTCTCAAATTTGAGAATCCTTTCATTTATTAATCTATACGAGTTTTTAAAAACACTTGTCAGATCTTTCTTAAATTAGTTTTTTTAACTTGGAAATGACATTCTTTATTACCTTCTACAATAGTATTTCCTACACCCCTATAAAACATCACTTCATTTGGGAGATAGGTATTAAATATTGCATTATCGACTGAACACATGATTTTTGTGAGTTCAGGTACACCTAAAGACGAAAAGACTTCATAAAACATACATTTTGTTATTACAAAACTATATTCATCTTCGGTTTGCTTTGTAATTTTCATAGTATTCTCTTTTGTTATGCCTATTTGGTTTGTTAATTGTTGGAATTTTACAAGATTATTGAAAGTTCTTTTTTCTGTTCCAACGTAAAAATTTGATTGCATTACAGCTAATGCCGAAGGGATAATTGTAGCTCTTGTTATTTCAAAAGCTTCTTCTTTAGAATACCTTTTTTGTAGCCTTAGATAGATTAATGTAATTAAACCACAAGTTTTTCTTAACTCTTTTGAATATTTTTTATCTATTGATTTTACAAATTTAGGGATTCTTATTATTGTTCCTAATAAAAACCAAGTTGCAAAAGGAATGTAATTCTTTAGGATTCCTAAAGCTATTAAAGGTGTTGCTATTTTATTCCTTTTCATTGTATTAACCCACTTCCCATAAATTATGTACATTATATCATATATCTTAGCTTGCTATAAGGACATGTTTATCCTTCCTTTTTTAGAGAAATGCTATATTCTTTTTACTGAGTTATAAGAGTTAGACATGTCAGTTTTAAGAGTATTTTTGTTACATTTATTTACTGTTGGACAACTTGCACAAGAAGTACAAGTTGTTCCAGTTTTTTTATAAGATTTTACTAAGTAAGTAATGATACTACCAAATATAATAATAAGAATTAGTGATGGTATTAAATTATTCAATATTAGCCAATCCTTTCCCTTTACTTGCAAGTTTTTTTAAGTAAATAAATACACCAATAAATGCCGTAATTATAAATATACTTGGTATGAATCCTGTACCGGTTTCACCATAAAATAGTAGTGTTCCAATTTGATAGATTACGATAGCTATAAAATATCCAACTGCAAATTGTAATGTAACTGCAAATATTGTCCATTTTTTACTACCTAATTCACTGTTCATTGCTCCTATTGCTGCAAAACATGGTGGTGTGAATAAGTTGAATGCCATAAATGCAAAGGCACTAACCGCTGTAAGTCCACCAGTACTCATTAAGATGTTTCTTGTAGTTTCAATACTAGAAATTTCAAAATCACCGGAAACACTAAATGCAAAAATAACAGCAAGAGCTCCAACAACTTCTTCTTTAGCCACAAATCCAGCAACAGAAGCTGCAGCAAGACCCCAAACACCAAGACCAAGTGGAATCATTAACCATGCTACTGGTTCTGAAATGAATCGCAACATACTTTCTGATGTATTATCTACTAATTGTAATGAGAAGTTGAAATTAGTTAGAATCCAAATGATGGCGTTCATCAAAACAATAATTGTTCCTGCTTTTTTAATAAATGCCCAAGCTCTATCAAGCATTACTTTGAACGCAGTTTTTAAACTTGGTAATTTATATTCTGGTAATTCAATTACTAAGAATGAGTCTTCTTGGTTTGTGAAATCTGCACCAGTTGTTGCTTTTATGATATATCCTGCAAAGAAGATTACGCCTATTGCTAAAAAGTAAGTAATTGCTGTTAAGTATGATTGATTAGTAAAAAATACTGTGATAAACAATGCTATTACTGGCAACTTTGCACCACATGGTACAAAAGGGGTTAACAAAATTGTCATTCTTCTTTGTTTTTCATTTTTTATTGTTCTTGCAGACATAATCGCAGGAATACTACAAGCTGTTCCTACATACATTGGAATTATTGATTTTCCTGCTAACCCTATCTTTTTGAAATAACGATCCATTACAAGGGAAACCCTTGCCATATATCCGCTATCTTCTAGAAGATTTAGGAGGAAGAATAAAACCATAATTAGCGGTAAGAAGCCGACAACTGCACCGAATCCGCCTATAATTCCTTCTGTAATGATACCTTTGAGAAACTCTCCGGTTCCTGCTGATACAAGTAATCCATTTACCCAATTACCGAAATCTCCAATAATGCTAGTTACAACGTCTGAAATTATTGGTCCTACGTACGTTTGCGATATTGTGAAGATAATATACATAATGACGACGAATATAAGAATGCCTATATATTTGTGTGCAACAATTCTATCCATTTTATCTGTCAATGTTATTTTGTTTGCATTTACATCTTTTTTCTGAGTTTCTGAAATAATGTCTTTGATGTTTTCTTTTCTTTTTTGGTTTTTGTCCACGATACTCTCCTTCTATAATTTGATCTAATGCATCGTCTACAATTTCTTTTAACCCTTTGCCACTTGTGGCTTGAGTAAAATGAACACCTTTTACACCTAATTTTTCTTTTAACATTTTTGAGTCAATTTTTGTTTTTTTCCTTTTGGTTATATCACTTTTATTTAAAGCTACAATAACGGGTATACCAGTGTCAACTAGTTGTAAGGTGAAAAATAAAGATCGCTCAAGATTTGATGCATCTATGATGTTTATTATTACATCGATGTGTTCGTTTTGTAGGAAATTAGTAGCTTCTAGTTCATCATTAGTGTATGCTTTCATACTGTAAGCTCCTGGTAAATCTACTATAATAGTATTTTGATTATGACGGGCGAATCTACGACGTAATCTAGCTTCTTTTTTCATTACTGTTACTCCAGCCCAATTCCCTACTCTTTCATTTCTTCCAGAAAGGGTATTGAATACTGTTGTTTTTCCACTATTGGGATTCCCTGCTATAGCTATTTTCCCCATTTTTCTACCTCAATTAGTGTTGCTATTCCCTTATCAATACCAAAGCGGCCGTCTTTTATATTAATAATGAAAATCGAAGCAATTTTTGAAATGATAGTAATTGAATCTCCAATAGAAAGTCCAATGTTAGATAAATACTGTATGGTATCTCTGCTCCCATTAATTTTTGAAACTGTATAGATAATACCCTGTTCACATTCACCTAGTTTTATCGTCATAGTAGCACCACTTTTCTTGGTTCATAAATAAAGTTATCACAAAAATAATAAATTTAAAAGCATAACTATAATAATTCTAATTAAGCTTATAAATAAAGATTATAAATAGTGTATCAAATAAGAATTTTATTAAGTAACCATAATTTATGTGACAGTTTGGCCAAAATTGACTATAAACACTATATAATTATTGCCAGTACTAAGTTAACAATAATAATTAAAGTAGATTGACAGTGACCCTTAAAGGAGTTTCACACTGGGAAAAAGTGAAAGTTGTCCTTCATGAAGCTGGAGTTAAACACGGTTTTGAAGATCTTGGAAGTCCAGACTTTAATGAGGGTGTTTATAAAAAGTTACTTATCAAAATTAATGAGTTGCTTGGTAAATTACGTTAAGCAGGACTCTATATTTTTATTATAAAAAAACTAGAGAATTCTCAAATTTGAGAATTCTTTTTTACTTGCGTAATGGTGAATGTCTCCACCATTACGCAAACCCCTTCTGTATACAGAAAACTTTTGGGTCTATACTGTTATCTATAATTAGCCATACATAAATGTTATCCTTTACATAATAAGTTGCAACTAAAAATTATACTATATTTAATTACTCATAACCTTTATCAGATTACTTTCTTTTTTTTTAGTGTCTACTTTAGAGGTATCATATCAAAAATATTTAGTATGTTTTTTTGATATACTTACAAAATATGTTAAAAAAGTTGAGGATTAAATTTCGAGTGTACATTTTCATAATAAAGTCCCTATAATAATCATAATTTTTCTTGGATATCAAATGATAAAATTATTTGAATAGGTTTGTGTGATATAATTATATATAAATAGATAAGTTTAATTCACAGTCAAAGATAT
Source organism: uncultured Candidatus Izemoplasmatales bacterium (assembly GCA_964456195.1). GTDB lineage: Bacteria > Bacillota_I > Bacilli_A > Izemoplasmatales > Izemoplasmataceae > JAFGXW01. Next base: position 19,487 of record CAYVZR010000004.1, on the reverse strand, counting down.
TTGATGATGGTGTTATAAGTGTAGTATAGATAGTTATTATTAAGAATAAGGAGAGGTGAAAGATGAAAATTATTAAAATTTTATTAGTCGTTGTTTTAGTCGTTGGAATTATTGGAGTAATTGGATTCAACAAAGTTCATATTGAAATGGATGAAGCTGATTTGCCAACAAACGTATATGAAGAGGATGCAGATTTAATGAACATAGTTAATACTAGACTAATGGGTTTGTTTATTCTTTCTGTTGGTAACGAGTATACAGTCGTAGAAGAAGTAATAAATCTTGTAATTTTGGATACCGTCCGTGAAAATGTAAATCTTGAGTATGACCCAATAAGTGATTGTGACACTGATGAATGTAACTATATTTTACAGAATAAAAACTACTACATTAATTATGCATGGGCCGATTTAACTGAAGATAACCAATTAATTGTCCATATTAGTGTTGGATCTGATAAATTTGTCCATATCAATACAATAATTGATTTTTATATGGATATAGATATTAATTATTTAGGATATGAAATTTCATTAACCTTAGACCAATTATTTGTTAATGAAATGGGAATGTCTAAAGATACTTTAGATAAGATATTAAGTAATTTTGACAAAGATAATATTGAAGCAAAAGTAACTAAAGGTGATTTGGATTTAGAAGAGTATAAATACACTTTATCATTTTCTATTTTACCCTAAACAAGTTTTGAATTTAAAGAATTAAGAGTATATATTGAATATCAAAATAGTAAATGCATGTACTAGTTAGCCAAGTACTTGCATTTTTTTCTTGATATATGTTTGAATATTCGACTATAATTAGGTTATATATTTACGAGGAGGAATAAAAATGAGGAAAGTTTTATTTGCTTTTTTACTTGTTGTTGCGGTGTTTTTAACAGGTTGTGATCCTTCAACAGATGATACGGGTAAAGACAAAGATCCAAGTGATACAATTGATCTTGTGGATCCAGAGGATGCACTAAAAGGGATTGACGAAGCATTAATTTTATTGATGGATGGATTATTTGAAGGAGAATTTAATGGAGAAACATTATCTTATTATTTTTATTTACCACAAGATGTAACTTTTGTATTGTCCCTTGAAGCAGAGTTTGATAGTTATGTAGTCGTTAAAGATTTTTTGACAAGTCAAATTGTGTTTGAAGCTGACAATTCGATTTACGGTAATGATACGTATAGTGTCATTAGTTTGGATGAGGGAGAGTATGTTGTTGAAGTAAGTTCTTCTGATGATAAAGTTGGTTCTTTTTCTATTACAATAGGTGGAGATTCTATGTTTACATCAATTGTTGTTGATCAAGTATTAAGTAATACTTTTTCTGTTGGTGAAATACATGGGTATTTAGTAGAAATTGAAGAAGCTTCTTATTACAGTATTCTTAGTATGGGAGATCTTGATTTAGAAGGTACAATAACTTCTATTGAAGGAGAATTTTTAGCCTATGGTGACGATCGCAATGATGAAGATGAAAATTTTGAGATGATTATTTATTTAGAAGAAGGAACATATATTATTGGTGTAGCAGCGTATAGCTCTACTGTAAGTGGAACTTACCAGTTGAAAGTTGAAGCAAAAACTGTTTCACATACGACAACGATTACTGAAAATACATCAATTAATGATATCTTACTTGCGGGTGAGAAAAATGTTGTTGAATTTGATGTATTGAGTGATGGGAATGTTCAACTATACACTCAAAGTATGATTGACTTATTTGGTACTGTTTATGACTCTAATGGAGATATTGTCACATTTAATGATGATGGAAGTTACTCTAGTGATTTTTATATTGATGTGTTCTTAGAAAGTGGAACATATTCTATTGAAGTATCTGGATATGATGAGTATGAAGCTGGGGATTATGTACTGTTTTATGAAAGTACAGTTTCAACTATTCCAGAAGATGAAACATTTACAATGGATTTAAATTCAAGTGAAAGTGGAACACTTGGTAGCGGTATTATGCATACCTATATAATTACAGTTCCGAGTGATGGTAACATAACTGCATATTTAGTAAGTGATTTTGACAGTCTTGGGCATATTAAAGATAGCCTTGGTGCTGTTATAGCGGTAGATGATGATGCAACTTATGAGAATTTAGATTTTAAAATAGAAAATTTTGCATTATCTGCGGGAACATATTATATACATGTTGAAGGAGGTAGCACATTAGAATATGGTGATTACACACTATATGTAACGTTTGAAGAAAGTGCAACCCCGCCTACTCCAGAGGATGAAACCTTTGCAATTGATTTAAATTCAAATGCTAATGGAACGATTATTAGTGGGGTTATTGATACTTATACAATTACAGTTCCAAGTGAAGGTAATATTACTGCATATTTAGTAAGTGATTTTGATAGTTATGGATCTATTTGGAATAACCTTGGAGAACTTGTCACATTTAGTGATGATGCAATTAGTGGTGGCGATGATTTTAAAATAGAAAATTACGCATTATCTGCGGGAACATATTCCATAGATGTTAAAGGATATAGCTCATATGAATATGGGGATTATACATTATATGTAACGTTTGAAGAAAGTGCAACTCCACCTGATCCAGAAGATGAAACCTTTGCAATTGATTTAAATTCAAATGCTAGTGGAACACTTATTGCTGGGACTGTGCATACCTATACATTTACGGTTGCGAGTGATGGTAACATTACGGCGTATTTAGAAAGTGAATTTGATTCTTTCGGAGGAATATATAATTCTGAAGGAGATTTGGAAACAGAAAATGATGATGGGAACGGAAATAGTGATTTTAAAATAGATAATTATGCATTGTCTGCGGGAACATATTCTATAGAGATTAAAGGATATTACACATCGGGATATGGTGATTACACACTATATGTAACATTTGAAGAAACTATAGTAGAGGAACCAATCGCAGATGATTTAATATATAAAATTACAGCCAGCAATGCCGAAAGTGGCGATTATTTTGGTGAAACTGTTGCGGTTGAAGGTAACTATATTGTTGTGGGTGCTATAAATGATCATCAATCAAGTGAATTAATTTACACAGGTGCAGTATACTTGTACAAAGCAAATGATCAAGCTTACGAAAGAATCATTTATGCAAGCGATGTTGCTAGATCTGATAGATTTGGAACAAGTATCGCAATCTATAATAATTATAATTTTAAAATAGAAAATTTCGCATTATCTGAGGGAACGTATTCAATTAATATTGAAGGAACAAGCACATTGCAATATGGTGATTATACTCTATATGTAACATTTAAAGATGCTCTAGGAGATGAAGTCTTTATAACTGATTTGAATTCAACTACTAGTGGAACACTTAGTAGTGGGATTGTGGATTCATATACATTTTCAGTTTCTAGTGATGTTGTAATTACTGCATATTTAGTAAGTGATTTTGACAGCTATGGATCTATTAAAGATAGCCTTGGAGATAGTATAGTGCATAATGATAATGGTCTATTAAACGATGATACGTATTTTGCTGTTGGAGCACCAGGAAAAAACTCTGTATATATTTATAAAACAGATGATTTATTATATGAAAGAATAATTTCTCCTAGTGATGCACCTTCCTTCGCACAATTTGGTTGTGCAGTAGCTGTTTACGGTAATTACATTGTTGTTGGTGCAAGATATGACGATGAAAAAGCTCACGGTAGTGGTGCAGTTTATATTTATAAGTTAGATGATATATTATATGAAAGAAAAATCAATGCAACAGATGCAGCTCTTGATGACTTTTTCGGGTATAGTGTTGATGTTTTTGGCAATTATGTTGCTGTTGGTGCAAAATCTAGTGATACGAATGGATCTGAAAGTGGATCAGTATATATTTATAAGTTAGATGATATATCATTTGAGAGAAAAATCTACGCAACAGATGCAGCTTCTCAAGACTACTTTGGAACTGCGGTTAAAATTACAGAAAATTATATCGTTGTTGGAGTACCAGGAAAAGAAGCTGCATATATTTATAAAATAGATGATTTATTATATGAAAGAATAATTACTGCTAGTGATGGAGAGCCTGAAGCAAGATTTGGATTTAGTATTTCAGTAGTAGGAGATAGTTTACTTATTGGTGCTTATGAAGATAATAATAATTATCATACTGACAATGGCGCAGCATATTTATATTCATTAACTGATGTAACATATGAACTTAAGATATCCGAAACTGATACGACTTTTAACGATAACTACGGATATGGAGTAGCGATTTCAAATGAATATATTGTTATCGGTACTAGACATGGTAATGAAGGTAGAGGATTAGTTTACTTGTATAATAATTAACAACGTAAAAGATGTTGAAAATTCAACATGCATTTGTAAACTAAAAGTAGATACAGTAAAAAGAGACATATTAGATAATTGAATAAATAAAAAGGGATTCTCGAGAGAATCCCTTTTTATTTTAAGTGCGGCATTTTTTTTTGCTTATTCTATTCTATATTTTGTTTGTTTTGATGTATAACAAGTTGAGGGAACGGTATTTTAATATTGTTCATATCTAATAAACTCTTCAATTCTTTATTTAAAATCCTTCTTACATTAATACGATTTTTTTCCTCACAATGAGCAATAACTCTTACAATTACTGCAGAATCAGCAAGTGTTTCGACTCCATCATATATTGGGCCAGCAACAATCTCTGGAATTTTTTCTCCAATTTTTGGTAAATTGTCTTTAATAATTTCTTCGACTTTATCTAAATCTTCACTATATTCAACAGAAATTTCAGATATTGCATAAGACAAATCCTCTGATAAGTTGACTATTTCACGAATATCAGAATTTGCAATAATAAGTATATTACCATAGATGTTTTTAATTCGTGTATTTCTTGGACCTATTTCTATAACTTCACCTCTAAATTCACCAACTTCAACAAAATTACCAACTATAAATTGTTTTTCAAAAATAATTGATAATCCAGCAAAAACATCTTCTAGTAATCCTTGCGCACCAAAAGAAACGGCTAATCCAGCAATCCCTGCTCCAGCTAATAATGTTGGAGTTGGAACATTCCACGCAGACAGGATAAGAATTAACGAAATGACCATAACACCAAATTTAGAAACTGATGTTATAAGAACACCCACAGTCTTTCCGCGGTTACTATTTCTCGTAATTAGTTTAACAATTACAGAGATAACATAGAATAAGATACCCATAAATAAGACGATTGTAATGCTTTCCAAAATATTAATGTAATTGTTTTTAAATATACTAAAAACATCAAAAAACTTACCGATTGAATTATCGATAACAGTTGCAAAGGCAGTTCCTGGAAACAAAATCCCTGTAAGACTTCCAACTAAGATAAATACTAATATAATTATTAAAACAATCCATTTGTGTAAATCTAATCTACTCTTTTTATCTTTCATGTGTTACCTCCCTATTCGAAAATAATAATATCAATTTTATGTTGAACTGAATAATCAAGTTGATTTCTTAAAGTTATTGTAATTTTATATGAAGAAGTTGTTGGTAATAATATTGTGAATGAAACAAATTTTTCATTGCCATCATTTTCGAAAAAATAAGTACCACTAGTTAAGTACATGTTATATTCACCACTTGTATCATAGGAATCATAATATACTTCTTGAAAATAATGGCTAGGATCTTCTAAAATGATTGTCACTTCCAAATAATCATCTATTGTTTCCTTAGTATAACTATATGTATAAACGTCAAGTGTGGTTATTTCTTCTTGGTAAACAATATCTTTCTCTAGTCTTAAGGTTTGTGGATTTGTGTGAGCAGCAATACACTCAAAATAATATGTTGTATTTGGTGTTAATCCATCAATTACAAATTCACTTCCTTCAAACTCACCTTCTTCTAATACGATTTGTTCTGTCCTTATTAGTAAATCATGTTTATAAATATTCATTTCATATTCTATGTTTCCTACATCCATTTCATTATATACATAGAAAGAAACCGCTTCACTATTAATAGTATTCATATAAATTGAAGTGTTAAACTCAAATGGAGGTGTTATCCAAATTTCATCAAGTAGCTCAGTACCTTCTGATGTTGTTCCTTCAAGATATATATGGAATGCTTCAGTAGTATAAATATCGTTTAACTCAATATTCATTCGTGAAGTAGTAACAGCAATCGATGTATATACTAATTCAACATCGTGTTCCCAACTATATCCATAATATAGATTAATGGATGTATATTTAAAATCAGGATCATAAATAGAAACATCAACCATATAAATTGTTGAATATTCAATTGTCTCTGGTGTTACTGATAAAATAGTACCACCAACTTTCTCGTCAGTTGTAATCATCAAGGTATCGAGTCTTTCTTGTCCAAACCCTTTGTTACCATAAACACTTAAGCGATATTCAGTTTCATTTTCTAAACTATCAAAATAGCCTGAGTTTCCACCCAAGCTAATAGCTTTTTCATAATATTCTAATTGATTTTCAAGCACTACGAAAAGTGTAGATAAATCTAAAGCATTGTCCTCATCAGTAACATTTACTTGATAGACGATTTCTTCACTTAAAGCAACAGATTTAACAATCTCTGCCTTAGGAGATGCTGGAATCAAAGTTACGGCAGCAACAACAGCAACCGTCCCCATAGTAAAAGTAGACATTAAGTTTTTGATAGCATCAAAACGTCTTTTTGTTTCATCATTTTTTTTTCTACGAGATTTTTTCTTCATTGTGTTCTCCTTAATTGAAATGTATAAAGAAACATAGAAGTATTGTGTTGTATCCTTTATTTAATTATACACATAAAAGAATTTATTGAAAACAATAATATATTATTTATAAAATTCTTGAGGAATAATGCTTATTTATAAAAAAATGAATAAAAATAAAATTAATAGAATTTAATCTTTTTAGGAAAATATATATTTAGGACATAATTTGAACGCCACACTTAATAAAACCACTTTAGATTTCTATATAATAAGATGGAAATTTTTCTAATTAGGAAATGCAAGGATGCTAGAGAAATATGCTTAACCATTGATTAAATATAATATTAAAAAAATTTCTAAACAATGAAATGTTAACAGAATGAAAAGGGTTACAATAATTATTCGAAGTTATTAAAATTTGTATAAAAATATGTTATAATATACATATCTAAAAAAAGAAAGGAAAAAAGAAAATGAAAAAATTATTATTATTTATTATTACTTTGTTATTTGTTTTTACTCTTTCAGCTTGTGGGGAAGAAGTTCCCACATTAGACGAATTTGCTGCACTAGAAACTAGTGTTTCTGTTAATGGTACTTCTATTTACATATTAGAAGCAGAGTTAGCTGCTTTAGAAGCAAATTTAAACGATTTAGAGGGCGAATCTGCTGCTGCAGATTTATTAATTGTAGCAATTCAAGAAGACATTACTGTTATTGAAGCTGCAATTGCTGTTCTTGAAGCTGCAGATACTGCATTAGCTGCAGACATTTCAGCTATTAATCTTTTAGTAGCTGCAATGCAAGTTCAAATTGACGAACTTGTGGCTATCACTACTTTACTAGTAACTCCGTTACCAGTAACTATTGCTACTAATGAAGTTACTGAGATTGTTATCGCTCATACTAACGATGTTCATGGTCGTGTTAACGATGATTCATGGGCAGGTACAATTGGTATGTCAACTATTAAGAATCTTAAAGACGCTTTAGATGCACAACATGATAATGTACTTTTGATCTCTGCTGGAGATATCGTACATGGGACTACATTTTCAACTTTACAAGAAGGTGCAAGTATGATAGAAGTTATGAACCAAGTTGGTTATGACTTAATGGTACCTGGGAATCATGACTTCAATTATGGATTCGACAGATTATTAGAATTAGAAGATATGGCTAATTTCCCAATGATTACTGCAAATGTTCAGTATGATGTTGATGATTCTGATTTTATGAATCCTTACATTATTCAAGAAATTGATGGAGTATTAATCGGGTTCTTTGGACTTACATCTCCTGAAACCGTATACAAAACTCATCCTGACAATGTAATTGGATTAAATTTCTTAGATCCAATTGTACAAGCAACTGCTATAGTGGCTGAATTAGACCCATTAGTAGATATCATTATTTTAGTTGCACATATCGGATTAGATACAAATACTCTTATTACTTCTGAAGATATTGCTATCGCAGTACCTGGTATTGATGTAATTATTGATGGACATTCACATTCAGTTTTACCTGATGGAATGATGGTTGGAGATACTTTAATCGTTTCTACTGGTGAATACATGAAAAATTTAGGAGTACTTACACTAGAAATTCAAAACGGTGAAATTATTGGTACTAGCGTATTACTAATTGATTCTGATATGGCTTCTGAATTAAATTATGGTTATGACTTAGAAATTCAAAATTTCATTGATGATATTGTTGCTGATCAAGCTATTATCTTAAATGAAGTAGTTGGACAAACTGCTGTTGAATTACTTGGTGAACGTGGTGATGTACGTACCGGTGAAACTAATTTAGGTAACCTCATTGCTGATTCTATGATTATAGTTACAGGAGCTGACGTTGCAATTACTAATGGTGGTGGAATTAGATCTTCTATCGCTGTTGGAGATGTAACTCTAGGTGATGTTATTACTGTTTTACCATTTGGTAATATTATAGTAACTATCGAATTAACTGGACAAGAAATCTTAGATTCTCTTGAACACGGAACTTCTGCATATCCAAATGCTGAAGGTATGTTCCCACACGTTGCTGGAATGACATTTGATCTTGTTGCTGGTAATGATGCAGGAACAAGAGTTGAAAACTTAATGATTAATGGTGTTGCTGTTGATTTAACTGCTACATACCTTGTTGCTACAAATGACTTTATGGCTGCAGGCGGAGACGGATATGTACTCTTTAACCTTAACGACAGAGAAAGAGTTGGGGAATTCAAAGGATTACATGAAGCATTAATTGATATGTTCACTCTTGGTGTAGACATTGAAATGCCTACTATGGGTAGAATTAACGCTATAGACTAGTATTAAATCATATTGGAAACAAATGATCTAATAAAAGATGCATAATGATAAGTGGTGGACCCCAATAGGTTCCACCACTTTTTTGTTGGGTATTCCTATAATGCATTTCCGTGTTTCTGAAACTGGCTTGATTCGAAAAATAAACAGTTTAGCACAAACATTCAAAAAACATATTTGCAAATATATAAAATGTAGCCTTGACAAAGCCGTTTAAGAGGGGTAAGATTTTATTGAATAATTATACGGTAATTTACGATGCAAGGAGAAAAACAATTATGGGATTATATAAGGAAGAAGAAATATTCACATCTGATATAAGAAAGAACTCAGTTAAACAATTATGAACATATATATATTGAGTGTGATTATTCTTGTTATCGCAATTCTTATGGCAACGGTTGGAAAAGGTGGAGGCAATTTTTATGTTATCGCTCTTGTATTGTCTGGAGTAGCAATGCATCAAGCTGCATCAACATCACAAGCAATAATGTTTGGGACTAGTATAGCTGCAATGCTAATATTCTCTAAGCATAAAAAAGTTGACTGGAAATTAGCATTGATCATCGATCCTGCAACTGATATTATGGCTTTTGTTGGAGGCTATTTTGCAGGTAATATTGAAGGCACAACTTTAAAGATAGTTTTTGCAATAGTATTGGTGTTAGTGTCAATATTTATGATGATTAATATGAAAGATAAACCATCTAAAGAAAAACATAAATTTGGATATTGGAATCGTTCATTTAATGGATACAACTATACAGTCAATTTGTGGGTAACAATACCTTTGGCGGCTTTAGTTGGGTTGTTTGCGGGTGCGGTTGGAATTAGTGGGGGAGCATTTAAAATACCCTTGATGGTTATGTTATGTGGCATACCAATAGAAATTGCAATTGGTACTTCGAGTGCTATGGTTGCTGTAACAGCACTAATGGGGTTACTAGGACATAGCATTAATGGGAATTTTGATCTACAGTTTGCTTTACCGCTTATTTTTATAGCGATTATAGGTGGGATATTAGGTGGAAAAATTGCAGTAAAAAGTAAGCCTAAACACCTTAAAATAATTTTTGCTCTAACAAATCTTCTTGCTGGAGTTATTATGTTAATAAGTATTTTTGTTTAAGTGGATTAATCGGTGAGTAATTAAAAAAATATATGTATATAATATTTAGTTGAAATAGAAATTTAAAAGAGGCATTTTTGTCTCTTTTTTGTTGTATTTTAGGTTCCCAACATGGTTAAAATGATTAGAATTTATATCATGATTTTCATTAGCACATATGAGTTATGAGAATATTATATAATATTCTAAATAAATTATGATAATTCTCTTGCAAAAAAACAGAACCAGCGTTATTATATAGATTGTTATCAATATAGATAACTTTCGATATAGATAAATGTTGACATAAGGAGATGGAACATATGTTTGAAGAATATGCACGACTTTTTAAAGTTTTAGGTGATGCCAATAGATTAAAAATTATTGAGCTTTTAATAAAAGGAGAAACTTGTGGGTGTACACTTATTGATAAATTGTCAATATCACAGCCCACGCTTTCATATCATTTGAAAATGATTTCTGAAGCTGGAATTGCAAGATCAGAGAAAAAAGGTAATTGGATAAATTATTATATTAATAAAAAAAAATTATCAGAAATCGTCAAATTTCTTGAAAACATAAAAAATACTGAGGTGGATCAATGCAACTTATAAAAGATTTTTTTATTACGATTAATGATATTTTTTTAAAAATGACTTGGTTAGAAAATATTATAAATAAATTTTTAGAAAAAATTATTGGAATGGATGTTAACACTTTGGCATTTAAAGGTGTTTCATTTTTCTTCTTTGATGTTATTAAGATATTTATTTTGTTAACTGTACTTATTTATATATCATCATATATTCAATCATATTTTTCGCCAGAAAGAACTAGAAAAATATTAGGAAACATCAAAGGTGTACCAGCAAATATAATTGGTGCGCTTTTAGGAACGGTTACTCCATTTTGTTCTTGCTCTTCAATTCCCATATTTGTTGGTTTCACAAAAGCAGGTCTACCTATTGGAGTTACGTTTTCATTTTTAATATCGTCACCATTAGTAGACCTAGCATCAGTTATATTACTTGCGAGTATCTTTGGTTGGCCAGTCGCACTAGCCTATGTTGTAGTTGGTTTGGTTATTGCAGTTGTAGGTGGAACACTTATTAGTGTACTTAAAATGGAAAAGCATGTTGAAGAGTTTGTTTTAAATCACAATGTTCAAAATGCGAATCTTGTACAGCAAGAGGAATATGTAATGACAAAAAAAGAACGTCATACCTATTCTATAGAACAAGTGAAAGAAATAATAACTAAAGTGTGGAAATATGTTTTGATTGGTGTTGGAATTGGAGCAGTTATTCACGGGTTTATACCTCAATCATTTATTGAAGCTGTATTAGGAGAAAATAATCCATTTTCAGTAATAATTGCTACTATTGTTGGTGTACCAATGTATGCTGATATATTTGGAACATTACCAATCGCAGAAGCGTTAGTTCTAAAAGGAGTAGGGATTGGAACGGTATTATCATTTATGATGGCAGTAACTGCACTAAGTTTACCTTCAATTATATTGTTGAAGAAAGTAGTTAAACCTAAGTTGTTATTTACCTTTGTAGGAATTGTTACTATAGGTATTATAATTACAGGATATTTATTCAATATATTCGGGTATTTATTTGTATAGATTATTAGGAGAAGAATTTAAATGGAATTTTAAACATTGTGATGACATATCGTCATATTCATATAATAGAAGAAAACATACAATATAATTTAATTATTGTATGTTTTTTATATATAAATAGATCAGATAATAGTAGGCAAAAAAAGAACTTTACTATAAACAAATATAAGAATAAGGAATATAGTGTATTTTGTTCTATCGGGAGTAGAAGAAAATACTTATATGATATGGTTCTATGTTATAATATTTATAAAAGAAGGAGGCTATTTATGATTGGAAAAAAGATAATATGGTTTGATAAAATAAATTCTACAAACCGCTATATTAAAAATTATCATAAAAATCTTGAATCAGGTACTATTATAGCCGCCAAACATCAGACTGCTGGGTATGGTAGACTTCAAAGATACTGGGAAGATAGTGCAAACAATAATTTAACTTTTAGTTTGTTACTTAAATTACCTCTAAGTGAGAGAATATCATTACTTACTCAAGTAACAGCAGCAAGTGTCTACAAAACTTTGAAAGAGTTAAATATAGACGTTTCGATAAAATGGCCAAATGACATTATAGTAGATAATAAAAAGATTTGTGGAATATTATTAGAAACAATACTTGAAAAAAAAAGTGTTAGTGTTACAATTGGAATTGGCTTGAATGTAAACGCTTTGCATTTCACAAAAGAATTAAGTAATAAAGCAACTTCTATGGCTCTTGAAACAGGTAGTAAGTATATATTAGAAGACATATTGGATTTATTAATAGAAAATCTTAATATCTATATTAAAGATTATCTTGAGGGAAAAGATGATTTTCTTAAAATATGTCGCAAAAATAGCTATTTAATAGGAAAAAATGTTTATCTTAATAAAAATGATATTAATTCTGTTTTGGTTAAAGACATTGATAATTTAGGTAGATTAGTTGTCTTAGATAATAATAAGGAAGAGAAGTATACAGGGAGCGAAGTTTCTCTAAAAAATATTTATGGTAACAAGGAGAAAAATTATGGTTAAATTTACAGAAACAGCATTAAGAGATGGACATCAGTCTTTAATGGCAACAAGATTAAGAACTTGTGAGATTCTTGAAATCGTAGAGAAAATGGATAAAGTAGGTTATTACGCTCTAGAAGTATGGGGTGGAGCTACATTTGACACTTGTTTACGGTTTTTAAATGAAGATCCATGGGAAAGATTAAGAGAAATTCGTAAAAAAGTTAAAAATACAAAACTACAGATGTTACTACGAGGTCAAAACATATTAGGATATAAGCATTATCCAGATGATGTAGTTGAGTTATTTGTTAAAAAATCAATTGAAAATGGAATTGACATTATTAGAATATTTGATGCACTAAATGATATAAGAAATCTAGAAACAGCAGTTAAAGCCACTAAGAAATATGGTGGACATTGTCAAATTGCAATCTGTTATACAACAAGCAAAGTACATACAATAGATTATTATGTAGAACTAGCTGTAGAAATTGAAAAAATGGGAGCCGATTCAATCTGTATTAAAGATATGGCCGGCGTTTTACTCCCAAATAAAGCATTTGAACTTGTAACTAAGCTGAAAAAAAGAGTAAAAGTCCCTTTAGAACTGCATACTCATCAAACCAGTGGAACAGGAAGTATGACATTACTTAAAGCTATTGAAGCGGGTGTTGATATTATTGATACAGCAATTTCTCCATTATCTGGAGGAACTAGTCAACCAGCAACAGAATCAATGGCTTATACTCTTGAAGGTGGGGAATACGATGCTCATCTAAATAAAGAAATGTTAAATGAGATTACTGATTACTTTCTAAATATTCGTAATTCATATTTAGAAAAAGGAATCTTAAATCCCAAAGCACTAATGACAAATCCAAACATCTTAAAATATCAAGTTCCTGGAGGAATGTTATCTAATTTAATGACACAGCTAGAAGACCAAGGTGCATTTGATAAATATGAAGATGTATTAAAAGAGGTTCCCAGAGTTCGCGCTGAACTTGGTTATCCACCATTAGTAACACCAATGTCACAAATGGTTGGAACACAAGCGGTTATGAATATTATGACAAATGAACGATATAAAGTGATCCCATCTGAAATTAAGGATTATGTTAAGGGATTATATGGTAAAGCACCAGTTCCAATATCAGATGAAATAAAGCAAATGATTATCGGAGATCAAAAAACTATAGACTATCGTCCTGCTAATGATTTAAAACCAATGTTAGAAGAAATAAAAGCAAAATACAGTTATATTGCAAAAACAGAAGAGGATTTATTATCTTGTGCTTTATTTCCACAAGTAGCCGTTGCATATCTAGAAAGAAAAGATAAAATGGTTGTAATGGAAGAAAAAGATGAGATTATTGAATTCAATTTAATAGTAGATTAGGTGATAATGATGATACCAAGAAATATCAATTTAGCTGAAACACTAGAAATAACAATAAGTAGTATGTTTATTGTGTTTCTAATATTAATATTATTAGCATTTATTGTTAGTTTATTTAGATTTATTCCCGATATTGAAAGATTAAAACAAAAACATAAGAAAAAACGTAAACAAAAGTACATTTCTTTTGAAGATATGGATGAAGATAAGCGTGTTGCGGTTTTAGTTGCAACTGTCGTTTGTAAGAAGGATCTTAAAAGTGATGTAGTACTAAAATCAGTACGTAAATTATAGGAGACTTAATATGAGAACATACCGCGTGAAAGTAAATGGAAAAGTTTATGAAGTAGAATTAGAAGAAGTAGTTAAAAAGGATGATTCAATTAAATTATCTAGTAAAAAAGAAGTAAAAGCTAAAGAAGATAGTGGAGTTAAAATTCAATCATTTATGCAAGGTACTATTGTTGATGTAAAAGTTAAAGTAGGACAAGAAGTAATTGAAGGACAAACGCTTGCTATTTTGGAAGCCATGAAAATGGAAAACGAAATTGTATCACCAGTAAATGGTGTTGTAAACAAAGTGTATATACAAAAACAAGATGTGGTTGAAAATCAAGAAGTATTAATGATTATTAACTAGAGGTGTCGTTATGTTAGATATGTTAAAAGATTTTATTAGTTCAACAGGTTTTGCTGAACTACAGTTTAGTAATGTTATCATGATAACCGTCGCCATTACTCTTATATTTTTGTCTATATCAAAAAAATATGAACCATATTTACTAATTCCAATTTCATTTGGTATGCTTTTAGTTAACTTACCACTAAACGGTCTAATGGAAGAAACAGGATTACTTAATTTTCTTTATAAAGGAATAGAATATGGAATTTATCCACCACTTATTTTCCTAGGTGTTGGTGCTTCAACAGATTTTGGACCTTTAATTGCTAATCCGAAAAGTCTCTTACTAGGAGCAGCAGCTCAATTTGGAATCTTTGTAGCATTTTTTGGAGCTATCATATTTGGATTTGATGCTTTACAAGCCGCTTCAATAGGAATTATTGGTGGTGCTGATGGACCAACTGCAATTTACTTAACAAGTAAATTAGCACCTGAGTTATTAGGTCCTATTGCTGTCGCCGCTTATTCATATATGGCGTTAGTTCCAATTATTCAACCACCAATAATTAAATTATTAACAACTAAAAAGGAACGTCAAATTAAAATGATGCAACTTAGAAGTGTATCAAAATTAGAAAAAATTATTTTTCCAATAGTTGTTTCAATAATAGTTGTATTACTTATTCCAAGTAGTGTACCTTTAATTGGTATGTTTATGTTTGGTAATCTACTAAAAGAATCACAAGTAGTTCCTAAACTAGTAGAAAGTGCTAACAATTCATTAATGTATATTGTAACTATCCTAATCGGTATTACAGTTGGTGCTAAAGCAAGCGGAGGTACTTTCTTAACAGTTGAAACACTTGGTATTATTGCTCTAGGATTAGTTGCTTTTGGATTCGGTACTGCTTCTGGAGTCGTGTTTGGTAAAGTAATGAACAAAGTTTCAAAAGACCCTATCAACCCAATGATTGGAGCAGCAGGAGTATCAGCTGTACCTATGGCTGCACGAGTTGTCCATAAAATGGGTCTTGATGAAGATAAACAAAACTTCTTATTAATGCATGCAATGGGACCAAATGTTGCAGGAGTTATTGGTTCAGCAATTGCAGCAGGTATTTTCTTAAATTTATTCACATAAACTTAAAAGGCTTAATTTAAGCCTTTTTTCTGTCTTACATAATCATTTATATGAAATTTACAATTATTGTTTATAATGAAAACGAAGTGTTAATTGAAAGGAAATTTGTCATAATTTTTAAATTACACTATAGAGATTATTTCGCTAATTCATGTATTTTTTGAGGGGTTTTTACTTTTTGTTTCCTCAAATTTATTACTTAAGAAAAAAAACAAAAAAAAGCCTTTTACAAAATGATGTTTATGATATAATACTGTTGTGAAAGCGTTTTATTATTATTTAATTAAAGGAGAAAAGCTATGTTTAAAAATATCAATGAAATGATTGAATACGTTCAAAATGAAAATGTTGAAATAATCGACTTAAAAGTGGTAGATATGAAGGGCCGTTGGCATAGACTTTCTATTACATCACAAAAATTAGCACCAGATATTATGGATAAAGGAATTGGGTTTGATGGTTCGAGTTATGGATTCTTAACAGTAGAAAATTCTGATATGGTTATGATTCCAGATGTTAGTTCATGCTATCTTGATAGCTATAAGGAACATAAAACTATTGTTGTTATTGCTAATATTTATGTTATTAGAGGAGATAAGTTTTTCCGTTTTGAAGATGACCCACGATTTATCGCAGAAAAAACCGAATTATATATGAAGGATAAAGGTATTGCAGATACTTGCTTACTAGGTCCGGAATTCGAGTTTTTCGTTTTGGATCATGTTTCATATCGAAATACAAACCAACATATGGAAGTAAAATTAGATAGTATACAAGCAAACTGGAATAGTGGTGATGATTCCTACAATAACATCGGTTATACAGTTCCCCATCACGGTGGGTATCATGTAGATTCACCATGGGATGCAAGTTATGAATTTAGAACTCAGGCAAGTATTGAAGCAGAAAAAATTAATATACCTATTAAATATAATCATAGTGAAAATGGTGGACCCGGACAAGTCGAAATTGAAGTAAACTTTGCTGGAGTAAAAGAAATGGCAGATCGTACGATGAAAATGAAAAATTTGTTAAATCTTACTGCTTATAAAATGCGTAAAAGTGTTACTTTTATGCCGAAACCATTTGTTGATGAGTGCGGAAGTGGAATGCATGTACATATTCAACTTAAAAAAGATGGGAAATATATTATGTTTGAAAAAGGTAAGTATGCTGACTTAAGCGATACCGCTCACTATATGATAGGTGGTATTTTAAAACATGCAAAAGCGATTACTGCGATTACCAATCCATCAACAAATTCTTATAAACGTTTAGTACCAGGTTTTGAAGCACCTGTTACGATTGGTTATGCAACGGCAAATCGTTCAGCTGTAATACGTATACCAGGTTATACAGTTCAAGAAGATGAAAAACGATTTGAGGTAAGAAGTCCTGATGCTACTGCAAATCCTTATTTAGCTTATTCAGCAATTATGATGGCAGCGTTTGATGGTGTTATCAATAAAATTGATCCTTCCAAACTAGGATTTGGTCCATTCGACTTCAACTTATATAAATTAAGTAAAGAAGAGCAAAAAGGAATCAAGACTCTTCCTACTTCTTTAATGGAAGCTGCAAAAGAACTTGAAAATGATTATAAATTCTTACTACAAGGAAATGTATTTACTGAAAATGTAATTAAAAATCATATTAAACGTATTAAAGAAGAATACCTATTAGTAAGTAAAATGCCTCACCCAATAGAATTTGAGATGTATTATAGTCTATAAAAACAAGGAAGACATGAAAGTGTATCTTTAAAACATACACAATAAAAAAAGACATATTAGATACTTAAATCTAGTATGTCTTTTTGATATAATTTAAGGGATAGAAGAGGTGATAAAATTGTGATATAATATTATAACAAGAGGTGATAATATGAACTCTACAATTAATAATATATTTAATAGAGTGAGCTTACGTAAATTTAGCAAACAGAAAGTATCTATTGAAAATCGTGATTTAATAGTTAAAAGTGCTTTAAGAGCTCCAACGGCTGGGAATCAAATGCTGTATTCAATTATTAAGGTTGAGAGCATTGAAACCTTAGAGAAATTAAGCCATAGCTGTGATGAACAACCTTTCATAAAGAATGCTTCATTCGCATTAATCTTTTTAGTTGATTATCAGAAGTTATATGATTATCTAGGAGAATCTAATTTTCTTAGTTATTGCGCTGAACAAGGACTTAATCCAGAATACCCGGATTTAAGTGATCTTTTACTTGGTAGTGAAGACGCAATTGCTGCAGCACAAAATGCAGTTATAGCAGCTGAGTCGCTAGGAGTAGGAAGTTGTTATATAGGAGATATTATAGAAAACTATGAATTCCACAAAGAGTTATTCAATTTAGAAAAGTTGTCTTTCCCTCTTGGGATGTTAGTGTTTGGTAATTATCCAGAAAATTATCGTCCTTCTGTAACGAGTAGATTTGATGAAAAATATGTTGTGTTTAATGAAAAGTATCATAGGTTATCTAAAGAAGAACTATTTGATATGTATAAGGAAAACGAAAAACGGTTTAGCCTGGGTAATAAGTTAGGAGCCAAAAACTCTGCCCAAATGATTTATGGGAGAAAATTTGGAAGTGAGTTTTCTATAGAAATGAGAAGAAGTGTAAAATTGGCATTTAAAGAATGGGTGTCATATAGTGAAAATATATTAAAAGTCTCAAAGGAATCTAAAGACAAGTAAATCTATTAAATATTTGATTCTATTTGTGGTTGAGTGCATTTTAAGTCTAAAATTAGCCTTATTTTATAGTAATTCAACCATAGGTTTAGTAAATTAAACCTATGAGTTATTAAATAACTTTGATTTTACAGTTACAATTTGTGTGAGGTGAGCAAAATGAAAGAAAACAGAATTGCAGAATTACTTATATCTTTAAGAAAACAAAATGGATTAACACAAAGTGATTTAGCTGAGAAGTTAGACATATCTTTTCAGGCTGTAAGTAAGTGGGAACGTGGAGAAAATCTTCCTGATGCATTTACTTTGGTGGAACTAGCAAGAATATACAATATCACTGTAGATGAGATTCTCAAGGGTAAAGTAATTGAAAAAGAGGATGTTTCAAAAATTAATACACGTAAAAAGACGATATTAGGTATTGCTGTTGCAATGATAATAATGGCTCCTGTATCTATCTTTATATATGGAGTTGACAATTACCAGCTATTTGTTCCTACTATACTAATAATTATAGCAATAAGTGTTGGAATGATGATATATGCAACTGTAAACTCAGAAAGTGTATCAAGAGATAGAAAAATGAGCAAAGAGCAAAAAAGAAAAGAAGACTTAATTTATGCTATTTGTACTGGTATCTTCTTGTTTCTTGGATTAGTCTTTGATCTTTTCCATATTGCATGGATCATATTTATATTTGGATATGCAGCAACTAAGATTGTAGAGAAAAAAGAAATAGAAGAATAATTATAAGATATTTTTGTTAAAGCAAAAAAAAAGACAACCTAGGTTGTCTCAGACTGTTGACTAATGGCACCTTTTCAAAAAGAGGGTGCCATTTTTATGTGGA
>CAYVZR010000003.1:55055-59220 GCA_964456195.1 uncultured Candidatus Izemoplasmatales bacterium | reverse complement strand
ATTTCTACATCGATACCAGAATCTTTTTCTTTATAATAAGTTTTTAAAGAACCAGCTTCCATTGGATTACTTGAATCAATTGATACGCTAATAAATTCAGGAGGTAAATTATCCCCAGAATTCCCACTACAAGCACTTAAAGTAAATCCCATCATCATAATTCCCATAAAAATCATCAATTTTTTCATGTTATGCCCTCCAAATATTATCTCTATTTCTATATTCAAAAAATATATTAATTTATTCATACAAAAAATGTATACCTAATCTAATTAATAATTTTATCATAAAAATACCTTTTAAACAAGTATTAATGGGTTTTAAAGGCATTAAAAAACTATGTAAATCAACTTTTTTTAATTCCCTTTTTAATGATTTTACTTCCATATGTCTCATTTATATTATCAAGAATGTGAATGACTTTCTCTTCTTTAGAAGAAGTTTTATCAGCTGTAAAAATATTTATCTGTCTAAAATTAGATGAATTTGGTTTTAGATTAGAGACACTTACTCCAAGTAGTCTAATTGGTAAATCACTTTGATTTGCATCAAATAATTCTTCAACAACCTGATAAATTTCAAAGAAATTATCAGTATAGAATTCTAGAGTATTACTTCTGTTTATCTGTGAAAAATCATTATATCTAATTTGTATATTAATCGTTTTAGCTACACTCTCATCAGCTTTTAATCTTCCTACTACTTTTTTGGATAAACTTACAAATTTACTTAAAGTCTCTTGGTAATCATTAATGTCTGTTGAATAAGTTTGGGAATTACCAATGCTTTTAAACTCAACATATCTATTAGGATCAACAGCTCTGTCATCAAATCCTTTGGCTTTATCAATAAACTCTTTAACTCTATTTCCAAGTACTAATTTCAACTTCTTCTCATCTTTATAATTAACTAAATCTCCGATTGTATTTATTCCAATTAATTTTAAGTTAGGGTATGTTTTCTTCCCTATCCCAAACATATCTTCAATCGGTAATGGCCAAAGAATCTTTTCAATATCTCTTTTTCTAAGTACTGTAATGCCTAGAGGTTTCAAAATATCTGAAGCCATTTTGGCTAAAAACATATTTGGAGCAATTCCTATAGATACTGGTAATTTATATTCTTGATACAATCTTTTTTGAATTTCTTCCGCAATTTCTATAGGATGTACTTCTTCACTTAAATCAGTCATATCTAAATATCCTTCATCAATCGATCCTTTTTCTATAACATCGGAGTATTCACTTAAAAGACTAAAAAATATCTCACTATATTTTCGATATAGATCAAAATTAACAGGTAATATTAAAATATTGGGACAAAGTCTCTTTGCCTCAATTGAGTTCATTCCGCTTTTTACACCGAATTTTCGAGCAACATAATTAGCGGTCGTCAAGACCCCTCTTTCCTTGCTACCACCAACCCCTAAGGGGATGTTTACAAGTTTTTCATCTTCAGCCATTTCGCAAGTTGCAAAGAAGGCATTTAGATCTACATGAAATATAATTCGATATTTTTTTTCCATAAAAATCTTTCCTTTTATTTAGTTTTATAATATAATGTATTAGACATAAATATTATATCATATATTTGAATGAGGTGAAAAAATGCCAACTAGTAAAAAAAGAAGTAACAAAAAGAACTATGAAGAAGCAGTGTCTATTACAAAGAATCCATTGAAATCTAAATGGGGAAAAGCAATGGTTCTTATTTTGGCTTTAGGATTTGTACTGTCAGGTGTTGTTGGATTAATTTATACTTTAATCACTGCGATGAATATGTAAGTAATAATATTAAAGTAGCAAGTTTTCTTGCTACTTTTTTTATTTTAATAATTCTTTTGCTGTTTCGATTGAAGAAGGGCTAATATTATCTCCCGAAATCATCTGAGCAATCTCTAAAACTCTATCATTATCTAATAATGGTTTTATAAATGCTCTGGTTCTTTCCCCTTCAACACTCTTACTAATAAATAAGTGATTATCACTAACTGCAGCAACTTGCGGTATATGCGTTATACAAATTACTTGAGTAGATTTCGATATCTCTCTTATTTTTTTCGCTACTTGGTTAGCAATGTACCCGCTAACTCCTGAGTCTATTTCATCAAAAATGATTAGCGATAAATTTAATGACTCAACAAGTAGATTCTTAAGTCCCAACATAATTCTACTCATTTCACCACCAGATGCTGATTTGCTAAGTGGTTTTAATGGTTCTCCAACATTAGTGCTAATTAAGAAGTCTACTTCATCAACAGAATTTGGTAAAAACTGTGACTGATTTAAATAATTATCATCAAACTCATTTAAGAATTTAATCTTAAAGCGAGTTTTTTTAAGTTCCAAATCATCCAAAATACTTAGTAATTCTTTTTCGATAAATAAACTAGTTTTTTTCCTTAAATTAGTAATTTCTAAAGTAGCATTTTTAAGTTCATTAAAACATTTTTTTACTTTTTCTATTTTAGTATCAATTACTTCATCAATATTGTCTATATTTTCAATTTCATCTTTTGTTTTTTCAAAATACTCAATTAAGTCAGGTATACTTTTATGATATTTCCTTTTAAGAGATTCTAAACTGTTTAATCTTTCTTGATGAGAATCTAATAATCTTGGATCAAAATCAAGTGACCCTGTTTCTCTTTTTATCTCCTCAAAAACATCTTCAAGCTCATAATAAGAATCTAAAAGACGTGATTTAAGTTTGCTATAAGCATCTCCATAGTTTTCAATCTCTTCTATTTTTTTTGCTGAAGTATAAATGTTATCCAATGTGTTAGTTGATTCTAAAAGCAACTTAGCTTCATTTAAGCTTTGATAAATTCTATCAAAGTTTTGCATTTTCTCAACTTCGTCTTCTAATAATTCTTCTTCATTAAAATCGAGATTATATGATTCTAATTCCTTAACTTGGAATCTCATTAAATCAAGTTTTTCAAGAAGCATACTACTTGTGTTTTTTAACACATTCAACTCTTCTAATTCAAATCTATATTTAGATAATTTTTCTTTATATTCTTTTAATAAGTCAGTTGTTTTTACGCTTTCAAATCCATCAATTATTTCAATATAAGTTTGAGGATTTATTAGTCTATGAGTGTCGTGTTGAGTGTGGATATCTGCTAATAATGAAGTAATTTCTTTTAACTGAGATAGTGTCACAGTATTGTTATTAATCTTTATAATATTGTTATTTGAAGTTGTTATTTGTCTTTTTATTATTAGTTGGTTATCTTCACTCTTGATATCAAAATCAGAGAGCTTTTGTGATATCTTTTGATTATTAAAAATAAATATTCCTTCAACTTCAGCTTTTAAAGATCCTGTTCTAACAATATTTGATGAAGCACGATCTCCAAGAAGCAAGCCAATAGCGTCAATAAGCAAACTTTTGCCTGCACCAGTTTCCCCAGTTAAAGCCGTTAATCCTTTATTAAAATCAACTTCAATGTTTTCAATTATTGCAAAATTCTTCACTGAGATATAACTTAGCATACTGACACTCCTTACTTCTAAATCAAGTCACGCACTAACTTTATTATACTTGCAATGTCTAGATTTAACTCTTTCAATATTTCATTTTTTGTACCTTGATGAACATATTGATCTTCAATACCCATTAAAGTGACATTTTCAATATTCAATTTTTTATTGTTAATGTGTTCAAGAATTGCACTACCAAATCCACCTAACTTGGAAGATTCTTCATAGGTAATTACTGGTGCCTTTTTAGATTCTATGTATTTAAGCATTTCTTCATCTAATGGCTTAATAAATTTACCATCAATAATGCAAATATCTAATTTTTGTTTGATTACTTCTTTTTTCAGTTGTTCTAATATAGATCCAAATGCAATAAAAACTAAACTATTTCCTTCTTGGATTACTTCCCATTTAGGAAAAGAACAAACCTCACTTGTAATTACTTTAGAAAAGTCGTATTCAACTTTCCCTCTTTCATAACGAATAACAAATGGTCCTGTGTTTACTTTAAAAGCATAATTAAGGATTCTAAACGCATCTTCAGGATTTCTTGGATGAGCTATTTTAATATTTGGGATATGTCTTAAAAGAGGTATATCAAATATTCCTTGATGAGTTTCACCATCTGCTCCAACAATACCTGCTCTATCAATTCCAAATACTACTTTAAGGTTTTG
>CAYVZR010000003.1:0-54955 GCA_964456195.1 uncultured Candidatus Izemoplasmatales bacterium | reverse complement strand
CATCTGCTCCAACAATACCTGCTCTATCAATTCCAAATACTACTTTAAGGTTTTGACGTGCCACATCATGATTAACTTGATCATATGCTCTTTGAATAAATGTAGAATAAATTGGTGTAAAGACATCAATATTACTAATTGCAAACCCACTAGACATTGTAACTGCCATCTGTTCCGCAATTCCTACATCTATTATCCTTTTAGGATATAATTGTTGAAATTTTTTAAAACTAGATCCCCCGATCATTGCAGGGATAACTACAGCAAATTCTTTCTTTTGCTTTGCATATTCAATCATATATTCAGAAATTATCTCACTCCACGAGTGCATGTTTTTAATTTCTTTGTTTATTGGTAACCCTGTAGTGATTTCAAAAGGACTAACTCCATGCCAATAACCTGATTGATCATTTTCACTGAATTTATATCCTTTTCCTTTTTCTGTTAATACATGAATTACACAAGGTTTGTTTGATTTCTTTGCTATCTCTAAATATTTAATTAATTCTTTAAAACTATGGCCATTAATTGGTCCATAATATGTAAAACCAAACTCATCAAATAATGAGTTATTTATGAACAGACCTTTTACTCCTCTTTCAACTTTACTTGTTAGTTTTCTAAGGAATTTAGGAAGTATTTTACTTGTTTTTGCTTTTAATTTTCGATAAGAAGATTTACTCCTTATGTTATTTAAGATATTTGCTAAATAACCAATATTTTCACTAATACTCATTTCATTATCGTTTAAGATAATTATTGGTTGATGATCCTTTTTACCACCAAGGAAATTCAATGCTTCAAAGGCCAATCCTCCTGTAAGTGCTCCATCACCAATAATAGGAATTACTTTATTAGTTTTACCATTGAATTTTTTTGAAAATTCAATTCCTGCTGCTGCAGCAATACTAGTTGAACTATGTCCTGCCTCATATGCATCATGAATAGACTCTTCTCTTTTTAAAAATCCACTTAGTCCATTATGTTTTCTTAAAGTATCAAAATACTTTGCACGGCCAGTCAATATTTTATGTGTATATGCTTGATGCCCAACATCAAAAACAATCTTGTCATTTGGGCTGTCAAATACTTTGTGAAGAGCTATAGTTAACTCTACCACACCTAAATTAGAGGACAAATGTCCTCCAGTTTTAGAAACTTTTTCAATCAAGAAATTCCTAATATCTTTGCTTAGTTGTTCTAACTCTTTGATTGATAAATCAGTTAAGAACCCAGGGTCTTTTATCTCTTCTAATTTTATCATAGTAACACCTCTGTTATTCTTTAAAATCCTCTAGTTTATCATCTTTCATCATCTTTACTATAACACCTTCGGCATCTTTAAGTAAATCATGGCAATACTTACTAAGTTTCATGCCATCATTATATTTCTTAACAGCATCATTTAATTCGATTTCTCCATTTTCAAGTTCTTTAACTAGTATTTCTAATTCAGAAAGTGCTTTTTCAAAAGTTTTTTCAGCCATGTTATTCATCCTTTCTTTTGTCAGTAACTCTCGCATTAAGAGTACCATCACTGACTAATATTTCTATATTATCTTCGATCGATATTTCATCTACACTTTTAATTACAGTATTCTTTATTTTAACAACTGAATAGCCTTTTTTCATAATAGATAGCGGATTCAAAAGCTCTAGTTTATTAATTGATAACACATATTCATTTTGTTTTCTTGTCAGATATCTATTGTAATAATCATGTAGAGACTTCATTGTCTTATCTAAATCAATTTTGCTTTGTTGAAGTCTATTTATTGGATTCAACAACTCCAATTTTTCAATTGCGTAATCTAACCTTTTAGATTTATCTTGTGTAAATCTAAGAGGATCTCTAAACACATAAGAACTCTCTATTCTCTTTAAAGATTCCACTTTCAATTTCAAAATTTGATTTAAACTATTTCTATTTTGATTATTCAATCTATCTAAATAATTCAATAACTCTATTTGATCTGGAACTGCAATTTCCGCTCCTCCAGATGGGGTAGGTGCTCTTAAATCAGCTACAAAATCACTAATTGTGAAGTCGGTTTCGTGTCCAACACTTGAAATGATAGGAATCTTAGAATTATATATTTCATAGGCTACTATCTCTTCATTAAATGGCCACAAGTCTTCAATACTCCCTCCACCTCTTCCCAAAATAATTACATCAGCTAACAATTGAGTATTTACTTTTTTAAGTTGAGTGACAATTGAGTCCTTAGCATATTCTCCTTGAACTAAAGTTGGATACACTATTATGCTTGCTAGAGGATACCTTCTATTTACAATGTTGATTATGTCCCTCACTGCTGCTCCTGTAGGGCTGGTGAGAACTGCAATTGTTTTTGGGTATTTTGGTATTGCTATTTTATGGCTTGCATCAAATAAACCTTCACTAGCTAGTTTCTTTTTAAGTTGCTCATAGGCTACATGAAGATTTCCAAGTCCATCTTCGCTCATTTTGTTAACATATATCTGATAATTCCCGCTGCTTTCAAAGACACTAATATATCCTTCAACAATAACGCTCATTCCATCAGTCGGAGTAAATATAATCTTACTTGAATTTGAAGCAAACATAATTGCGCTTATTTGCGCTTTATTATCCTTCAAAGTAAAATAAAAATGTCCTCTAGAATGATGTTTGAAATTGGAAATTT
Source organism: uncultured Candidatus Izemoplasmatales bacterium (assembly GCA_964456195.1). Classification (GTDB taxonomy): domain Bacteria; phylum Bacillota_I; class Bacilli_A; order Izemoplasmatales; family Izemoplasmataceae; genus JAFGXW01. The sequence continues at coordinate 52,289 of CAYVZR010000003.1, read as the reverse complement.
CCCCTTTCAAAAACACATTTTTTAAATGTGTGTCTTTATCAAACTTATATTTTATATATTTTGTTAAAGCTGTCACAGTAAGATATCTTTTTTCATCCATTGTATCCCTACTTCTTCAAATACATTTTTATGTTATCCAGTACTTTATTCGTGAAACCAACCATTTTACTGTCACCTTCATCAGAATATTTACGTGTTAAATTCAATGCCTCATTAATTGCTATTTCATGAGCAGTATCTGTATAGTAAAGTTCATATACAGCAAAACGAATAATCGCACGATCGACATAAGACAAACGATTGATTTTCCAATTTACTAAATTATTGATAATTATATCATCAATTTTATCTAGATTACTTAAGATACCTTCTATTGTATCAGTAATATAATCATGCTCTGAATCAACATCTAAAAACTCTTTGTTGATATCTATTTCATATAATTTCTTAATTATTACTTCTCTTTGTTCTCTTCTTGTTAAATCTTTATCATTTTCCATATCAAATACCTCATCTTATATATATATTAAAATATATCATATAATAGATAAAATACAAAGTAAAAGAGATAGATTTTAATTGAAAAAAGTCAAAATTACTTTTCTTTTTGAAAAATCATTTCTTTCTCTTCTTAATATAAATATAAATAATATTGACCACCAAAAAAAAACTGAGAATTCTTTTGAATTCTCAGTTCTATTTATTTTGTAATATCCAGATGTACTTTGCCATCTTTAATTTCAATAATTCGGTCTGCTTTTTCAGCTATTTTTCTATTATGAGTTATTACTATAAAGGTTGTTTTATAAACTTCATTAATTTTTCTTAATAGATCATAAACTTGTTCAGTTGTATCACTATCCAGATTTCCTGTTGGTTCATCAGCTAATATGATCTTAGGATTACTCATAAGAGCTCTAGCTATTGCTACTCGTTGTTGTTGCCCACCGCTCATATTATTAGCTAGATTATCTTTTACATGTGTTAATCCAACTAAATCCATTAGTTCAAGTGCTCTATCTTTTACTTCTTTTGTAATCTTTTGTTTTTTTATTCTAATTGGCATTAAAACGTTTTCTAACGCTGTAAACTCGGGTAGTAAATAATGAAACTGAAAGATAAATCCAAGCGTTTCAGAACGAAGTTCAGCTAGTTGATTTTTGTTCATATCAACTATAGATACACCATTAATTTTAACTTCTCCTTTTGTAGGTTTATCCAATGTTCCAACAATGTTCATTAATGTTGATTTACCACTACCACTTTGTCCAATTATTGAATTGAATGAACTTTCTTCAAAATCCAAATTTATATCAAATAGTACTTGTGTTTGGTAGGTTGTTCCATAGATTTTATCTATATTTCTCATTTCTATTACATTAGCCATTTTTGATTACCTCCATAACAGATAATTTAGAAGATTTTCGAGCTGGTATTATAGATGCAAAACTTGCTGAGAAAATTGCTACTAGTGCACTTATCGCAATAAACTGTGGATCAATAAGTAGTGTAATAACTGGTTCTCCAGCACTATCTAATGCAAATGTAGAGAATCCAAATGAGAGTAATAACCCAAGTGATATTCCACCTATCGCTCCAAAGATTCCAAGGATAAATCCTTGTGCTAAAAATATTAGACTTGCATCCTTATCTTTAATTCCCATCGCTTTTAATATTCCAATTTGTCTTGATTTTTGGATAACAGTGATTGCTAACACTGATGCTATTCCAAGTACAACACTAACAGTAACAGCTACTTGAATCATTAAGCTAGAACTACCTTGTGCTTTTAAACCACCAAGTAAATCTTCATTCAATTCAATCCAGTTTGATACAGAAAGTGTAGAATCATTAACACTCGAAATTACATCAATACTTATATCTTCTGCAAAAAAAACATCATTCACTTGCATTTCGATACTTGATACTACATTATTCTCATTTATAATTCCTTGCATAGAAGGTAATGTTGTAAAAACCCAAAGATTGTTTAGTGATGCAACCTTGAAGTCATATACTCCAACAACATCAACAGATGTATTCCCAATCAAAGGAACTGAAACTTCAACAGTGTCCCCTAAAGATAACCCTAAATCATCAAATAAATTTGCTCCTAGCATAATCTCATTATCACTAGTTGGCAAACGGCCATCAATAACCTTATCTTCAATTTCATATATCCCATCTGAAAGTTCAAAATCCATTCCTCTTATTAAAATAGGTTCTGTTACTGTCCCATCAATTAAAGTTCCGGGACTATCTAATGAGTATGAAACTGTTTCTAATCCTTCAACATCATTTAATAAATTATTTCTAATAGTTTCATAATTTTCAATATAAGCAGTATCATCTTCACTTGTAATTGTGATTTGAGAACTATTTCCTATTGTTGTATTTACAAGATCTTGTTGGAGACCACCAATTAACGATCCAATAAATACTTGGACACTAACTCCAACACTAATTCCTACAACAATTAAGATTGTTTGCCCTATACTGCTTCTTAAAAAGCGAAAAGCAATTTTTAATGGCAACATTATTCTTCACCCATTTCAACAATATCTTGATAGGTGGTTAAATAATAATCATGTGTGATTTGGTTTCTTGCATTTTCATCAAAAAACGCACTTCCTCCAATAATTATCTTTGTATCTTTCATCTTATTTTTAAGAGCATCAACAATCCTAGTTGCTTTGAATATGTTATAGTAATTTGTTACACTTAAAGCAACGTAATCAGGTTTTATAAATTGGGATGCGCTAATAATTTCTGATTGCGGTGTATTCGCACCAATAAAGGTTGCATCATAACCAGCAATCAAGAAAAAATTATGAATTATTTTCGCTCCAATTTCATGATATTCTTCACTAGGGCATACAACTAATACTTTTTTATTTTTTGCATTGCTCTTTTCCATTTCCTCAATCACATACGGATAACTTGCTTCTACTATCGTTCTTACTATAGAAGTTTGAACATGTTCCATCCATATACATTCTTCACAACTTAAGTTACTGCCTATTGAATTCAATGCTTTTGCTAAAACATCTTCAAAGAGAGTAACAATACTTATTTCATTATCTTTAAGTAACTTCAATGAATATAAAACAGCTTCATTACGTTTTTCGTCTTTTATAAGATTAATTATTTTTTGGTATTCCTTTTTCATAAATTCACCTTCCTTATTTATAATAATTGTACCATAGCCAGCATTTATGTTTTGTTGATTTGCTTAGTAATTTTTATGTTTATATATTTCACTATTACTCAGTTAATCAGAAACAATAAAAAAATGCTCGATCTCGTATAGTGTTCAAAATAAAAAAGCATCTCTTAAATTGCTTATTTAGAGGTGCTTTTATTTTATTTCTATTAAAAATGATTTGGGTAAAATAAGATTGTTTTTATGAATTGAAAAGGAAATTTATTATATGTGGAAATCTTTTTTCCCAGTCTTTTTCATTATGTATTGCGTCCTTTATTATCTCAAATCTGATATTTTCAGGAACTATTTTTTCTTTCAAAATATCATATATTTCTTGATTGGATTCTATGTAAAGCGATTGATGTTTAACATCAGCAGTTTCTTTAGTCCCTACATCCATATATAATTTCTTAATATTAGTTATCTCTGAGTTTTTGGCTAGTTCGGCAAATTGTTTTTGAAATGGGAAATATGCATTTGAAACACAACCAAATCTAGTGAAGTAATCTGAGTATTCTAAAGCAGCATACGTTGCTAGAACTCCACCAAAACTAGAACCCATTATCCCTGTGTTTTTTGGACTTTTAAATGTTCTATATTTGTTATCCACATATGGTTTTAATACTTTAACTACAAAATCTAAATAGTCATTGATTCTTCCTCCAGCTTCAGGTTCGTCTTCATATGTAAATTTAAAGGGAGTGAGCTCATCACTTCTGTTTTCGTCTGATTCTATTCCGATAATTATTAGTTCAGGCAAGCTTGGGAACTTCTCATATGTATCAAGTATTCCCCAACTTTTTCCATAACGTGCTTGTTTATCGTCAAATAGATTTTGTCCATCAGACATGTATAAAACCGGATAAAATTTTCCTGTATTAAAATAACTTTTTGGTAAAGATACAAAGATTCTTACTTCTCTTTTTAGTCTTTCTGAAGTAATCTTGAAAATGCTGTATTCTCTCATATTGCCACCTATTTCTTCTTTTTGTATACTAACGCCTCATAAGGCAGAAGTTTCATTTCTTTATTTAGTTCTCTATTAGTATAATTATTATATATATTTTCATAACCGTTTATATCAATATCTAAATTAGTCATTATTTTATGTGTTGTAAAGTTTGAAACAACTAGAAATATTGCTGTTTTTGTCTCATTTGTATAGATAAATGAACTGTCATTTTCGATATCTATAAACTCTAGTATTCCATCACTTATATTTTCTTCTTTTCTAAGTTTAAATAATGATTTATAAGTACTGTAGATTGATGTTTCATCTTTAATTTGTTTTTCTAGGTTAATGGCACTAAAGTTTCTGTTAACATTCATCCATGGAGTAGTAGAGCTAAATCCTGCATTTATACTTGAATCCCATTGGAATGGACTTCTTGCATTATCTCTTGATCTATCTCTCAAAGTTTGCATTGCTACTTCATGAGTTGCTCCAAAACTTAAAAAATTATCATACTCAGTATATACTTCAACATCTCTAAAATCTGTTAGATTTTCATAATCTACATTTGTCATTCCTATTTCTTCTCCTTGATACACAATCGGAGTGCCAGGCATCATGTATAAAATATAAGCAAGCATTTTTCCTGATTCATTATGATATACTGAATCGTTACCATAATGGCTTAAGATTCTAGGGTGATCATGGTTGTGCCAATATATTAAATTCCATCCTTCGCCATTCAACATTTTAAACCATTTATTAAAACTATTTTTAATACTTTTTACGTCTATTTTTCCCTTTGACCACTTCCCAGGTGTTATGTGATTTGAGTCATCACAATCAGCCCAACAATGTCCAAAGTGAATTAGCATATCAAACTCATTATTTTCATATCCACAATATTTTATTGCTTCTTCTTTTGTAGCTCCTCCAGCTTCGCCCATGGCCATAATATCATTTGGACCAAAGATTTCAACTCCGAATTCTTCTAAATATTCATGATGTTTTGGTAAACTCGAGAAATGTTCATAACCAGGATGTGCATCTGGAAAATCCCAATTTTTCTCTAGGTGATTAGAAGCATCTACTCTAAATCCATCTACTCCTTTATCAATCCACCACTTAGCTACAGCTTTTAAGTCATTTTTCATATTTTCATTTCGCCAATTTAAATCAGGCATTTTTTTGCTAAAAATGTGTAAGTAGTATTCGTCAGTCTTTTCATTATATTCCCAAACTGGGCCACCAAACCATGATCTCCAATTTGTGGGCATTTTCTTGTTTCCTTCATTATCGTACTTGGGTTTTTGCCAAATATAATAATCATGATATTTTAGATGATCAGGATGCGATGGATCTTTCGCAGCTTCAAACCATTCATGTTCATCAGATGTGTGATTTAAAACTAAATCAAAAATCACTTTCATATCTCTTGCATGTGCTTTTTCAATAAAGTCTACTACATTATCAATATTCCCATAATCTTTACTTACTTTATAGTAATTAGAAACATCGTACCCATTATCATCCATTGGAGACTGATAATGTGGTGAAACCCATATTGCATTAACACCTAAATCATTTAAGTAGTCTAATTTACTGATGAGTCCATTAAAATCACCAATTCCATCATTATTAGAGTCTTTAAAACTCCTTAAATAAATTTGGTAGATTATTGCATCTTGCCACCATTTTCTTTCCATGACACATTCTCCTTTATTACGATTAAAAAAATACATTTTTTTTAATACAGTTCTACATATTAATTATACTATAAATCATCTATTTTTTCATTTCTTATCTCAAAGCTGAAACCGCTACCATAACAGTTATCACTTGATTATGTGTTATAATTAAGTATATTTTTTTAGATGGAGGCAAATATGAGAAATTTCAGAATTTTATTACTGTTATTACTAAGTATAATTATAGGATACACAAGCATAAATACAAGTGTGCATGCAGCAGTTCCAACAAAGATTATTGTACATTATCATCGTTTTGACAATGCATATAGTGGTTGGGGACTTTGGCTATGGCCATACGAACCAGATAATGGCGAAGGAAATACCTATGCATTTAATGGGGATGATTTATTTGGTAAATATTATGAAACTGATTTAGCTGGTTCTCCTTTTGAAGGTTCAACTTCAATAGGTGTTATTGTTAAAACAGGTGGATGGGATAAAGATGTTGCTATTGACAGACACATTGATATTACAAATCCTGATGAAACTGGTACAGTTCATGTTTATTTAGTAAGTGGAGATTCAACAATTTACTATGATGATTCTGCTGTTGATGTTTCTAGTAGAGCTTCTTCTGTTGAATTTTCTTCAACAACTTCAGTGGAGTTTTCAACAAGCAAAGCTGTTACTGAAGATAAAGTTAAATTGTATGCCGATGATCTTGAAGTTGATATTGAGAATTTCTCAATGTTAGGATTAACCGGTACTTTTGATATAGTTGGTGGCGCAGATCTTGGTAAAACATACAAATTAGAAATTGATTTTGAAGACATTGGTTACGATCCAAAAGTATATTCTGTTGGTTTTGGAGGATTATATGCAAGTGATGACTTCAATGCAATTTATGCATATGATGGAGAACTTGGAGCAATATACTCAAAGGGTTCTACAACTTTTAAGATATGGGCACCAATAAGTGAGAGTATTTCTCTTAACTTATATGAATATGGGCATAAAGCAAATGAAAGTGATTATTCAGGACAAGCAGGAACTGATAATCCTTATGAAATAGTTGACTTAGCTTATACTACAAAAGGTGTGTGGGAAGCGACAGTTACTGGAGATTTACATGGAGTATATTATACATTTAATGTAACAAACGGATCGACAACTAATGAAGTAAGTGATCCCTATGCATTTAGCACTGGGATTAATGGACGCCGTAGTATGGTTGTTGATTTTGACAGACTTAATCCAGACAACTGGGATAGTGTAATGATCCCTGATACAATAGAAAATTATAATGACGCTATAATATATGAAATCCATGTTAGAGATTTAACAACTCATTCAACATGGAATGGTACAGAAGAATACCGTGGTAAATTTTTAGGACTTGCTGAAACTGGCACAACCTATCAAGGTGTAACTACTGGACTAGACCACATTATAGAACTTGGAGTAACACATGTACAACTTCTTCCTGTATTTGATTTTGGGGCAGCAGTTGATGAAACTAAATTATTAGATCCATCATACACTGGAGTAAAAGACACAGTCTTTAACTGGGGATATATGCCTGAAAACTTTAATAGTGTCGAAGGTAGTTATTCAACTAATCCTTATGATGGAAGTGTAAAAGTAAATGAATATAAACAACTAATTCAAGCATTCCATGAAAATGATATTAGAGTAATAATGGATGTTGTGTATAATCACCATGGTAAAAGTGCTGATTCTAATTTTGATTTAATCGTACCTGGATATTACTTTAGAATGACTGACAGTGGATCATTTAGTAATGGAAGTGGTACTGGAAATGAAACAGCTAGTGAAAATTACATGATGGGAAAATTCATGGTTGATAGTGTAGTATTTTGGGCTGAAGAATTCAATATCACAGGATTCAGATTTGACTTAATGAAATTACATGATGTAGACACAATGAATGCTATCGCAGATGCGTTACACGCAATTGATAGTACAATATTAATATATGGTGAACCTTGGACAGGAGGAACTTCTCCTCTTCCAAGTGAAGAAGCTGCTTATTTTGAAAACCTTGCAGATATGCCAGGTATTTCTGTATTTAGCGATGTAACAAGAGATGGAATTAAAGGTTCTGTATGGAATGATGAAGACACGGGATTCATTCAAGGAAATAGCTTGATGGATGAAAATGTTAAATTAGGTATAGTTGGTGGAGTAGCACATACTGGTGTATTTCAACCAATGTACAACATTGGTACTGATAAATACTGGGCACTTACTCCAAATCAAACAATTAACTATGTAACAGCACATGATAATAACACTTTATTTGATAAAATAATGTTATCAACTGATGAACTTGAATGGGAGCAAATTCAAGACATGCAAAAACAAGCAAATGCAATTATACTTACTAGTAATGGTATTCCATTTTTACATGGTGGTGTAGACATTATGCGTTCTAAACCTTGTACAGTGATTGAAGGAGTTAATCAAGGTGAATGTGATGCATCTAGTTCATATGATCACAATAGTTATCGTTCTCCTGATTCAACAAATCAAATTGATTGGAGTTTGAAAGCTGACAATATAGAAATATTTAATTACTACAAAGGATTAATTGAATTAAGAAAGAGCATTGACGTATTTAGTTATGATACACTTGAAGAGATGAATGATAAAATGTACTTCTTCCCAGACGCAAGTGGAGTAATTAGTTATATTATTTACGATGAAGATTCTCCATGGGAATACACATACGTTATTCACAATAATTCTACCGTAGAAAGAAATATGAGTTTACAAGGTATGGAATGGAATCTTGTTGTAAACAAAGACCATGCTGGAATAGAAACACTAGAAGTTTTATCTGGCGATATAGTAACAGTTAAGAAAAATGAAACATTAGTAATGTATAAATTAGCACATGGAGCAGTATATATTCCATCAATTGAAGAAGAATTAATATCAGTTTTACAAGATTCATTGATTACTGATGATATGGATTCTAATCTTGCAGCTATAACAAAAATATTGGAAGAAAAAATCACAGGTGAATTTATTGTTACAATGAATACAGACCTGGTTGATTACAACACCCCTGGCACTTATCAAGTTGTAATAATAATTACTGATACTTTTGAAAATAATTATCCAATTACGTATAATGTAATTGTTGAAACCCCAGAAAACAACAACAATTTGTATGTTATAATAGGTAGTACAATTGTTGGAGTTGCAGCAATTGGTGCTGGAATATTTTTCTTTCGAAAAAGAACATAAATAGATAAAATCGAGGTGATTCAATTGAGAGATTTCACAATTTATCATGAAGCAAAAAGTAAATATGCTTACATGTATGATAAAGACACAGTACATCTTAGATTAACAACTACTAAAGAATCAGATCATAAAATTGAAGTCATCTATGGCGATCCCTTTTTCTGGGGAGAAAGCGATATAAATCCCGATGTATGGGAATGGAAGATTCAATCAAGCGAAACCAGCATTATGACAAAAGAGTATGAATCAGAAAATTATTTTCATTACTTTATAGCATTAAAACCTGAATATTTAAGAATGAAATATTCTTTTATAATCGATGATCAATACTTGTTTGGTTGTAGAGAAATAATTGATATAGTAAAATTCCCAAACGGTAAAAAAAATCTATTTAACTATTTTAATTTCCCATATCTTAATCCTGAAGATGTGTTTGATGCGCCAAAGTGGGTTGAAGATCAAGTATGGTATAGTATATTCCCTGAAAGATTTAACAACGGGGATAAATCAATTGATCCAAAAAATACATTACCTTGGGATGAAACTGATAAATACTCAAATGATTTAAGATTTGGTGGAGACTTACAAGGAATAATAAATAAACTACCATATTTAAAGGAAATTGGATTCACAGGTATTTATATGACACCAATTTTTGAGGCAGATACTGCTCACAAATATGACACTACTGATTATTTCAAAATAGATAAAGCATTTGGTGATAATGAGCTTCTTGGAAAACTTGTTGAAGAAGCGCATAAAATCGGAATCAAAGTAATGTTAGATGCAGTCTTTAATCATAGTGGTTTTAGACATCCATACTTTCTAGATGTTGTTGAAAAAGGTAAAGAATCAATTTATTATGATTGTTTCTATATCCTAGATGATAAATTACCGGTTTCTAAATTGACATTTAATCCTGATAAGACGGTAAGCAGAGAAAGCGCAAAACAATATAGAAACAAACCTGATTTATTGAACTACAGAACTTTCGCTTTCACTCCATTCATGCCGAAACTAAACACTAACAATCCTATAATGAAGAAATACTTACTTGATGTAGCAACTTATTGGATTAAGAAATATGATATCGATGGTTGGAGATTAGATGTTAGCAATGAAGTTAGTCATAAATTTTGGAGAGATTTCAGAATTGCTGTTAAAGGCACTAAATCAGATGCATATATCATTGGTGAAAACTGGGATAATTCAAATCCATGGCTTCAAGGTGACCAACATGATGGAGTAATGAACTATGAAATATTATTCCCGATTTGGAACTACTTTGGGACTAATATTGATCATACAGAATACTCAAGTACAGAATTTATGTTCAAAATAAATAAAGTACTAACTGATTATCCAAAGAATGTACTTAAATCAATGTATAACTTAGTTGATTCACATGATACTACTAGAATTTTAGAAATTTGTTCAAATAATATTAGTTTAGTTAAGTTACCTTATCTATTCTTGTTCGCATTCCCTGGAGCTCCAAGCATTTACTATGGTGGAGAAGTTGGGTTATCAGGTAAACATGATCCAGATAATAGGAGATGTATGATTTGGGATAAAGAATCTCAAAATACTGACTTACTGAACCACATAAAAAAACTTATCAAATTAAGATCACAATATCATGCCTTTAAATCTACTGATTTTAATTGGATTGAAGTAAATGATAAAAATGAGTTTATAATATTTAAAAAAGATGATTTATATTTCATAATGAGCAAAAGATATAAACCACATAGAATCATCCTTCCTAAAGAACTGCAAAATACAACAGTTCTAGATGTATATAATGATGTTACTGTTGAGTTAAATGAAATTTTAGAAACTAAAAGTTATGGATTCTATATATTTAAAAAGTAATTTAAAAAAGCATTTCTCAACTCGAGAAATGCTTTTATTTTAACCTTTATTTGCTCCTGCTGTAATACCTTCAATAAGATATTTTTGAAATACCACATATAAGAAAGTAATTGGTGCAGCAACAATAAGAGCTGCCGCTGCAAATGCAGGATAATTAGTATTAGCGACATCATTAATAAAATCGAAAATACCAACTGCAAGTGTCCATTTATCAGAATCAATAATCAAGTATGATGGTAAAATATAATCCATCCATGGAGCCATAAACTGTGTTACGGCAACAAAACTAATGATTGGAACCGATAATGGTAAAATAATTTTAAAGAATATTTGTACCTTGTTCGCACCATCAATTTTAGCAGATTCATCAAGTTCCTTAGGAATATTTTGTAAATACCCCTTGATCAACCAAATATTGAATGGTATCGATCCTGAAACATAAATAATAACTAATGCTTTAGGCTCGTTTGTTAATCCGAAAGTTTGGAATAAAGTGAATAATGCAATCAAACTTAAGAATGATGGAAACATTTGTAATACTAATATTGTAAGTAATCCACCTTTTTTACCTTTAAACTTATATCTAGCAAATACATATGCAGTACCAGTAACGAACAATACTGCAAATACCATTGTTAACAATGCTACTTGTAAGGTGTTCCAGTACCATTTAACAAAGTCAGTTGTTTCTTCAATTCCACCGACCATGCGTGATCCAGTGAACAAGAACTTATAGTTTATTAAGCTAGGATTATCTGGCCATATAGTGTTTAAGATACCGCTGTTAGGAGATAATGAAGTACCAATTGTGTAAATTATAGGTACCACTACAACAAATGCAAGAATAATAAGCTCACTATAAATAAACGCTGTTCCTAGAATATTCTTTACACTTAAAATATTAGGAATTGCTGTTCTAGATAATTTTCTTTCAGGTTTCATTTTTAAATAATACCAGATTCCAAATCCAGGTATTATTCCAATAAATCCAGCTTTAGTTGTGTTCTTTCCTTTTTTATTAGCAATAGCTACTGTCAAAGATTGGAGTGTGAAGATAATTACTAAGGCCAAGAAGATTAAAAATCCTTTAAGTAATAGATTCATTATTAATCATCCTCCTTAAATGCTCGGGTACGTGTAAAATTCCAAGCAGATAATGTACCAATAATTAAGAATATCAAAATACTAAATACACTAGCCATAGAATACCATCTTATATTTGCATCTACAGTCAGTTTATAAATCCAGGATATCAAAATATCTGTGGAGCCAGCATAAGCTGTCTCGAAAGATCCACCACCTGGTCCACCACCAGTAATGAAGTAAATTACTCCAAAGTTGTTAAAGTTACTACTAAAAGTCATAACTAATAAAGGACTAGTTGCGAATAAAACAAGTGGCATAGTAATAAATCTAAATTGTTGGAATCCTGTAGCTCCATCAATTGAAGCTGCTTCATATAATGACTTATCAATTGAAGTCATAACTCCACTCATTAAAGCCATAAAGAATGGGAATCCAAGCCATACATTTAATACAATAAGGAATATTCTTACAAACCAAGGATTAGCCTCATTACTTAGCCATTGGAAGTTTTGATCTCCAAAATATAGTAGCCTTTGGATGCCAGTCCCAGCCTCATTAAAGCCTCGTCCAAGCATTCCCCAATCAGTGAATAAATTAGTTATCCCTGTTTTAAATAATATCTGATTAACATAACCATTATCATTAAACATAACTCTGAAAATCATCTGAGAAATCAGTGCTGGCATTGCCCAAGGTAATATCAATATAGCACGCCATGCTTTTCTAAATACTACTCTTGTATTATTTAGAATAACTGCCTGAACAAATCCTCCAAAGAAACATGTAAATGTGGCTGCAAATGCCCAAATCAATGTCCATGAGAATACTTTCCAGAATTGTCCACCAAAGTCAATTGATCCACCACTTGATACGCTAAATACTTCAACAAAGTTTTGGAATCCTACCCAGCTAATCAGTTGTCCAGGTGGTAAATGTTCAATATTATAATTAGTAAAAGCAACAGCTAAACCAAAAAATATTGGCATAACACTAATAAATGTTATTAGAATTAAAGCTGGTGTTAATACTATATACTCAAAGAAGTTTTCATATAGTGCAGCAAAGTACTTTCGTTCATTAGGAGAAACTTTCGTTTCTTTAATTATCTTTGAAGTTCTATATGCATCTTTTATATTCCATACAAATATAAACAATATGTAAATAACTACAAGCATTGAAATAATTCCTCTTAATAGTAATTGAGTAGAATGATGTCCTTCTATTTCAATTGATCTTGCTTCAATTGTTTGTGTCCCAGAATTCGGTAATAAGAAAGCAATTCCTTTATGTTGATACAAAGTTGTTTGAGGAATACTACCCATAGTAGCAAGTCCCCATGCTCCTTTTACAAAAAATCCTGTTCTTTCATAAAATACATTATTAACTCCATCAACTATCGTATCATATAACTCAGGGTTATATTCAAAATATATACGAGCTAACATTTTATTATAATCATCGTTATCCATATTTGTGAGTTGTCCAAGACGAGCTTGCATCATATCTTTAAAACTAGATACAGAATCAAACTGCAATATTAAATCTCCAAATAATTTGTTGAAATGACTATTATAGTAAGTTGTATAATAAACTTTTGTTTGTGTATCATTTATTGATTCAAATTTAAGTTCATAAATTTCATTGTATTTTTCTTTTACTAACTCTATTTCAGCTTGAAGTACTAAAGCCTCAGTATGATTAGCAATATAAGTTGAAAGCTTTAAATCCCATCCTGCAGCATCAACAATATCACCTTGTTCAACGAGTATAGCAGTTGCATTTTCACTTGATCTTGCTGCTACTAACTCATCAAAATCTCCAGTTACTCTAATATCTCTTTCAGCTTGTTCTTCAATTAAACCTTCAACAATATTTAAAACACTTTTTTTAGCTAATATTTCAGCTACTTCTTCAAGTCCATTAATATCGCTAATTAGCTCAACATGTCTTTGTTCAATCAAGGCTTCTAAAGCGCTGGTTTCTAAAGCAGCATTATTATCAATAATATATGCTGATATAGTTGCATCCCAACCTGCTTCATCTACAATATGACTATCTTCTACTAATTCTTGAGTAGCAGTAAGGATTACTTGTGCACTAAGTGAAGCTTCATAATTTTCATCTTCTAGCACATTCATTTCCGCTTGAATACGAAGTAAAGCAAGAACTTTAGCTCTGGTAACTTCATCAACAATTATCAATTCAATGTTGTCTGCATTACCTGCAGTTGCCTCCATTACTTCTTCTTCAATCGTTCTTAATTGAGTTCCTATAAAAGTGAACATATCAGCTGTAGCATATGAAATGTTATCTACTTCTGTTGCTTGCCCTTTTTCATTATAAAAAGTCAATGTACTTTCATCAAAAGTGTAACCGTTAGATTCAGCTACATCATGTAACAATGTAAAATCTTCATAGGCAAACTCACTTGTTGGATTTTTTTCTTTTAAATTATAGTAGTACCAAGTAGGAAGATAATTTGATAATTCTTCCTCTATCTCATTTCCTGGAATTTTATCATTATATAAATTGAAATCTTCAGTATAACTCCCTGTCGAAAATTCAATAAAAATAACTAATGAGAAAATCAGAAAGAAGATTAATGCTTTGATATATTGTCTATTGATTAACTGTCCGAATCCCCATACTAAACCAGATAATATTGCAATCACAAAAGAAGGCAATTTAGCCAATTGGTTAAGTAAGAAGTTAATTGGATAAAACAAAACAAAGAAAACCGGTTTTAAATATTTCCATACAGGTTTAACAACCCACTTTGTAAATGGGATATATACCGATTTTAAGAAATCTTTTACCAGTTTTAATAATTTACTAAGTAATTCAGCTACTTTTTCCATTTCATCACTTCCATTTCATACAAATTATAGAAAAGGCCATGTAACCATGGCCTTTAAACTATACCTTAATTAATTTAATTAGCCTGTGAATCGAATCCAGTTTGAGCTGTGTTAGCAGCTTCAGCTGGTGTAACAGTATCGTTCCATGTGCTAGAATACATAGTTCCAGCATTATCCCAGAAATATCCCATTTCAGGAATAATTGGCATTGGATGTGAATAAGCTAATTGTGCAGAAATACCACTTAAGTAAACATCAGTAGCAACACCAGCAACAGTTGAAACATCTTTAAGAGCTGGTAATTTGTTAGTTTGTGCATACATAATAGCAAGTCCTGCATCAGAAGTCATAAACTCAACAAACTTAAATGCAGCAGTTGGTTCATCAGTTCCTTTATAAACAGCAGCAATTTGAACACCTGAGAATGTAATAGGGTTTACACCATTGATTGTAGGAATTTTAGCAACTCCCCATTCATATAGTACTGTACCGTCTTCAGCAACAGATGCATCTTTATATCTTTGAATGTCCCAAGGACCATCAATAATATAAGCTAAATCTCCACTTTCAAATAATTGTTTATTTAAATCTCCTGTTAATGCAGAAGCAGAATATTCTAATACGCCTGGCATCATAGTATCTTGAATCCAAGTTAATGCGTCAATCATTTCAGTAGATCCAAGGTTAGCAGAAGTTTTGTCTAAATGATCTGAACCAAATAAATCAAATCCAAATGCAGTAGCAACAAAATGCATATCGTAAGCATTACCTACGTCCATTGCGAAATACAATTTAGCATCTTCTGATTCATCAGTATCAGCAGTTGCAGGATCATCTTGAATAGCAATTGAATTATAATCTAATGCACTTGCAATAATTTCTTCCCATGTTGCTTCAGGATATGTTTTAGTATCATCAATTGATTCTAATAAAGTTTTATTATAGAATAATGCAACTGATTCACCAGATAATGGAGCTCCAAATAATTCTGATTCAAAAGTTTCACCATCACATGTAACTGCAGTATTAGTTGCACTGTCGTAACATGATGTAGCAGTTCCAATTGCAGAACCAACCATTCTAGATATTAAATCTTCTCTTTGAGAAGTTGGGAATGGATAAAGTAAGTTTGAACTTAATGCTGCACCAATATGATCATGTGGGAACACAACAACATCAGCAGCAAAGTCTGAACCACTATAAGTTTCTAGTCTTTGACGAGTATCTACAGCACCTACTAAGTCAAGTTCAACTTTGATGTCTGGGTACATAAGTTCAAATGCATCAATTAATGCAGTTGCATAAGCTTCGTCATCTAACCATACTTTAATTGTAGTAATTTCAGTTTGATTTTTATCAAATTCATATAATGTCCCGTTTGCAGCGTTGTTTGTACAAACTTCAACTTCTTCTTTAGGTGAACACCCAACAAGAGTTAACGCAGCTATAAGAACAGATGATAACATTAATAATTTTTTCATTATTTTCATTCCTCCCTAATAACTACGACGCAGTGCAATAACAGCACCGAATGCAAGAGGAATACCAACTAATAAAGCTATTAATTCAGTATTGAAATTATTTGCATCCAAATGAGCAGTATCATCACAAGGGTCCATTACAGTTACAGTAATCATTTCTTCAGTTTCGTTTCCGAATTTATCTTCAGCAACAATTACGACTTCGTAAATACCAGCAAATCTAGTATCCACAGTTCCGTGTCCGTCTTTAACTTTTACATTATAAATAACAGTACTTTCAGTATCTTCAGCAGTTTCTTTATCACTACCACTATAAGTAGGAAGTGAATAAGTATCTCCAAGTTCTAAAGTAACATTTTGTGAACCAATAATAGTAATAACAGGAGCAAGACTATCTACACTAAAGTCATTAGTATAAACCATCATGTCATCTCCTTCACCAACAGTATAAGAAACTGTATAAGGTGATTGTGATCCCATTAAATCAGCTGACAAAATTAATGTGAATGCTTTGTTTACATCTGCAGTAGAGTTGAAACTAACTGAATCAATAACTACAGCTGCTCCATCTTTATCTTCTAAAGTAAATGCAGTTTCATCAAATGTAATTACATCATCAACTTGTGTAACAACATCTTTGTTAAATAAAACTTCAACAGATGTTGGGTCCAAAGCTCTAGCACTTTCAAGTTCAAAGAAATTAACAGTTGCTTCAAAATCTTCGAATGTTGTATGCATAACTCCTTCACCAGCTATATAGAATACCGATTGGAAATCTCCAGCCACTAATCCATCTGTACTAATCATGATGTTTTCACCATCTAAATTCTTTTTCTCCCAAGCATCGGTACGCATAATGAATCCAATTTCTGCGCCCATATCTGCAGGGTCTAAATTAATGAATGCAACGCGGAAGTTTTCCACAGTTCCACCATCAACACCTAAACCTGATACTAAAGGTACTCCAGAACCACCATAGAAATTCTCATTTAGTTGAGTTCCTAATGTTCCTGTATCCCAAGTCCAGATATTCCATCCGTCATAACTTTCAGCACCATCATAATAAACAATTGCGATAGTAGCTAAATCATCAGAGAATGGTAAGCTATTTGTATCTGTAGTGTAGTTAATTTGATTACTACCTTCAAATACATATACATGTTTAACACCATTTTCATCAAAGCCAAGTAAGTTACCTTCAGCGTCTCTAATTGCAATGTTTTTATGGTTTCCATCTAAGGTACCATTTTCATCAGTGTCTACACCGTCGCGGTCAGTCATACCGTCACCCCAACCAGCTCCGTATTTCAATATAAGTCCTAATTCATCACCGGCATCGGTACTGTTGACACAGATTTGATAAGTAGCTCCAAATCCATCTTCTTCAACTACACCTGATCCGTCTCCAGAACCACCTGTACCATAACCCCAAGTCCAGATTGTTGTATCTGTATATGTTTCATCCCATCTATGGTAATGTACGAATACAGTACTATCAGTAGCACATGTTGTTGTAGCTTCGGCAGAAACGCCTTTATTAGCTACAGCAAACAAAGTAACTACTAACGTTAGAGTTATAAATAAACTCAAAATTCTTCTCATTTCTTTTCCTCCTATGTGATTTTTTTTTAAACATTTTTGATTACTTTAAATATAGCATAATGAAAACGCTTTATCAATTGATTGACGCCTGTAATGTATGAAACCCATTTCATGTTTTATCACAAAAATCCAAATAAAAAGAAAACACTTACAGTAAATGCTTTCTTTTTCTTTATTATTGTATTAATACTACTATAAATTCGCTTCTATTTTCATTCTACTTGCTTTATACATAAAATATGCCAGGATAGGAGTAATAATATTATAGCTGATTGAAGTAAACGCACTCAACCCAAAAAATCCTAACCCTAAATTTATAATTGATGGAATTGTTGATGCGAAAATCATCAATTTTATTATGTCTTGATATCTTGGAAAATCACTTTGATTAAATTTAAACAGCATAGATAGGGTAGCAATAGAGAATATCAAAATAATATTAGTTAGTGTTAAAATTCCAACAAAGGCAAGGATTATTGGTAATATAATTGCTGGTTTAACACTTTGAAAGAGAGATTCAAATAGAATATCGCTAGCTTCTTCAGGACTCATTTGATTGATTTCATTGAAATCAGTGTACCCAAATCCAGAATATGTAAGCCGTAACACATTTGATTCTCCAATATTCAAATTAATACCAGATTGATAGAAAATAATTGTATTACTTTCTTTGATTTCGACTGAGTCTTCTACATTGAAATAGATATGATAAATCTTATCTCTATTAACAATATCATACTCAAATACATCGTTATTTAAACACTGTAATTCATTATTATCAATTTTACAATGAGTTGGTAAGCCACTAGGTAACCAATCTGGAAGATCTTCCATGAAAGTAAAACCATATTTAGCATAATCAAGATTTTCTAAATTTACTACTTGCATTGTAATTGGCAAGAACATCAGTAAGTTAAGAAGTATGAAATACATTATTACTTTAAATAAACTTGCTTCAAACAATCCAAATACTTCACTAAAATTGGAAATTGATCTCGAAAACATCTGAGAAAAAGAAACTTTATTTTTATTCATATAAATCACCTATTAATTCATTGTTCATTCTAAGTATCAGTGTTGATCTTTCTTCAACACTACCATTATAATTATCTATTCCTTTTGAATAATACATAACATCTTCATCTTCTAAATATAATTTATATTCACCTTCACTTACATTATGTAAAACAAGAACAATTTCTTGATTATCTTGATTATAGTTAAATACTCTATAATATCCTTGAAGTGCATTTGAACTCTCCTCATATGGGAAGATATCTCCATACTTTAATGCAAGAGAATTATTTCTTACTGCTAATATACTTTTGTATACATTAAACAGTGAATTCGAGTCAGCATCTTGTTGTAATGCACTATCCAATTCTATATTAAATTCATCTACAAACCACGTAGTAGTATAGTCATCACCAAATGGCAAAGGTAATCTTCTTGTTTCGTCCCAAATTGGTCCAGTACTCTTTATTCCGAACATTCCTAATTCTTCTCCATAGTAGATAAATGGATTTCCAGGTAATGTTAATAGCATTTCAGCTGCTAGCTTCAATTTAGAAATATTACCATTTAAAATACTAGCCATTCTATCTTGATCATGATTTCTTAAAAATGGAGCATCTATTCCGTCACTTTCGTAACTGTTTATTATTTCATTATATCTTACAATCGTTGAAACATAATCAGTACTAAAACCTGTATTAATAGCTCTGAGTATTTCATCTCCAATTTCAAAATTTAAAGCACTATCCATTGATTGATAGAATAGACTTGAAACACTAAACGCATCATAAATCTCACCAACTATGTAAATATCAGGGTATAGATTCTCTATTTGATACTCAAAATACTCTAGCTTAACCAAAGTTGAATCTATTGGTACTGTAGGTGATTTAACTTCTCCTACTCCTTCTAAGTGCAAAGCAGCATCTAATCTAAATCCATCTACTCCCTTTTCAATCCAAAATGATGCAACATTCAACATTTCTGCTTGAACATTTTCATTACTCCAATTTAAATCAGGCATTCCAGCCCCAAAATATCCACAGTAATAACCCCCAGTTGTATTATGCCAAATATTTTGTCCCCAGGCACCATTTTCATCTTTTCGTTCATCATTAGCTGTTATTAAACGATAAAATCCAGCATAATCAGGATCTCCATCTTTCCATCCTTGAAACCATGGATTTTCACTTGAAGTATGATTAATTACAAAATCTATTATAATATCAATTTCCAATTCTTCTGCAGCAATAAGAAGATTTTCAAAGTCTGTCATTGTTCCATATTCAGGGTTAACATCATAAAAATCAGTTACATCATATCCATGATATGTAGGTGATGGATGAATTGGCATAAGCCAAATCCCATTTATACCTAGATCTTTTAAATATCCTAGTTTAGCAGTGATTCCATTAAAGTCACCAACACCATCATTATCACTATCCGCAAAACTTCTAACAAAAAGTTCATAATAAGTACCGTTATTTGGATAAACTTCACTAAAATCAATTTCATCTATTTCATCTATTTCATCTATTTCTTTTTTACATCCTGTCATTAATAATATACTCAGTACAATAATAAGAACTAGAACTATTTTTTTCATAATATCACTCCTATTTTCATTTCAAGAATATCACAATACATTGTTTATGTAAACTTATTAAGTATGTAACCCATTACTTAAAAATAGAGCGAAATTACGCTCTATTTAATTACAAATATGTCTAACGTTAATGAATATACCTATATGTTTTCTATTGTAATATTTGTTTCAGCTTCTTTAAAAGTGTATTCAATAGATTCATCAGTAATTTCTAAGATAAGATATGAAGGTACTAATTTAGATCTAGGATTCTTAATACTTCCTGGATTAAAAAGATATAATTCACCTGCTCTATCTACTTTTGCTATATGTGTATGACCATAAAGAACTATGTCAACATCTAAATCCATGGCACGTCTTAATAACTTCATTAAACTTTTTTGGACTTTGAATTTATGCCCGTGAACCAGTAATAACTTTTTGTTTGCAATCTCTAATACACTCTCATAAACAAACCCTGCATCTCTTGGATAATTACCCTTAATTGGGATAATATCTAAGTCCACTAAAAAGTCGAGTGGTAATTCACTGTCTCCTAATGAAACAAAAAAATCTGCATCTGGATTAAAGCTTATAATCCTTTCAACAATTATTTTATTTCCATGAGCATCACTAAATACAACAACTTTCATATAACCACCAACTTTACATAATTATATCAAATTAATTGTAAAAAAGTAAGCAAAACGTGTATTTATGCAAATAAAAAGTAGAGAAATAAATTCTCTACTCTTAATTTAATTAAAAATTAGTTTTTCTTCTTTCAAAGTAAGATTGAGGATGCATACAAACAGGGCACATACCAGGAGCTCTTTTTCCAAAATGGATATGACCACATTTACGGCAAACCCATGCAGTTTCAGTTTCACTCTCAAATACTACTTCTTCTTTAATATTTAATAAGAATTTACGATATCTTTCTTCATGTTCTTTCTCGATTTTTGCAATTTTCTTAAATGAAGCAGCTACTTTTGGAAATCCTTCTTCTTGTGCGATTCTAGCAAATTCAGGATATAATTCATCCCACTCTTCAAATTCACCTTCAGCACCAGCAAGTAAGTTTTCAGGAGTAGAACCTTCAATCCCAGCAGGGTAAGTTGCAGTTATTTCAACTGCTCCACCTTCTAAATGTCTAAAAAATATTTTTGCATGTTCAAGTTCATTACCTGCAGTTTCTAAAAACATTTCAGAAATTTGTTCGTATCCTTCTTTTTTTGCTATTTTAGAAAACATTGTGTAACGATTTCTAGCTTGTGATTCTCCAGCAAAAGCTTTTAATAAGTTTTTTTCTGTTTGAGTACCTTTGATTGACATATTATTCCTCCTTCTTATTATTCGTTATGAAAATTATATCACTTATCACTTGTTTTTTAAATGTTTTATTAACTTAGTTAAGCATTTTCCTCTATGAGAAATTCGATTTTTTTCTTCAAGATTAATTTCAGCTAAATTCTTTTTTAGTTCTGGAACATAAAATATAGGATCATATCCAAATCCATTAGTTCCTTTATATTTTTTGCTAATTTCCCCATATAAATAGTCTTCAAAGAAGATTGGTTTTTCAGTTTGAGAATACAGGCACATAGTTGTCACAAATCTAGCAGCTCTATTCTCAATAGATTCCATATTTTTTAATAAGAGTTTATTATTATCTTCATATGTTTTATTGTTTCCACTATACCTTGCAGAATATACGCCAGGTTCGTTTTTTAATGCAAACACTTCTAATCCTGAGTCATCTGAAACAACAGTCTTATTCAAGTAATTAGACAGCTCTTTTGCCTTCTTTAATGCATTTTCTCTAAAAGTATTTCCATCTTCTATTATGTCTGGAAATTCATCAAAATCAAATAACGATAAGACAGAATATCCAATTTCTTCCAATATCTTCTTCATTTCGATAATCTTATGTTTGTTTTTAGTCGCTATTACAATTTCTTTCATATTAATCACCTGATCCCATTATATCATAAAAAAAAAGGCAATTGCCTTTTTTAAAATTAATTTCTATGGCTAGCAGAGGAGTTGTCACTAATTTAACAATTTGTTCTCTGGCAAATCAATATTCTTTTTTAAAATCTATACGATTAATTAAAAATTTATTACATTACTTCAAAATTTACTTCAAAATAAATATTACAGATAATTAAATCATACGAGATAATATTGTTACAAGATTTACTACAAATTCAACTACTACAACTCCTACTGTTCACCTGGTACTGCCAGACATAGAAATTAATAAGTTTGTCGATTGATTGCTCCCTTGTATTATATTTTAATTATATTACCGTTTTACCATAAAAGCAAGGAATTTCACTTTAACTAGCTAAAGCGACTTTGTCTTGTATTATGCTACATTTTAATGATTTAAATAATGATTTAATTTTATAATAAATGAAAAATATTGGGAAAACAGTCATTGTTAAAACTGGAATTCCTAACTCATTAAGAAACTTACTTCTTTTAACTCTTTTGAAAGAAAATCTTTCTTTAAGTAGTCCTAATGATATACCCATGGCGTTAGTCATAGTTATCATTCCAAGGACCGCGCAAATGATTTTTGCTTTATCAATTCCGTATTCCTTAATCAATGTATTAATAGCTTCATCATCTGGATTTTCATGAGAATCAGTATAATGTTCTGCAAATAATACTCCTACTACTTCAGATTCAGGTATATCATCTTTTATTCCGTTTAATATTCCTCTAATCTCATCATGGCTCATTCCTGATTCCAATGATATTTTAGTATGCACATATGAACATAGTTCACATCCGTTAACTTCTGTAACTGCAAGCATAATACGTTCTTTAAACTTTTTATTGAAAAGTTTATTCTTTTTTACGTAACGAAGTAAGATAAACCCTTTAGCTGCATTTTTCATTATTGCAAAATGTTCCTTTATATTAAAAATTCTTTTATTAAATGTTTTACTCATAGTATCACCTCAAAATCATATTATCATTCATTTACAATTTATAGTTTGAAAGTGATAATTATTACAAATAAGAGGGTTTTCATATAAAAATAGTCCCCTTATTTATAATAATTATAAAATTAATAAAAGATGCACTCAATGAGTACATCTTTTTGTTTGTTTTAATTACTTTTAACTTCGTAATACAAGAGATGAATTCTCTTTAGATATAATAATAAATCAGCAATTTTCAGTGCTTATTTTCTTAACCAATTATTAAATTTATCTAAATCTGTATTTTTACCAATTAATAGAAGTTGATCTTCACCCTCAATAACATCAGATGGTGTTGGAATTATGATTTCTTCATTTCTTCTTATAGCTACAACGTTTATGTTGAATTTATTTCTTACATCTAGATTTATTATTGTCGACTCTATAATCTTTTCGGTCACATTTACAACAATAAAACTATGAGTGTCATTTAAATCAATATAGTCTAGTACATTATCAGATACAATTTTACTTGCTAATCTTTTACCTGATTGTTGTTCTGGTTGAATAATTTCGTCTGCACCAAGTTTTTGCACTACTTTTGCATGATTATCATTTTGCACTTTTACTGTAACTCTCTTAACACCTAAATCTTTTAAGATTAAGGTAGTTAAAATACTACTTTGTAATTGTTCACCAATTGCGACAATCACATGATCGATACTTGAAATACCTACTTCTTTCAATGCTACTGCATCAGTAGTATCCAATGTAACTGCATGTGTAGCAATTTTGCTCATCTTTGCAATAGCTTCTGGATCTTTATCTATTACTAGTACATCAACTTCTTTTTTTATTAACTCTTTAACAACGCTTTGTCCAAAGCGTCCCATTCCAATAACTGCAAATGATTTTTTCGCCATTATAATCACCCTTATTTTAATAGATTTTTTACCATATTTATAATTGTTTTCTTGGCTTTTTATATAATACCAACATAAACTCATAATGTCAAATAATTATTGGGTTTTTAACCACTACAATTACACTACATTATGTTATAATTGTCATTAGGAGTGATAATATGAAAAAGAATCGCGACAACTTTATTATCCTATTTATATATGGTGGAGTACAACTCCTAATGACAATAGCGCTAGCAACTATTTTATTATCTTACCCAGAAATATGGGATGATGATGAATTGTTTATTACTTTCAATGTTATAACTAGTTTAGTACTATATGGTGTTCTATCCTTATTATTTATTTTTATCTTTAGAAATTATTTTAAGAAGCAAATAAGGCATTTTTTAGATAATAGGAAGAAAATAGTTACTGTTGTTATAGTAGGTATTTTAGCTATGTATACTATGAGTATTATCAGTAATTTGCTACTCTTATTATTAGGAGTTACTGAGACATCT
Source organism: uncultured Candidatus Izemoplasmatales bacterium (assembly GCA_964456195.1). Lineage (GTDB taxonomy): Bacteria > Bacillota_I > Bacilli_A > Izemoplasmatales > Izemoplasmataceae > JAFGXW01. Next base: position 27,305 of record CAYVZR010000003.1, on the reverse strand, counting down.
GAGAATCAAGAACAGTTAGTCCAATTAATGGATGGTTCTATTTTCGATAAAATATCAATGATTATTTTCGCAGTTATCCTTGCTCCTTTGGTTGAAGAATTTGTATTTAGAAAAGCAATTATAGATTTAGCTAATTTCAAAATAGGAATTGATGATGGTTCAAGAAAATATAAGCGAAATAAGATCCTAATTGCAGCATTTGCAGTTTTAGTAAGTGGAGCTTTGTTTGGATTTGTTCATGTTGCATCAGGCGATTACATTCAAATGATTTACTATGGATTATTAGGAGCTACTTTCGGCGTTATATACTTAGCGTCAGATAAAAATATTTTTGCTGCTATCTTTGTTCATTTCGTGTGGAATTTACTAGCTACCTCATTATTATTTATGTAAGAAACATAAAAGGTTCACTATAAATTTTATAGTGGACCTTTTTTTAATACTTCATATACTTCTAAATCATGGTTATACCTTGCTATTTCTAAGACTGAATATCCATCATACTTCTCAGTATAATCAATTTTCGCTTTTTGTAAGTGTTTGATAATGTCAATGTTTCCAACTATAGTAGCAAAATAAATAGCGTTCTTATTCCATCTATCTATATTGTAAATAGATGCATTTTTATTAAGTAATTTTTCAACTAAATAAGATTCTCTGTTCATGATTGCATAAAACAATGCAGTATTACCAAAGGAATCCTTCTCGTCTACGTTTGATATAGGTATTAAACAATCTGCTTTATCAAATTCATTCATTACAATACTTAATATTAATGGGGTTTTTAAAAGCTGAGACTGATAATCCTTATCGTTTTTTAATCTGTTAAATATCTCTACAGATTCATAACTATTTTTAAAGATAGCTCTATCATAGGGTGATTGCCCAAACTTATTTTTATCATAACTAGTTAATCCATGTTTTAAAAATAATTTAACCATATCAGTATGAGGTAAATCTACTGCAAAATGCAGAGGAGTATATCTGAAGTTAGTCTTTGAATATGGATTTACTCCTAGTTCTATTAAATACATTGCGATTTCAATAGTTGAATATAATGCAGCATAATGATGAACTGATTGTTTTTTAATATCAAGAGAGTTAAGGATTGCTCTATTTTCGATAAGAAACTTAACTGCCTTAATCTTTTTACTTCTTATTGCATATTGAACCATAGAAGTGTGATTCTCGTCCACAGCGTAAATATCGGCGTTATAATCAAGGAGTAACTTGATAACTTCTACACTTCCTTTAAATGCTGCTTTATGCAAAGGAGTTTGCATAGAATCATTTTTGTGATTTGGATCACCTGAGTTATCCAAAAGTAACTTTACTAAATCGGCCGATCCCATAAATGAGGATATATGTAATGGGGTCTCGTCATATTTATCTCCAATGTTAGGATCCAATCCTATCAGAAGTAATAACTCCATAGAATGATATGCTTTATTTCTTGCTGCTAAGTGGAGTAATGTTTGCTTTCTCTCATCAGTTATTAACATGTCACTTCCTGATTCATAGTATTTAACAATATACTTTGTATCGTTTTTTAAAACGGCAATAAAAATATCATTACTTATCCCATTACCAAATTGTAAATATCTATCTAGATTAATCACAATCACCTCCTCAACATACATAAAAAAAATAACATAAAAGCAAAAAAAATACTACATATTATGTAGTATTTCTTTAAATTAATTTTAAATATTATCTAACTGAGTCTTTTAAAACTTTACCAGCTTTGAAAGCAGGTGATTTTTGTGCAGGAATGTTAATTTTTTCATTAGTTCTTGGGTTATGACCCACTCTTGCTTTACGATCTCTTACTTCAAAAGTTCCGAAACCTGTAAGTACAACTTTTTCCCCTGCAACTAAAGATTCTTGAATTGAAGCTAAAGTAGAATTTAATGCCATTTCAGAATCTTTCTTAGTTAACCCTGATACTTCTGCAATTCTTGAAATTAATTCTGTTTTATTCATATAATTACCTCCTTTTAATTTTTACTAATTATATTATAGCAAGTTTACGGCTTTATTGCAAGACTTTTCAGCTTTTTTGCAATCAAAAACCACAAATTTAAAAATTTGTGGTCAATATCTTCAGTTGGCTATATAGCTAAACAAATGGTCTTTCAAATGAATGAAGGTTCACATATAAATAATTCTTATTCGGCTTTAGAACTTCTTCCTAAAAGCATTTTAACAGCAACATCAGGATCCATTTTATTGAATAGAACATCGTAAATAGCGCTAATTATAGGCATATCAAGGTTTTTTTCTTTTGCAAATTTGTAAGCTGCTTCACAAGTTCTAATCCCTTCAACAACCATTGTCATCGAATTTAGCGTTTCTTCTAAATCCTTTCCATGACCTATTTTATAACCTGCTTGGAAGTTACGAGAGTGTGGGCTTGTACAGGTAACAATTAAATCGCCAATTCCTGTTAATCCCATCAAGCTTTTGGTATCTGCACCATAAATTTCATAGAATTTTTTCATTTCTACAAGTCCTCTTGTGATTAATGCAGCACGTGCATTATCCCCAAGTCCTTTACCAGCTATTAGTCCTGATGCTAGTGCAAATATGTTTTTTAAAGCTCCACCCATCTCTGCTCCTTTAAGATCAGTAGATGTGTAAACTCGGAAGTATTCAGTGTTATGAAATAGTTCTTGAACAATTTCTGCATTCTCTCTTTTTTCACTTGATGCAGTAATGACCGTTGTCAAACCTTTGATTACTTCTTCGGCATGACTCGGTCCAGATAATGAGACAAATCCTCCTAAATATTTTGGAGGTATCATTTCCGTAAATATTTCTGAAATTCTTAAGAATGTTTCAGGTTCTATACCTTTTGCTGCATTAATAAATAACTTAGATGAGTTTAGATGTTTTAAAGACTCTTTAATTGCAAGTCTTAGAACCTTTGTTGGGACAACAAATAAGATAGTCTCAGAAAAATTGATAGCTTCAAACATATTGTTTGTAGCAACAATGTTTTCAGGTATATTTTCATCTAATTGAAGACAAATATGAAGTTCATTTATTTTGTTTACTATTTTTTCATTAACATCATAAACTAATACTTCATGACTATTGTCACTTAAAACTTTTGACAATGCAAGTCCCCAAGATCCTCCGCCAATTACAGTTATTTTCATCTTAATCACGCTTTCTTAATATTAATTTAATTGGTGTCCCCTCAAAATTAAACGAATCACGTAAACGATTTACAAGATATCTTCCGTAGCTAAAATGCATAACTTTTTCATCATTCACAAATAAAATAAATGTTGGTGGTTTACTAGTTACTTGAGTAGCGTAGTAAACTTTTAAGACTTGTCCATTGTGTTTTTTTGGAGGACTAACGTACATTGCGTCCACTACAACATCATTTAAAACACTTGTTTGAACTCTTCTACTATAATTTTCAAAAGCAACTTTGATACGTGGGAATAGAGTATTAACTCTTTGTTTAGTTAATGCTGATAAGAAAATCATTGGAGCATATGTTATAAATTGGAAATGAGATCTTAATTCTTTTTCCCATCTATTCATTGTTTTTGTATCTTTTTCAACAGTGTCCCATTTATTAACAACAAGTATGATACCTTTTCCAGCATCTTTTGCATATCCTGCAATTCTTTTATCATATTCTCTTATTCCTGTTTCAGCATCGATCAGAATCAAACAAATATCTGCTCTATCAATAGCACTTAACGCTCTTAAAACACTATATTTCTCTGCGTTCTCATATACTTTTCCTTTTTTTCTTAATCCCGCAGTATCAATTACTACATAATCTTGATCATCATAACTAAACAAACTATCAATTGAATCTCTAGTTGTTCCTGCTATATCTGAGACTATTACTCTTTTTTCTCCTAATAGTGCATTTGTTAAAGATGATTTACCTACATTTGGTCTACCAATTAAACATAGTTTTATTCTATCCTCAGCATAAACTACATCTTCAATAAATGGTAAATCATGAATAACTTTATCAAGTAAATCTCCCATTCCAACTCCATGTTTACTACTTATTGGAATTGGATCTCCTAAACCAAGAGAATAAAACTCATACATTGTGTCAGTTAAAACAATATCATCCGCTTTATTCAAAGCTACAACAACAGGTTTTTTAGCCTTATATAACATTTTAGCAACATACATATCTTCTTCAGTTACACCAGTTCTAATGTCACATACTAAGATTATTAAATCTGCTTCTTCAATAGCGATTTCTGTTTGGCTCTTTATTTCATGAATAAAAGGGGCATCTTCAAAGTCGATGCCTCCAGTATCAATTAGATTAAATTGTCTTGTTAACCATTCCCCTTTGCTATAAAGACGGTCCCTTGTAATTCCAGGTTCATCATCAGTTATAGCGAAACGACTACCAATAATTCTGTTAAATAGTGTTGATTTCCCAACATTTGGTCTCCCAACAATTGCGACTGTAGGTAACATAATACCAAAATCCTTTTTTATTTAAATTCTTTAAGTTTATCTCCGAAAAGATCTCCTAAAGTGGTCGTTTTTGCTTTTTCTTCTGTTTTTAAATATTCTGCGAATTCTTTTTGTTGTTTTTGTTCATGTAGTTGTTTGATGCTTACTGATAATTTCCACATTTTTTTATCTATATCTAAAACAACAACTTTTACTACTTCTTCAAATTTCAAGACATCACTAACTTGATTTACTCTATCTGAACTTATCTCACCAATTGGTAAAAATGCTTTTACACCTTGGATTTTAACGATTGCACCACGTGATTGAAGTTCTTCAACAGTTCCTGAAACTTCATCTCCAACTTTAAGTGTCACATCATTCCATGGATTATATGATAAGTGTTTTTTTGATAATCCCATTTTACGTGCTTCAACATCTAACCCAACAATTTGAAGTTCTAAAGTACTACCTACTTCAACTTCACCAGCAAGATTTGTTTTTGGATCCCAAGAATAATCTCTACTACTAATTAATCCTATAACATCACGTTCTACTTCTACAAGCATCCCTTTTGCCATTTTGCGAACAATTTTCCCAGTTACTTTGTCTCCAACTTTATGATCTTTTGCATAAAGTTTCCAAGGAGTTTCAAGTAATTTCTTAATACTTAATCCTATACGTTTTTTCTCTAAGTTAATAATTTCTACTTTAACAGTTTCACCCTCAGTTAAAACATCTTCAACCTTAGCAACTTGGTGATGAGAAATTTGAGAGATATGAACAAGACCTTCGTTATATCCAACTGAAACAAATGCTCCAAAATTAGTTATTCTAGTAATTTTTCCTTCTATTACTTGTCCAACTTTAAGTTCATCAAATTCAGCTTGTTTGTTTGCACGTAAGTCTTCTTCTAATACTTTTTTTCTTGAAACAATAATTTTTCTATTATCCATTTCGATAACTTTACATTCAAGTGTTTGTCCCATCAAATCTTCTGCATTAACTTTTTGTATTGCCATTTGAGATAAAGGCATAAACATCTCTACACCATCATTTTTAAGAATGAGTCCACCTCTAGTAACTTTGACAACTTTTGCTTTTAAACGACTATTTTTACCGGCTAAATCACCGTATTTATCTCTTTTTTCATTTCTTAAAATATCTAATCTTGACATTAAGATTTGTTGGTCATCAAAGTCAATACGGTTTATTTTGGCTTTAAGAACGTCTCCTTCTTTACAAATCTCTTTACATGATTCGATAGGTTCAAGTGAAAATGCTTTTTTATGAATTACTCCTTCTGTAAAAGCTTGAATATCTAAATAAACTGATTCATCCGTTACTTTAAAGACTGTTCCTTCAACTACCATACCTACTTTTACTTTATTCATTTTAAAATCCATGTTTATTCTTCCTCTCTAACTCTGTTAGTTATTAACATTACGACTTGCTCTATGTTTAAATCTGACGTATCTATTCTAATCGCGTCATCAGCGACTTTTAAAGGACTATGAATTCTATTTGTGTCAAGGTAGTCTCTTCTTTCAATCTCTATTTCCAGTTTGAAAGGATCACTTATGATTCCTCTTTCCAAATTATCTATATGCCTTCTTTCAGCTCTTTTACTTATTGAAGCTGTTAAAAAGAATTTATATTCTGCATCTTGCAAAACATTTGTTCCAATGTCTCTTCCATCCATTACAACATTATTATTACCTGCCATAATTTGTTGCATTTCAACTAAGCTTTTTCTAACTGAGAAGTAAGAAGAAACAAGTGAAACGTTATTTGAAATAATCGGTTTTCTTATTTCGTGTGATACATCAACATCATCCATATATAGAAGAGTATCTATAAATTCAAATTTTGTTTCACTAACAAAATTATATTTTCTCTCATCATCTAAATCGATTCCCATGTTCATTGCCTTCAAAGTTATTGCACGATACATTGCACCTGTATCAATGTAAATAAAATTCAAGTTCTTAGCTATCAGTTTAGCTATAGTGCTTTTTCCAGCACCTGCGGGACCATCGATGGCTATTTGGATATAGTTCATGATATCACCTCTTTTCAATCAAATTATATTATATCAAAAAATAGTACATTATCATAATAATTTAAAATATTAAACATATGATACTTTTTAAAAAAAACACCTTATTTTTCATAAAGTGTTATTTCACTAAAATTCTTAATTGCTTAAGCTCGTAGGGTTTCAATAACCTATGCTCACCAATTTTCATATTTTCAAGTGTTATTACACCAAATCTTGCTCTTTTAAGTTTTAAAACTTTGTGTCCAGTAAATTCAAACATTTTTTTAACTTGATGATACTTTCCTTCAGTAATAATTATTGTCGCAGTAGTTGTTAAATTGTTTTTATTATATGAAACATCTTTGATTCTAGCTTTTCTAGTTGTATATCCATCAAGTTTAACTCCACGACATATTGTCGTAGATTCTTCTTTTCTTAATAGCCCCTCTAGTCTCACATTGTATTCTTTCTCAACATGATTCTTTGGGCTAGTCAAAGAATTAGTAAAAGCACCATCATTTGTTAGAAGTAAAACACCTGATGTATCATAATCTAGTCTTCCTACTGGATAAACTCTTTTATCGTTAGGAACTAAATCTAATACTGTTTTTCTTCCAAACTCATCACTTGTAGTACTAACATAACCTTCAGGTTTATAAAGCAGATAATAGACTAAATCTTCATTTTCTATTAAATTTCCTTCAACATGAACAATGTCTTTGTTAGTAACTTTTGTACCAAGTTCAGTAACAACTTTATTGTTTACTTTTACTTTTCCAGATGTAATCAAGTCTTCTGCTTTTCTTCTTGATGAATAACCGCTTCTAGCAATAACTTTTTGTAGTCTCTCCACTTTTGCACCTCCTAAGACAAAAAGAGGGAATCCCTCTTTTATTCTTCAATATTTTCTTCAATTGTTAAATGAACATAATTGATACGTCGATCTTTTATATCTTTAACAACAAACTTTAATAATAATCTTCTTGGTTCTTCTTCGTCATGTGCATAATTCTTAATTTCTTGAACATAATTAAAAGAATCATCAACCTCTGGAATTTCTTCAAATTTATCATGAAGCCATCCTGAAAGACTTGAGTAATGAGATTTTGGTGATTTACCAAGATCTAAATCATCAAATAAATCCTCTAGGTCTATTTCAGCTTTTATCCCATACTTAAATTCTTTTAATTGTTGGATGAATTCATCTTCTACTTTATCATGTTCATCATAAATCTCTCCAACAAGTTCTTCAAGGGCATCTTCCATTGTTACAATACCACTTGTACCACCATATTCATCACTTACAATTGCAATATGAGAGTTTTCTCTTTGCAATGTTTCAATCAATGTATCAACACGCATTGATGTCGAAACAAAGCATGGTTCTTTCATCGTTTCTCTTATAACGATTTCTTCACCTTTTATAAGTTTTGTAAAGAAATCTCTTTCATATAAAACTCCAATAACATTATCACGGTTATCTTCAAATACAGGTAATCTGGATAATAAATATTTGAAGAACACTTCTTTAATCTCTTCAATTGAATCATTTACTTCAACCCCAATCATATCTACTCTTGGAGTCATTATTTCATATATTTTCTTTTCATTTAAATCAAGTACACTTTGAAGCATTTCTGCTTCGTCTTCATCTATTGAGCCTTCTTCTTCCATTGTATCAATGATAGTTTCTAACTCATCTCCAGTTACAGTAACTGTATATATATTGTCTTTAACGATACATTCTTTAATTTTCAGGAATATCCAAGTTACAGGTTTCATTATTTTAATAATCCAATATAAAAGTGAACTTATTGATAAAGCAACTCTTTCTGCATTATTTTTACCAAAACTTTTTGGTATAATCTCTCCGAATATCAAAATAATTATTGTCATAACAACTGTATTCGCTACATTAATAAGTGTAATGTTATTAACAAAAATTTGCGAAAACACTCCAACACTCACAGTAGCCAGTGCTATATTAGCAAGATTATTTCCAACCAAAATTGTAGATAGAGTTAAATCAAAATGCTCTGTGATCCACAGGGCTTTTTTACTACCTTTTTTTGAGTCTTCTATAAATCTCTTTAATCTAATAACATTAACACTAGAAAATACTGTTTCACTCATAGAAAAGAAAGCTGAAACAGCTATCAAAACAACTATTATAATTATTGTATATATTGAAATGTCTGTAATACCTAGTAAATACATGGCGGAATAATCCACTCTACTTCACTCCCTTTAAGCTCTTGTATCATATTTCCCCGTACTTGTATTAACAACGATTTTATCGCCTCTGTTAACAAATAAAGGTACTTGTAATTTGAATCCTGTTTGTAAAATTGCATCTTTTGTGGCTGTTTGAGCAGTATTTCCTTTTACTGCAGGATCTGCTTCTGTAACTTCTAAAGTAACTTTCTCAGGAATATCTACTCCTAATATTTCACCTTCAAAAGTAATTACATTAACTTCCATACCTTCAATTATAAAATTCAATTGTTGGTGGATGCTAGTTTCATTAATTTCTACTTGTTCATAATTTTCATTATTCATAAACACATGGATATCTCCCATAGCATATAAATAATTCATTTTATCTTTATCGATATGAGCTGGAGCCACTTTTTCTCCTGCTCTCCAAGTTTTATCTAATATTCCATTTGTACGTAAATTTCTTAATTTACTTCTAACAAATGCTGGTCCTTTTCCTGGTTTAACATGTTGGAATTCTATTACTGAATAAAGATTCCCGTCTGTTTGAATTGTAATACCTGTTTTAAAATTGTTTGTTGAAATCATTTATATTCACTCCTAATCATAGATTATTATATATAATAATACTCTATTTGTCTATCTTTATATCAATTCTTCCATCTAAAAATTATAAATCGAGGTGTTCTTTTCAAATATTCTATATATTCATCTCCATATTGTTCAACACAGTCCTTTTCTTGTGAAACGAGTGAAGGAATAATTAAAACAGAAAAAATAATTGTGTAAATTATTATAATCCATGTTCCTGAAATTAACCCTAACCCAATCCAAGATAAGTAAAACATGACTTGCATAGGATGTCTTGAATACTTATAAATACTACTAGTAACAGGTCTAGATGTATCTGCTTTTGAAAAGTAATACATAGCGTAAACAGAACAAGAGATACTAACCATATAAATGATTACCCCAATATAAAAATATACAGTAAATGCTATAATAGGAACAAAAATTGAATAAAGAATGATTAGCTTGCCAAACACAATCATAAATCCAAGTGAAAAAAATTGAATAATTTTATTATCATTTTTTGGATAAGTTAGTATTCTATTTTTACTTTCCTTCTTTACATTCAACATCACAATTATAATTAGTATTCCATAAATCATTGGAAACCAAAAAAGATTAAACAGTTCCAATGAATGTTTTGGGAAAAGTTCCATATATTTCTCCTTTTAAATCAGATTTTAAATAATCAAATTTGTCTATTTCTCATTATACTATATATTAGCTTGAATTTCACACTCTCATTGACATAATACTTGTTTGCATTTATAATTTTATTTGTTAGGAGTGATACTATGGGAATATGGTCATACGTAATCGCAATTGTCTTAGGGGCTTTAATTGGGCTTTTAATTGTTTCTAGAAAAAATAATGATTATAGCTCAATCCACATTATTAATAAAAAAGATTTTCAAGATAACATGAGAAAAGGACAATTAATTGATGTTCGTAAAAAGGATATGTTTGAAAAGGATAAAATTAAGGGAGCACGTAATTTTAAAAAGAGCCAGTTTTCAACTAAATTCACTAAACTTAGAAAAGACCAATCTATTTACATCTATTGCAGTAATGGAAAAATAAGTTTCAAAGCTGCTAAAAAACTTACTAAGAGTGGATTCCGTAATATATATGTATTAGAAAATGGTTTTCAAGATTACAACAAAAAAGAACTCTAAATAAATTAGAGCTCTTTTTTTTATCTTATGAAGAATCCACCTATTACAAGTGCAACTACGATCATTAATGCTGGATGAATATTGAAAGATGGAATAAATTCATTTAACAACATCAATGCAGTTGAAACTATAAAAAGTCCAAAAACAATTAATGTGTTTATATTACTAAAATCGACACTTTTTAGAAAACTTGAGCGTGCCATGCTAATTGCTACTCCGGCAATTAATACAACTACAACAGGTTTTGCTGCAGCCTGCATTCCTTGAACAAAGGCTGTATCTTTATATTCTAAGAAAACATTAAATAACAATAAAATTGCAAGTGTACTTGGAAGAATCATTCCCATAAAAGCAATAAATGCTCCTAGATAACCATATAAATCGTATCCAATTATAATACTCATCTTAGTAGCAATTGGTCCAGGTAATGTATTACCCATTGTTAGATAATCTGCGAATTGTTCTTCTGTTAAATAATGGTAATTATCAACAACCTCTTCCCTTATTAACGGTATAGTAGCTTGTCCTCCACCAAATCCAAATACTCCAGGTTTTATAAATGCCCAAAATAATTCTAGATATTTATTCATAAATTTTCCTCCTAATAATAAGCTATAAAACCGTCACATCTTGTTTCAGTTCCTGCTTTATATCCGCTTTTTTCTTTAATAATCATTTGTCCTCTACCAAATCCAGAACCATATAAATCAATATTTATGTGATGACCTAGTTGCTGTAATTTCTGAGCAACATGAACATCAAAACTACTTTCAAGTGCGACTTTTAACCCTTTATCCCATCTAAATCTTGGGGCATCTAATGCAGCTTGAGGGTGCATACCAAAGTCTATCATATTCATAACCACTTGTAAATGTCCTTGAGGTTGCATAAACCCGCCCATTACTCCAAATGGTCCAATTGCTTTATTATCTTTTAAGATAAATCCAGGAATAATAGTATGTAAAGTTCTTTTTCTAGGTTCTAGTTTATTATGATGTGTTTTATCTAAACTAAATGTATGACCTCTATTTTGCATTGCAATTCCTGTACCATCAATTACAATACCACTACCAAATCCCATATAATTACTTTGAATAAATGAAACCATATTGCCATCTTTATCAGCTGTTGCAAGATAAACTGTTCCACTTTTCTTATAATCAATTGGTTTATGAAGTAATGCTTTATCTCCAATGTCTTTTTTTCGTAATTTAATGTATTCATCACCTAATAAAAACTCTTTTTTTATTTTCATAAATAATGGATCAGTTACATATTTTAATGTGTCACTAAAAGCTATTTTCAATGCTTCTATTTGTTTATGATATGTAATTACATCTCCATTTATAAATGATTCATCTTTTAGTAGATTTAAAGCCATTAAGGCTGTAATACCTTGGCCGTTAGGAGGAATTTCACAAATATCATATCCTTTATAATTAACACTTATTGGATCAACAAATTCACTATCATATTCAGCCAAATCAGATTTATCAATATATCCATTATGTTTAACCATAAAATTAACAATTTTTGATGCTATTTCACCTTTATAAAAACTATCACTATTTGTCTCACCGATACTTCTCAATGTATCAGCATGATATTGTGATTTGAATAAATCTCCTGCTTTATACGGAGCTCCCTCTTTAGTAAACACCTTAAAGAAATGATCAAATTGTGGTCCGGTGTTTCTTGCTTTATAGACTTTTATTGCTCTTTCAAAGAAAAACCCGACGGTTTCACTAATAATGAAACCTTCTTCAGCTAATTTAATGGCTGGTGATAATACTTCTATTAGACTAAGATTACCGAATTTTTCAATTAATCTTGCCCAGCCTTTCGGAGTTCCTGGAACAGTGATTGGAATTACTCCTGTCATCGGCATTTTTTCGTGTCCAAGTTTATTTAGTTTTTCAATAGAAATGTTTTTCGAACTATAACCACTACTATTTAATCCATGTAATTTATTATTAAAATATACAAGAGCAAAACAATCGCTTCCTATACCATTGCTTGTTGGTTCAACTACAGTTAAGGCTGCGGCAGTTGCAACTGCTGCATCAATAGCATTTCCACCCTTTTTAAGGATTTCAAGCCCGGCTTGTGAAGCAAGTCCCTCACTAGTTGCTACTAGACCATTTTTTGCATATACACTTTGTCTTTTACTAAAATATGGGTTATTCATTCAATCACACCCTTTATTAATATGTTCAATAATACTCCTTAACCTGTTAGATAGGAGAAGAATTGAACTGAATTTTTTAGATTACTTTTATGGTTTATTTTTCTAAATTTCTACAAAGTCTTTTAAGTTCTTCATAAAACTCTTCTCTGTTTTGTGGACCGATAAAAGTTGTTCCTCTTAAATAACTTTTTTTGTGTTCTTTAATTTCGATGCGATGATAACTCATTGCCATCGAAGAAAGTAAGTTATTTTTTAAAGTTAGAGATTTAATATTTTCATACTTTATTCTTCCAAAAAATGGCCCTATTCTCATATATAAATAGTCTTCTCTAAGCTCATAATATGAACCAATTAATATCCAAATCATCATAATTATTACAGGTACAATAAATACTGCATATACCCACAATTCGTTTAAAGGAATTACAAAAAACAATACAATGTAGAAAATATTCATCGACCATAAAAGTACAGAAATCCACAAATCAATTTTAGCTTTATCTCTCATTGTTCTAACCCTTATAGCTTCCGTTTAGATGTCGACACATTTCATATAATACAAATTGATGTCTAATGTCTGTGAAATTATATGTTTCTTCTTCGTAGTCAAAACTGAAACTATTTCTCATTGTGTTACAAGGATATTTAATCTTTTCTAAATCAAATGTGTATGATGATATATTATCACTTAAATATAATTTCTTATCTTTGTATCTCAACTTGTAGTTACCAATTCTTATATTCTTCATACTTGAATGATTTACAAGATTTAATGTAACTGTGAATACAAATTCACTATTTATTACTTCTTCTATTTTTTTATACTGATACTTATTATAATCAACTAGGTTATCATACTTGTTTCCTTCAATAAATTCATATTCGTTTATGTGTCCTATTTTCCCGCATTTAGAACATATGATATCATCTTTATTACCAAAAACAGTTAGAACTCCACCACAGTTATTACAGTAATAAACTAATCTCTCTATCCCTTCAGCACGAGCTTTTCTATCAAATTTATACATTCTTTCTCTTTGGAAATCATAATCATTATTATATATCGACTTTTCGATTATATTATTAATTTGAGTTGGAGTTAATTCTCTGACTTCTTCTTTTGTAAGTAATGTTAGTGTCTCTGTCACAACTTTACCATTTTTAGCGAAATAATCCGCCCATCTTGGTTGAGAAAGATATCCACCTTGTTGTTTAACTAATACAACATCTACATCTGCTTTTTTGATTAGTTTCCCTGAAGATTTAAAGATAGGCAATGTTTCTCCATAGAAGGTATTATCTCCCTCAGGAAAAAATCCAATACTATATCCAAGGTCTAAATATTCAAAGATTTTTTTAGTTGCTATATAATCAACTTTTCCGACTCTTTTCGGTATTGCTCTTGCAATAACTGTCATTCCGAATCCTTTAGCTTGTTCTAAGAAAGCTATCGCAGTAGCTAAAAAACGTATTTTACTTTTGACATTTTTCATTACTACAAATGCATCCCAAGTATTGAAATGATTAGAAACCATAATAAATGGTTCTCTGTTTTTATCAATTTTATCCCCATTTGCTACTACTTTAAGTTCTCTTCCCATCAACAAGAGAATAAATGGTCTTACAATCTTTATTGAAAAGTCTGCGAATGATTCTTTAAATGGCTTTTTCATTTCTTCTCACCTCGTTATTCTATTATAGCAATAAATAATCATTAAACCAATAAAAAAAGACTATTTAACAGTCTTTTTTACGATAGATTCATTTGAATAATACAATTTTTATCAATCCTAATTAACTCTAATTTATATTTCTCATAGTTCTCGAATTTTTCTATATATGTTCCAAACAAAATAGTTTCAAAGTTCTTTCTAACTTGATTGATGCAATTATCTTCTTCTATTTTTGGATGATCTTTTAAAAACTCAATTGTTAATTTAAGGCTTAGGTAAACTTTTTGTTTATTAAAACTTTTTCGATTATTTAAATTTTCAATATACTTAACATCTGTTGTTATTCCTTTTTCCGCATTTCTAATTAATGATTTTGTGTATCCAATTAAACAATTGATTCCTTCACATTCACCACACACATTTTCTCCCAGACAAATGTCTTCTATCCTTACAGATAAGTCATTGTAGAAAGAGTGAAGATTTTCTGCAGTTTTCTTGAATAGTGTTATTTTTCCTTCTTTTCTATGTTCTAGTGAAGGTTTTATTATTACATAAGCAATAATCAAAATAAGTATGATAAAAGGTATTATAAAGTATGCTTTTAGATATTCTGTTGGAAGAGATGAGAATAGTTTTATTAATCCAAAAGTAAAGAAGACTATTGATGCACCTAATTTAATAAAAAATTCAGGTACTTTATTTCCTAGTTTAATTCCTACATATATTCCAAGTGCTCCTGTTACTACCATTCCTAATACAGATCCTATTAGGACATAT
The DNA here is from genome assembly GCA_964456195.1 of uncultured Candidatus Izemoplasmatales bacterium. Classification (GTDB taxonomy): domain Bacteria; phylum Bacillota_I; class Bacilli_A; order Izemoplasmatales; family Izemoplasmataceae; genus JAFGXW01. The sequence goes on along the minus strand of CAYVZR010000003.1, from coordinate 12,215 downwards.
AATGGGAATTCAGAACTTAATGACAACGTAATCGCAGTCAGTTGAGTTTTATCTCCAAGCTCTCCTAGAAAGAACGCTATTGCGACTGTAACTACAGGTCCGTATCTTACTTTCTTTTTCAAGCTCTCTTCATCATCATTCATTTTAAGACTCCATAAAGCAAATAAAATGAATGCAAGTCCTGCCGTAATTTGTAGATAACTTGATGGGATAATCTTTGTAAGAGAATTACCTAATAAAACAGCTAACCCATGATTTAAAAAAACTCCTATAAATATACCTAGGAGCACTTTTTTAACGCTGTATTTTGTAGCAAAAGCCATCGCCAGAATCTGGGATTTGTCTCCCATTTCTGCTATAAAGATAAAGGCAAATGTCCTTAATATTTCTATCATGTAAATCACCCTAAATCAATTTTTCTATAATTTCTACTGCTTTATCTATTGTTTTATCAAAGTCATTAATGTCAACATCAATCCAATTTACATCAAATTGATTATTAAAAAACGTGTATTGTTTCTTGGCTAGATTTCTAGAATGCTGTTTGATTTTATCAACAGCATAATCAAATTCATATTCACCATTAAGATACTTATAAAGTTCTTTATAGCCAATACTATTAACACTATTAGAGTTTATATCCTCTTTATGAAGATGGACAACTTCTTTTAATAGTCCATTTTGGATCATTTTGTCTACTCTTGTATTAATTAACTCATATAATTCATTTCTTTCCATACGAAGACCAATAAATATTGCATTGTAAAGAAGCACATTTTTATTTTTATTATTTGACACTTTATTAGTTGCAGCTCTTGATATTGCTTGAAGTACTCTTTTTCGGTTATTCGGATGAATAACTAGTGAACTTTCATAATCTTTTTCTTGTAAGATTGAATGTAGTATTTCATTGGATAAATCTTTATACTTTTCAACAAGAGAATCGTCTCTAGAAGTGTTTGTGAAATTATAATCATATAATACACTTTTAATATAAAGACCTGTTCCTCCTACAATAATAGGCGTTTTACCTATACTTTCTATCTCTTTTATTTTTTCTCTTACCATTTTTTGAAAAATTGCTACACTAAAATCTTCATCTGGTTCTAAAATATCAATAAGATGATGTGTAATTCCTTCTTTTTCTGTATCTGTTATTTTTGAACTTCCAATATCTAATCTTTTGTATACTTGGACGCTATCACCTGATATTATCTCAGCATTATATCTCTTAGCTAAGGCGATTGATAGCTTTGTTTTACCTATACCTGTTGGACCAACTATTACTATAATCATTACATTATCCTCAAGAATAGTTTCTCAATTTCTTCTTGTGTAAATTTAATTATTGTTGGTCTACCATGAGGGCAAGTATAAGGATTAGTACAATTTTCAAGATCGTGGAATAATTTATTAATCTCATTTTTATTTATAAATTTATTAGCTTTAATAGAATGTTTACATGATAATGATTTAGCTAGTGAATCTTTGACGTCCATTATTTCGATGTTTTTACCTTCCAAGATGAATTTAACAATTTCCTCTGTATAAATTCTTTCGTATCCTTCAATAAACCATGTAGGAACTCGGACAATATCAATAGTATTTATTTGATTTATAACAAGTCCAATACCTATTGGTTTGAACAAATCTAGTTTATCCATTAATGCAATAACTTCTTGGTTTGATAAATCAAGAGTGATTGGAATAATTAAATCATATGTTTCGATACTTACATTTGCCATTCTTTTATAGTAGTTTTCATATCTAACTCTCTCTGCAGCAGCATGTTGGTCAATGATATATAATCCTGTTTCATTTTGGGCAATCAGGTAAGTACCAAGGTATTGACCAATATATTCTAGTCTCGGTATTTTTTTTACAATTTTAGGTTCTTCTATTTTGGTACTATCGACTTCGTCTAAATTAATAGTATTTTCTTTTTCTCTTTTCTTTTCAATTAAATCGTCAATGTAGTTGACAAAATCTTCTTTTACTAGACTTGGTTTATCGTTAATATTTGATTCCAAATTTAGTGATTCGTATTTTATATTATCTTTTTTCTTTTCTTTTATTTCAGGAATTAAGTCTAACGATTTTAGTTTTGTTTCAATTGTATTTTTAATTAATGATAGAAGCATTCTCTCTTCTGTAAATTTTACTTCTAGTTTTTGAGGATGAACATTCACATCAATTAACAACGGATCCATTTTAATATTGATAAAAACAATTGGGTATTTTCCAATCGGAAGATATGTCTTATATGCTTCACTTACTGAACGGACAATTTTATTGTTTTTAATCATTCTATCATTTACTATTATTGTTATATGATTTCTGTTTGATCTATTGAAAACTGGTTTAGTAAGGAATCCACTAATTTGAAAATATTGATTTTTACCTTCAAAAGAAACCATATTCTTTATGATCTCAATAGAATATATGTTTGAAAGAACTTTTAAGTGGTTATTTGAACCTGTTGATTTAAATATTGTTTTCTTATCATTTGTTAGTGTAAATGCTATTTCAGGATGAGAAAGTGCGATTTTATTGATATATCCTACAATAAAAGACAATTCAGTATTAGTTGCCTTTAAGTGTTTGAGTCTTGCTGGTGTATTATAAAATAAATATCTAACAGCAATACTTGTACCTTTTCTCGGAGCAAATTCTCCACTTTCTTTTACTTCGCCATTAAGTAAGAAAATACGATGTCCAACAACGCCTTCACTACTTATAATTTCTAAATGAGATACTGAAGCGATAGAAGGTAAAGCTTCACCTCGAAAACCAAGAGATGAAATATGATATAAATCATGACTTGTTTTAATCTTAGATGTGGCATGTCTTCTAACAGACATTATCATGTCTTCTTTACTCATTCCGCTTCCATCATCGATTACCTTGATTTCATTTAACCCTACTTCAAGTAAATCCACCTTAATGTTTTTACTATCTGCATCAATTGAGTTTTCGATTAATTCTTTCACAACTGAAGCCATATTCTCAACAACTTCACCAGCGGCGATTAAATTACTTAATGCATCATTTAATTGTATAATTTTATTCATTTTATCACTTCTTTCATGCATCCTTATTATATCGAAAAACGGACTGTTTTACCATAAAAAAACAACAATCTTTTGATTGTCATTTTTCAAATTGATTTAAGTATTCTTTATATCCTTTCACTTCCATCTCTTCTTTAGGAATAAAGGAAAGGCTGGCTGAGTTAATGCAGTATCTTAAATTCCCATTTGGACCATCATTAAATACATGACCAAGGTGTGAATCACTTTCGGTACTTCTCACTTCAGTTCTAAGCATAAGGTGCGAATAATCTTTTATTTCTACAATCATATTTTTGTTAGCTGGTTTCGTAAAAGATGGCCATCCACAATGTGCATCAAATTTTTCTAGAGAAGTAAACAATACTTCCTTAGAAACAACGTCAATATAAATACCATCCCTAAACTCATCATGATACTCATTTTCAAAAGGTCTTTCAGTTGCGTTTTTTTGAGTAACTGCAAACTGAATAGGAGTCAATGATTTAATAATTTTAGCATGCTTTTTCATTAAAACGCCTCCTACTTACAAATTTATATTTTATTAATTATTTTATTTAAAATATTAAGGGCTTCAAGAGGAGTAAGTTCCTCAATAGATACTTCTTTTAGTTCTTTGATAATTTCATTTTCTTCTTTTGTAATTATTTCTTCTTCAACGTATTCATCGAAATTAAACAAGTTGATATTTACTGATTCAGATAACTTTTGATGATTTCTTTCTAAATCATTCAAGATGATTTTAGCTCTAGCGATTAGTCCTTTAGGGAGCTTAGCAAGACTAGCAACGTTTATTCCGTATGATTTATCTGTTGGTCCGTCTTTAATTTTGTGTAAGAATATAATTGCTCCATCTTTATCTTTTGCGCTTACATGAACATTTTTAAGTGTCTTTAAAGATTTATCTAAGTCTGTTAGTTCATGATAGTGTGTTGAGAAAAATGTAATACACTCAATCTTTTCATGGATATATTCAATTATTGCTTGGGCAAGCGCCATCCCATCATATGTTGCTGTACCTCTTCCTATTTCATCAAATAGGATTAGAGATTTCTTTGTGGCATTTTTAATTGCGTTGTTTGCATCAAGCATTTCAACCATAAATGTTGATTTTCCACTTACTAAATCATCAGCTGCTCCAATTCTTGTAAAAATAGCATCAAAGACTGGTATCTTTGCGCTTTTAGCTGGAACAAATGAACCTATTTGAGCTAATATAGTCGTTAATGCCATTTGTCTCATATATGTAGATTTACCACTCATATTCGGTCCGGTAATTAATAATATATTAGTATTCTTATCCAATAAAATATCATTTGGGACAAATTCTGTATCTGTAAGAACCTTCTCAACAACAGGATGTCTTGAAGCAATTATTTCAACAATGTTATCGTCAATAAGGATAGGTCTTGTAAGATTTAGTTCTTCACTAACAATACTAAGAGCTATCATCATATCTATTTCACTTATGATATTTGCATTTTTTTGAATTACTGTTATTTCATTTCTTGCTTTATCTCTTAATTCTAAGAACAATTCATATTCTAAGTTAATACTTCTCTCTTCAGATGATAAAATGATAGTTTCTTTTCGTTTTAATTCATCTGTAATATAACGTTCACTATTTGAGAGTGTTTGTTTTCTAGTATAACCAAATTCATCTTTAACATTGGCTATTTGTCCTCTAGGTATTTCAATATAATAACCAAAAACTCGATTATAACCAATTTTAAGTTTTTTGATTCCAGTTCTTGTTCTTTCTGTTTCTTCTAATTCTTTTAACCAAGATTTTATGTTTAAAGCATCATTTCTAATTTCATCCAAATCTGAGTTATATCCTTCTTTAATAATTCCTCCTTCTTTGATTGTTAGAGGAGGATCATCAACTAAAGAATTAGTAAGTAAATTAAAAAACTCATTTAATGAATCCAATGATTCAGATAAAAAAGTAGTGTGAGCATTTTTTAGTGAAAGCAAATCTTTTTTTAGATTAGGCAAGATACTTAATGACTTGCGAAGTTGTACTAAATCTTTTCCATTAGTATTTCCATATGAAATCCTACCAACAATTCTTTCAAGATCATAAACATTTTTAAGTAAATCCTTGATTTCTTGTTTTATAATAAATTCCTTATTTAAGATATCAATAGTATCGTATCTTGTTTCAAGTGTTTCTTTATTAACAATAGGTCTTAAAATTTGTTTTTTTAGATAACGAGACCCCATAGCTGTTTCGCATTTATCAATCAACCAAAACAAACTACCAATACGGTTGTTGTGTCTTAGTGTCTCTGTTAATTCTAAATTTCTTATAGTATTTGAATCCATTTTTACATACGAAGATGCTTCTAATACTATTGCTTTCTTTAAATGCATTAATTCTCTTTTTTGAGTTCTAATTATGTAGTTTAGAAGTCTCTTAAATGTTTTTTTCTCTTCTTTTGTTGGTAGATGTTTATACAAATCATCAAATACTTCTGGGACTTCAATATCATTATTTATTGAGACAGCAATTCCTTCTGATTTGATGTATTTTTCTAAATGAGTTTCATCAAAGAAATTCGAGATAACGATTTCTTTTGGAGAAATTTGTAATAACTCGTTAATTAGGATATTTAGATCCTTGGGTAATAAGAGAGAATACGATTCTCCTGTTGATAAATCTAAAAAGCTAATTGTGTAATTATTGATATTTATTCCTATGGCTGCTAGGTAACTAATATCTTCACTTTTATTTTCTATAAAAGTCCCAGGTGTTATTAATCTTACTACATCTCTTTTTACAATTCCTTTTGCTACACTTGGGTCTTCAACTTGTTCACAAATTGCTACTTTGTAGCCTTTCAGAATTAATCTTTCAATATAAGAATCCGCAGCATGATGTGGCACTCCACACATTGGGACCTTTTCTTTTGTTCCAGCATCTCTTCCAGTTAACTGAATTTCTAACTCTCTTGAGGCAAGAAAGGCATCTGTAAAAAACATTTCATAAAAATCCCCTAATCGAAAAAAGACTATAGCATCGTTATAGTCTTCTTTTATAGTAAGATATTGGCGCATCATTGGCGTATATTGTGATTTATCTATACCTTCCATGTTACCACCTAATTTATAATAATATAGTTGAAATTAAGTAACCTACGAGTGCTAAAATAGAAATCGCAGCAACTATTAATAAAAGTTTATTGAATTTTTTTCTTCTTGCTTCACTAACTTTACCAGCAATTTCTTCAAATTTTAAATTATATAAATATTCTTCAATATTCATACCATCAAATATTTTTAATGAGTTTGTGTATTTAGGAACTTCTTCTTGTGGCATTTTTATTAAGATATATTCAATCATATCTGATTTTTTAAGTTCGATAGATACATTTACTTTTCTTCTTTTTGCGTATCTTTCAATTTCTAAAATTGATTTTTTTGAAATCTCATCAATTTTCTCTTGGTCAAAGTTTAGTTTTATTGCAACAATGTCAATTAATTGTTTTTTGTTTATTCTTCGTGGGATTTCAACGCCATATAATTTACCTAAATCGCGTACTTCAGTTAATGTAGTTGAACTTGTTAAAACTTCTTTTGCTTTTTCAAGTTCAGTTCCATCAAAATGACCTACTGGTTCAAAATAAACTTCTTCGAAATTTTTTCTAACTTCTTCGAACGATTCTTGATTGTCTTTTGAGTATTTCATTGTTAGGTTTTTAAGTTTAACAAACTCTAGGTTGTTAATTCCTAGGTCGGTTCTATTTCTAACTATGATATCCCAAAAATCCTTTTTATATTCAGTTACATTAATATCTAACTGATAACCAGACGCAAGGCGTTCAAGCTGAAAAATAGTAAATTGATCAAAATGTTTTAATCGATGTTTCATTTCATCAGAAAATTTATTTGCACTTTCAGCTGTAGCAATTGCAGGTGCAATATTCTTTCTAATTAATGCTTTATGTAAGTAATATGGTAAGTAAATTTCCTTATTCTTCAAGTACTTAACTATTTCATGTGAAGGAATCACCGTAAATGAATCCACTAATTTAGAAATTTTTACTTTCTTAGAGTATAAAAATATTGAATCTTCTTCTTTTCTGTCTTTTTTTGCCATCAATAACTCTCCTTAACCATTATTACGTTTTACATATATTATACATTACAAAATATCCTAAATCAAGGGAAATTGCTTTTTTAAGACATTTCCCGCTATTATATAAAAAAACACATACTTCGAAATTGACTATTCGAAATCTGTGTTTATCTCTTGTGATACTATTTTTTGAACTAGATCTAAATCAAAATTGACCTCTTCTAGCAAATCTAAATATTCTGATAAAATCAAATGATCCATGACTTTATCTTTTGCATCATCATAATTTTTTTTAGCTAATTTAAAGCCTTTAGTATTCTTTTCTCTTTCAATCACCATTTTTTTTTGAAGATCAAGGAGTTTTTTATAATCCGCATTCAATTTCTGATCATTATCGATTATCTTTTCCAACTTTTTGTATCTTTTTATAACTGAGTCATCCATCAATTCATCAATCAATTTATCAAGGCTTTTCAACTAAATTACCTCTTAAAAACCATGTCATAGCTTCGTAAACTTGCACTTCTACTATTTCACCAATTAAAGATTCGTCACCTTTAAAATTGACTAGTTTATTATTTTCAGTATAACCTGATAATACTTCATCATTATGTTTACTAAATCCATCAACTAAGACCTTAACTACTTCGCCTTCGAAGCGTTGATTACCAATTAAGTATCCATCATTAACAATTATATTCAATTCAAGAAGATGCTTATGCTTCTCTTCAAAAGTAACATCATCTTTATAACTAGCTGCTGGTGTTCCTTCTCTTTTTGAATAAATAAATGTATATGCGCCTTCAAAACGACAATATTTCACTAATTCAAGCGTTTCTTCAAATTGCTCTCTTGTTTCACCAGGAAAACCGACTATAATATCTGTGGTAAGGGACACATTAGGTATTAATCTATATATATTGTCGATTAACTCCATATATGACTCTTTTGTATACTTTCTATTCATTTTCTTAAGAACTTCATTACTTCCTGATTGGACAGGAAGATGTATATAAGGCATTAAATTACCGCCTTGTGCAATCATTTTCACAGTTTTTATATCGAAATCTTTTGGATGTGATGTAGTAAATCTAATTCGTTCTATTGGGAGTTTATTTAATTCAGCAAGAAGATCTGGGAATGTATAGTCGACATCTTTAAAATCTCTTCCGTAACTATTTACATTTTGCCCAAGTAATGTAACTTCTTTATATCCTTCTAATATCAGTTCATTGATTTCTTTTATAATATCGTCTTTATTTCGTGATCTTTCTTTACCTCTAGTATAGGGAACAATGCAATATGTACAAAATTCATCGCATCCAAACATTATGTTAACCCACGCTTTACGGCTATTTTCTCTAATTCTTGGTATATTTTCAATAATCGAACCCTCTTCAGAGAAAACTTCGATAACTCTTTCCTTAGAAAGTACAACAGTTTCCAAATATTCAGGTAATTTATAGATATTATGTGTACCAAACACAAGATCAACGTAATGAATTTTCTTTAATATTCTCTCAATTACTTTTTCCTCTTGTGGCATACATCCACAGATTCCAAGAATTAAGTCTGGATTGTTTTTCTTATATTGTTTCAGTCTTCCAAGCTCACCAAATACTCTGTTTTCAGCATTTTCTCTTATAGCACAAGTATTAAGTAAAATTAAATCCGCATGTTCTAAGGTACTACTCTCAGTGAAGCTAAGTGCCTCTAAAATCCCTTTGATTTTTTCTGTATCTGCTTCATTTGCTTGACATCCATAAGTTTCAATCTTATAAGTTTTACCTTTTCCAAATCCTTTTATAATAAAATGCTTACTAAAATCAATCACAGGAGTTTCCTGGAATTTTCTTTTTCTAGCATCTCTTATTGAAGGTTTTATAAAGTGTTTTTCATATTCTTTTGACATTTTCATCACCTTTTTTAAGTATATTGTAATTTTAGTTTTATCTCAAACAAAACGAATAAGAAATTCTTACTCATAAATGTTTATTGATTGTATTTTATTCAAATCTGTATCCAATATAACTGCGTTAAATTGGAGTGTACTAGATAAATCTTCTTTAATTCTTCTTGGCATACCATCTAAAAACTTACTTATAATGATGTCTTTATCTCCGCCAATAATTCCATATTTCGTTCCTGTCATTCCGATATCAGATATATACATTGTCCCTTTTGGAAATACCATAGCGTCAGCTGTAGGAACGTGTGTATGAGTTCCTAATACCGCGTTTACTCTACCATCTAAATAATGAGCCATTGCTATTTTTTCACTTGTTGCTTCTGCGTGCATATCAATAATTACAACATCACTATCTATTGATTTTAATATCTCATCAGCCTTTTTAAAGGGATTATCTAATGGATCTCCCATAAATATACGACCCATTAAATTAATAATTGTTACTAGTTTATCATTATACTTAATAGTAATAAATCCTTTACCTGGAATTGAATCATCGTAATTAGCCGGCCTTATTATCTTTGAATCATCAATGAAATCTATTATTTCTCTCTTTGAAAAAGAATGATTACCAAGAGTTATTGCACTAACTCCAAGTTTCATTACCTCTTTATAAATCGATTCACTAATTCCAAATCCACGATCTATATTTTCTCCATTTAAGAAAATTAAGTTTGGTTTGTGTTCTAGTTTAATTTTAGGTAAGTACTTGTATAGAGCTTCCATGCCTCTACTTCCAAATACATCTCCAATAAATAAAATTTTCATTTTATCAACTCTTTTCTATTAGCTCAAAATAATTTTTGTGTTTAATGAAAAATCCGTAATCAAAAAAAGTATTTGAATCTTTTTGCTTCAATATGTCTTGCATTGACAAATATTTAACATCTTTTACTTCAATTTCATCAATTTTAAGATCTTTTAGAAGTACATCCTTCTCAACTAAGTATACATCTAGTAAAAAACTAGCGAAATCATCCTTAATTAGATACCTTTTTAAGAACTTAAATTCTTTCTTATCTATTAATACACCTAGTTCTTCATAAGTTTCTTTAGCCGCAGTGTCAAGTGAATTATCACCAGCAACTGCTGCTCCAGCTGTTGTTGCCCACATAAATGGTATTTTATCAGACAGTTTATTTCTTTGTTGAATTAAATAGTTTCGTTCACTATTTCTAATCCAAATATTTACTACAATATGAAATTCTCCAACATCGAGTTTAGTTCCTCTAAGTGCTTTTTTATTCAGCGATTGACCAAATTCATCGTATAAATCAAAATATTCCATCTTAACACCTCAAATAGGTAAAGCCTTCCAGAGGAAGGCTTTTATTTAGCTATGTCTTGAGCTCTAGTCTCTCTTATTACTGTAACCTTTATTGTTCCTGGATATGATAATTGTGCTTCTATTTGTTCTTTAATCTCTCTTGCTATTTTAAACGCCATTGTGTCATCTACTTTTGTAGGTTCAACGATAACTCTTACTTCGCGTCCAGCTTGGATAGCATATGCTTGTTCCACACCTTCAACTGCTTTAGAGATACCTTCAAGTTGTTCTAAACGTTTAATATATGAATCTAAAGACTCACTTCTAGCACCAGGTCTAGCTGCGCTTAATGCATCAGCTGCGGCTACTAATACTGCGATAACTGTTTGAGCTTGTTTTTCACCATGATGAGTTGCTATAGCGTCAACTACAGCAAGAGGTTCTTTGTATCTATTAGCTAAGTTAACACCAATTTCTACATGAGATCCTTCAACTTCGTGATCGACAGCTTTACCAATATCATGAAGCAATCCTGCACGTTTAGCTAAGACTTCGTCTTCACCAATTTCTACTGCAAGTTTACCAGCTAAGAAGGCACATTCAATTGAATGTCTTAATACATTTTGTCCGTAACTTGTTCTAAAATGTAATCTTCCTAGTAATTTTACAAGATCTGGATGAACTCTACCAATTCCAACTTCGAAAACAGCTTCTTCACCTTTATCTCTAATAAATCTATCTACTTCATCTCTTGTTTTTTCAACAACTTCCTCAATTCTACCTGGATGGATTCTACCATCACTAACTAGTGATTCAATTGTTCTTTTTGCTATTTCTCTTCTAATAGGATCAAATCCACTTAGAACTACTGCTTCTGGAGTGTCATCAATAATTAAATCTACTCCAGTTAATGCTTCAAGTGTTCTAATGTTTCTTCCTTCGCGTCCAATAATACGGCCTTTCATTTCATCGTTAGGCAATGTTACTACTGAAACTGTTCTTTCACTTGTAACATCTTGTGCGTATTTTTGAATTGCTTCGGATAATAAATGTTTAGCTTTTTTATCTACTTCCATTTTTGCTTTTTCTTCTTCTTCTTTAATATATGCAGCAATTTCATTAACCATTTCGTCTTCTACTCGTCTTAGGATTAAATCTCTTGCTTGCTCTACACTAAATCTTGCAATTTCAATTAATTTTGTGTTTTGTTCTTCAATCAATGCGTCCAGTCTGTTATTTTTGTCATCTAATGATTGTTTTCTTCGCTCGATAGTTTCCTCTTTATTATCTAAATTAGATTCACGTTTATCTAGGTTAGAACTTCTTTTATCCATAGATTGTTCACGTTGCATTAATTTATTTTCTACAGCAGAAACTTCACTTTTTCTTTCTTTAAGTTGTTTGTCAAAATCCAATCTTAAATTGTGAATTTCTTGCTTAGTTTCAAGTAAAACTTCTTTTTTGTGTCTTTCTGCTTGTTTCTGAGCGTCTTCAACCAAATTAGTAACTTTTTGACGTGCTTTATCTAAGCCGCGTTCAACCACCATGATACGTAAGAAAAATCCACCTACAGTACCTAGTGTTATAAATGTCAGACCGGAGAGAATAATTTGTAATACTGGACTCATATCCAATTCCTCCGTTCGATTTTTAAAAATATTAATTTATTTAAACATAATACATGATTATGAGTAGAAACGTTTTTATAACTCTTATATTATAACTGTATCAGTCTGATAAAGTCAATAAATATAACCATATATCCCAAAATAAAAAGGCGTTTAAATTAAACGCCTAATTTTTCTCTAACTTTTGCTTCAATCACTTTTA
>CAYVZR010000002.1:0-84398 GCA_964456195.1 uncultured Candidatus Izemoplasmatales bacterium | reverse complement strand
AATTCATTAAAATCTAGGTGAACTCCCTTGTGTTTAAGAAAGTTTTCACTGATAATTTTATATCTTCTTAAATGAGCTTTGATTCTTAATAATAATTCTTTCATATTTACTGGTTTTACCATATAATCATCTGCCCCAGAAGAAAATCCTTTTTCCTTATCATTAAATGAATCTAGGGCAGTTAGCATTATAATTGGGATTTCTGAATTAATGTTTCGTATTTCTTTAGCTAGAGTAATACCATCTGTTTTTGGCATCATGATATCTGTAACTATTAGATCAATGTGTTCATTCACAAATTTGTTATATGCAATATCACCGTTTTCAGCACTAATTATTTTATATCCGCTTAATTCTAAGTTTTTACAAATTAAATTTCGAATGTGATTATTGTCTTCTACAACCATGATTTTTAACATGATATCACTCCTTTATTATTCTGTTCTTAATGCAGTTACTGGATCTTTTCTAGCTGCCATACTTGATGGAATTAATCCTGCGATTAAAGTTAAAACACTTGATAGCACCATTAGTCCTAAAGCATATGATAACGGTAAATTAGCAAATCCATCAACATCAATTAAATTACTTATAATACTATTGATAGGTGTTTGTAAAATATAGTAAATTCCTACACCCATTATACCACTAGTTAACCCAATCAATAAAGTCTCAGAGTTAAAGATTCTTGATATATCTTTCTTTCTTGCTCCAAGGCTTCTCATAATACCGATTTCTTTTGTTCTTTCAACTACACTTACATAGGTAATTATACCAATCATAATTGAAGATACAACTAAACTAATTCCTGCGAATGCGATAAGAACAATAGTAATTGTATTAATAAGACTGGAAATTGTTCCAGAAATAACTTCTGCAAGATCTGTATACACAATTTGATCATCTTCAACCAAACCATCGTTATAAGAATCAATATATGCTTTTATATCATCTTTTGTTTCATATGTTTCAGGGTAGATTTGTATACCTGAAGGTGTTGTATCTTCCCCTAAAATTTGCATTACATAATCATATGTAATTTGTTCATTAAAAGATTGCCCTGTAAAGATATTTGTAAGTGGTGAAGCTATCTGAGCCATAACAACATCTGACTCTGATGCATTAGTTTGTAAGTTTTCTGTAAGTTCTGGTGTATACCAGATACCTTCAGATAATATCTCACTGGTAGCTTCTTCACTGATTCTTAGAATACCAACAATTTTAACTGTGATTGAATCTTCATCATTATACATCAAACTATAATCGCTACTTGGAACATAGATGCTTCCATTTTGGTTAAAATAAACATCGTTAGGTATAATTTTATATTCTGTACCAATAAAATCGTCAAAGGTATATTCTTCTTCTATTAGGAATCCTAATTCTTCTAACATATTAATAGATAATTGGTTATCTGAATCTACAATTAATACTATCTCATTTTGATTTGTTGGATATGATCCTGAAATTATATCATATTGTGATTCAACAAATTCCTGGTTATCAGGTAATTGGTTAAAACTAGTTTCCCCTCCAAATGGTCCATCTCCACCAGATAATTGTTGTTCTATTAAATCATAAGTACCATTATTATTTTCTCTTACAAGTCTAATGCTCATTGAACTTGTATAAGAAATTGATGTATAGTAATCAGCAGGCATATTTTCTAAATAATTAATAAATTCTTCATCTAAAATATTGAAATGGATAGTTTTCTCTGCGACTGGATCGTAAGAATAAACTCCATCCCCTTCAGGGAAACCATCATCGTTTCCATTTAATTCTTCAGCAGCAGCAGCACTAGCCCCAGGTCCAAAACTATCTGTAACTACTAATTGTGAAATTGTTATTGGAAATCCTGCAAGAGTATCAGATTCTACTTCTCCTATATAATCTGTCATCCCGTTTGAAATACCTAGAACGAGTGCTACACCAATAATCCCAATACTTCCTGCAATTGCTGTTATTAGTGTTCTACCTTTTTTAGTAAACAAGTTTTTAAAACTTGTTTTTATTGCTTGAAGATAAGACATTGATGTTTTTTTATTAGTTAATGTTTCTGATATTGCTAAAGTATCTTCTTTTACACCATCTGTATCTGATAGTACTTCTCCATCTAATAGTTTAATTAATCTGTCGCTGTATTTTTCAGCAATTTTACTATTATGGGTTACCATAATAACCAAACGATCTTTCGAAATTTCTTTAATTACTTCCATAATTTGTTTGCTTGTTTTACTATCTATTGCCCCTGTTGGTTCATCAGCTAGTAAAATCTTCGGATTGTTAACCAATGCTCTCGCAATTGCAACACGTTGCATTTGTCCACCTGAGAGTTGATTTGGTTTTTTAGTGATTTGATCTTCTAATCCAACATCTACAAGAACTTTTCTTGCTCTCTCTTTTCTTTCTTTTGCTCCAACTCCTGAAAGGCTTAATGCCATTTCAACATTATCTAAAACTGTTAAATGTGAGATTAAATTGTAATTCTGGAAAACAAATCCAATTGTTGAATTACGATAAGCATCCCAATTTTGATCTTTAAAATCTTTTGTTGATTTATTGTCAATCAATAAATCTCCACTTGAATATCTATCTAAACCACCAATAATATTTAACATTGTTGTTTTTCCACAACCTGATGGTCCTAATATAGAAACAAATTCATTCTTTCTAAATTTTAAGTTTATACCATTCAAAGCTTTGACGACTTGATCGCCAACATAATAATTCTTTTTTATGTTTTTTAATTCTAACATTTCAATTCCTCCATCCACTCTTTTTGAGTTTACCCGAGTAGTTTATTACTTAAGTTTGAACTGAGTGTGAACTAAATGAAGAATTATACAGTTCTATAAAAAACAAGATGAATAAATGTCATTTGTTATTCTTGTCTTACATTTAACAACATGAAAACACACAACAAAAAGGCAATGATTATTCGAACAATCATTGCCTTTTATACTAAATTTTTTCTCCAGCTACATAACATGTATGAAGAAGTTCGTGAGCTTTTTCACCATAAGGTTTTCCTATGTATTTTTCATAAAGTTCCAATACCATTTTATTTTCATGTGATTTTCTTCTTGGTGAATTTCTATCTATCTCATAAATTGCAGCTTGACGTTTTTTAATTACTTCTTGATCACCATGATGATAAGGTTGTCCTCCGCCACCAATACAACCACCAGGACAAGCCATAATTTCAATTGCATGGAAGTTAGCTTCGCCTCTTTGAATAGATTCTAGTAATTTACGAGCATTACCAAGACCATGTGCGATACCAATTTTAAGAGTTATATCACCCATTTTAACATCAGCTTCTCTAATTCCTTCAAGTCCTCTTAGTTGAGTAAAATCAATTTTTTCTAATGTTTCTCCAGTGATTAATTCATATGCAGTACGAGTGGCAGCTTCAATAACTCCACCAGTTGTACCAAATATTGCTCCAGCGCCAGTTGATTCTCCAAGGATTGAATCAAATTCTGTATCTTCTAACTTGTTGAAATCAATTCCAGCTTCTTTTATCATATGTCCAAATTCCCTTGTTGAAAGAACATAATCTACATTTAATAGTTCTTCTTTCGACAACTCAGATCTTGCACTTTCTGCTTTTTTAGCAACACAAGGCATAATTGAAACTACTTTTAATCTTCTAGGTAAAATATCTAATTGCTCTAAGTAATATGATTTAGCAATTGCTCCAAGCATTGTTTGAGGTGATTTACATGTTGATGGAACATCTAGCATATCTGGGAATTGATGTTCAAAGAATTTAACCCAAGCTGGGCAACAAGAAGTAAGCATTGGTAATCTACCATTGTTCTCAATTCTATGAACTAATTCTCTAGCTTCTTCCATTATTGTTAAATCTGCTCCAAAGTTAGTATCAAATACTGCGTTGAATCCTAGTCGTTTTAAAGCAGTAACTAATTTTCCAGTTGAAATTGTACCTGGTTCCATTCCAAACATTTCTCCAATAGCAACCCTAACTGCTGGTGCTACTTGAACAACAACATGTCTATTTGGATTAGCTAATACTCTCCACACTTTAGGAATATCATTTCTTTCAGTTAATGCTGCTGTTGGACAAACTGCCACACATTGTCCACAGTAAGTACATGAAGTCTCAGCAAGTGGCAAGTTAAATGCTGGAGATACTGATGCTTTAAATCCTCTGTTTATAGCACTTAATACACCAACAGTTTGAACTTCATTACACATTGTTTCACAACGACGGCACATAACACATTTATTAGGATCTACAACAATTGAATTTGATGATTCATCAATAGGATAATTCATTTTTTCTCCTGTTGCATGAATTTCTCTTATATTTAATTCTGCAGCTAAGCTTTGTAATTCACAATCTAAGTTCTTTACACAAGTTAAACAATCAAATGGATGATTTGAAAGTAATAACTCTACATTGTTACGACGTGCATTTAATGCTTTAACACTGTCGGTAATAACTTCCATACCTTCATATACATTCTCAGCACATGATGGAGCCAAAGCTGATCTTCCTTTTACCTCAACAACACATACACGACAACTAGCAACTTTATTTACTACACCAAAATCTTTAAGTTCTAAATGACATAGTGTTGGGATATGAACGCCAACTTTTTTTGCAGCTTCAAGTACAGTTGTATTTTCAGGAACTTGAATATCAATTCCATTAATTTTTATATTAACCATATTAATTCCTCCTAAGGTCTTAATATTGCATCTACTGGGCAAGCTATATAACAAGCTCCACATGCAATACAAGCGTCTTCATCAATAACATGTATTTCTTTAACCTTACCGCTAATACATGCGATAGGGCAAACTCTAGCACACTTAGTACAACCAATACATTTATCCGCTACTATAGAGTAAGATATTTTTTTAGAACGATATGCATATGCATCATATTCTTCTCTAAAGTATTCCATTGAACTTAGTACAGGGTTAGGAGCTGTTTGTCCTAATCCACATAATGATGAATTCTTTATATTTATGGCCAAATCTTCAAGAGTATCCAAATCTTCAGGACAACCTTCCATCTTTATTAAACGATCTAAAATTTCAAACATTCTTTTTGTACCAATACGACAAGGTGTACATTTTCCACATGATTCATCTTGAGTGAAATCTAAATAGAATCTAGCTAATTCAACCATATCATCATCTTCATCAAGAACAATCATTCCTCCAGACCCCATCATGCTTCCGATACCTATTAAAGATTCATAATCGATTGGAGTATCAAGATGATCTTTGGTAATTACACCACCAGAAGGTCCACCTGTTTGAACTGCTTTGAATTTTTTATTATTGATGATACCACCACCAATATCAAAGATTATTTCTCTTAATGTTGTTCCCATCGGAACTTCAACAAGACCAATATTATTAATTTTTCCAGCAAGAGCAAATACTTTTGTACCTTTTGAATTTTCCGTACCAATTGATGAGAACCACTCAGCACCATTCAAAATAATCGAAGTAATATTTGCGAATGTCTCTACATTATTAACGCTGGTAGGTTTTCCTCTAAATCCAGATACACTTGGGAAAGGAGGTTTCTTTCTAGGTTCACCACGTAAACCTTCCATTGAGTTAATAAGAGCAGTTTCTTCACCACAAACGAATGCACCTGCACCTAATCTAATATCAATGTCAAAATCGAATCCACTACCAAAAATATCTTTTCCTAAGAATCCATATTCTCTTGCTTGTGCAATAGCAACTTCTAATCTATGAATAGCAAGTGGGTATTCTGCTCTAATATAAACTAACCCATCATTAGCCCCAATTGCATAACCAGCAATTATCATAGCTTCTAATACTGAATGAGGATCTCCTTCTAAAATTGAACGATCCATAAAAGCACCAGGATCTCCTTCATCTGCATTACATATTACGTATTTTTCATCACTATCTTCTCTAGCAGTTAAATCCCATTTTAAACCTGTTGGGAAACCTCCTCCTCCACGTCCACGTAATTGAGATTTCTTAATTGTTTCAATAACATCCGCGGGAGTTGATTCATCTAAAGTTATAGCTAATGCTTCATATCCTTTTACTGCAATATATTCTTTAATATCTTCAGGATCAATAAAACCACAATTTCTTAAAGCAATACGGTATTGTTTTTTATAGAAATCCATTTGTTTATGTTCTTTAACTACTTCATTAGACTTTGGATCAACATAAAGTAATCTTTCAACAACACGTCCTTTAATAATGTGTTCATTAATTATTTCATCGATATCATCTAAAGCTACTTTTACATAAAACACATTGTCAGGTTGAACTTTAATAATAGGACCTTGTCCACAAAATCCAAAACAACCAGTTTTAATAACAGTTACTTCTTCAGATATATTTAATACTTTTAAACGCTCTTTTAATTTAATAATCATTTCATTGCTTTGTGAAGCGATACACCCAGTACCACCACAAACAAGAAGTGCAATTCTTTTTTTCATATTAAACACCTGCCTTAACAAATGAACTAATGAGTAAGTTTTCTTCAAGATACCCTTTTTCAATTATCACTTTTTCTACTAGGTCTCCAATAACATCTTTAGTGATTTTTCCATAAACAAGTGGTTCTCTACCTGGCATATTAACTTGCACAGTAGGTTCCATACTACAAAAACCTAAACATCCAACAGACACTACTCTTATATTATGTAATTCTTTCTTATCTATTATAGAAAGTAATTCGTTGAAAGTGTCACGAGCTCCAGCAGCAATTCCACAAGTGGCCATACCAATTAAAATCTCAATAATATTCTCTGTACTTTCACCTTTTTCTCTTAAATCAATTTTAGGTTGTAAACTTGATCTTAATTTGCGTAATTCATCTAAAGATTTAATTGCCATTAATATCACCTCTAAACTCTAAAAATATATCTCCAACTTTTTCTGGGGTTACATGCCCGATAATTTTATCTCCAATTGAAACTATTGGAGCTAACCCACATGCGCCAATGCAACGAACATCTTTGACAGAAAATAATCCATCTTTTGTAATTTCATTTTTTTTCACATCTAATACTTTTAGTACTTTATCTAGTACCTTATCAGCACCTTTTACATAACAAGCAGTACCCATACATACACTAACTACATATTTTCCAGTTTTTTCTTGTGAGAAATAAGAATAAAAACTAACTACTCCATTCACTTTAGCAGCACTAATATCCAATTTTCTAGAAATATATAACTGTAAGTTTGTTGGAATATATCCAAATAATGTTTGTGCTTTGTGTAAGACATTAATTAGGCTTTCTACAGGATCTTTAAGAGTTATAATATAAAGATCTAATTCTTCTAGCTTTTTCTTGTCCAATATACTTAAATCCAAATTGATCTTATGCATAATAAAATCTCCTTTCAAACTATTAATTAATAAATTTTTAAATAACTGTTTATTTATCAAACTATTTATTACAGCCCCATATTAACAATAAATTATGATATAAGCAATAATAGTTTCGCAAATAAATTATATAAATTATAAAGAAGAAAATGATGTTTGATAAATTCCTATAATCCCCATGCTTGGCAATAAACTGACCACAACATTTTTATATTAATTTATCTTATCTTGCTTCTATAAACTCATTATTAATAAACAATAAGTAAAATAAAATAACAAAGACTTTTGAAGGTCTTTGTTACAATTATTGTAAAAGTAGTTGGAACCATTTTTGATTTGACTCGCTACAATATATTATACTCTATGTTTCCAGCACAAGAGTATAATAAACCATAAAAATAAAAAAAAATAAGTTCAATTAATGAACTTATTTTTTTATTACTTTATTATTTTTTTTCCAAAACTTTTGCTTGAAAGATTAAAGCTAATTGTTGAGAAATCCAACCTAAAATTAATCCCATAAGTAAACCAATGATTGATGGCCATATAACGTCACCAGTAATTGCAGCACCTAATGCAAAGAATGTTGAACACCCTATAAATGCACCAGGAATAAATCCTACCCACTTAATATGTGCTTGGAAGCACATCATACCTGCACCAATACCAACTGAGATGAAAGCACCTAATGTATTGAATCCAAATACTTTGTCCCAAATAAACACGATAACTATTGCCCAGAAAATCCCTGATAAGTTTGCCGGGATTCCTTTTACTAATCCTTCTTTACCTGCACCAGCAGCATAGAATGTTGCCCATCCTAAGAACCCTGCTACAACAAGACCATTTAAATTGAATGTTGCTGCTGAATTATCATATAAAACATAAGCTAAATTAAATAATCCTGCTAATACCCCTACACTTAATGCAACGGCTACTAAAAATTTATCAAATTTCATATTAATCTCCTATAGTTTTATTTTTTTAAATTCTTCTACTTGTTCTTTGATTGCTACTTCTGTAGGTAAACGTTCAATGCTTGAAGCACCAAAGAATCCTACTACACCATTAAGTTTTCCTAAAACATAAGCTGCATCTTCTGGTTCTGCAATTGGACCACCATGACAGATTACTTTTATGTCTGGGTTCACTTTTTTTGCAGCATCATGAATTTTTTGAATAATTGGAACACAATCATCTAATGTTAACGCTGTTGTAGCTCCAATAGATCCTTTTGTTGTTAAGCCCATATGTGCTACTAAACAGTCCGCACCAGCTTTTGCCATATTTTGTGCATCTTCTACATTGAATACATAAGGAGTAGTAAATAAGCCTTGTTTGTGAGCTTCTGCGATCATATCTACTTCTAAACCATATCCCATACCTGTTTCTTCTAAGTTAGCACGATATTTTCCATCGATTAAACCTACTGTAGGGAAGTTTTGAACACCACTGAATCCAACATTTATTAGATCTCTTACAAAGTATTTCATATCTCTAAATGGATCTGTTCCACAAACACCAGCCATAACTGGAGTATCTTTAGCAATAGGTAATACTTCTCTTGCCATATCCATAACGATTGCGTTTGCATCACCGTAAGGCATTAATCCAGCGAGTGATCCTCTACCAGCCATTCTATAACGTCCAGAGTTATAAATAATAATCATATCTACTTTACCGTTTTGAGCACACTTAGCACTAATCCCAGTACCAGCTCCTGCACCAACTATCGCTTTACCTTGGTTAATTTGTTCGTCTAATCTTGCGTGTATTTCTTTTCTTGTAAATGCCATCTTTCTATCTCCTTGTATTATTTTTTTTATTTATTTATTTATTAGTTCGATCAATTTTTTAGCCATTGCTAAAGCAAATTCATCGTCGTTTATGTTGTTATCCATTTCTACTAATTCTACTTTTGAAGTATCAATATTTTCTCTTAAAGCATTAAATAATGCTGCGTCTTCTTCTTTACCTTCGAAAGGCATTCCTTCTGCATCAATCATTGATACACCTTTAAGTGGAATAAAGAATGCAGTTGGGCCAGTTGATTGGCTTACTTTTTTTCCGATAATTTCACCTAGTTTTTTATTTTCTTCTGCAGTAGTTCTCATTAATGTAACTGTTGCATTATGAACATATAAATTTCTATCTGCAAACTGCGTTGGTACTGTAGATTCTGGTCCAAAGTTAACCATGTCTAATGCACCAACAGAAACTACTTGAGGTATTCCATTTAATGCTGCTGCATTTAAACGATCAGGTCCACCAGGGAATACTCCACCAACTAATTCATCACACCACTCAGTAGTAGTGATATCTAAGATACCTTTAAAATATCCTGATTCAGTTAAAGCTTCTAATGATCTTCCACCAGCACCAGTAGCATGGAATACAACTACTTCGTATCCTTGTGCTTCAAGATATTCTCTAGCAGTAGTCACACATGGTGTAGTTACACCAAACATTGACGCACCAATTAATGGTTTTTTAGATGCTGGAATCGGTTTTTTATTCTTAACAATACCAGCCATTGCTAGTGATGCATTTGTTAGTACTTCTTTTAAAACGTTATTAAGCCCTGCTACATCAACAATACTGTACATCATCATAATATCTTTTACACCAACATAAGGACTTACGTCTCCTGCTGCTACAGTTGATACTAAGATTTTAGGTATCCCTACAGGTACCTCTCTCATTACGCGAGCAGCGATACTTGATCCACCACTACCACCTAATGATATAATCCCAGCAACTTCATCTTTTTCTAACAATCCTAGAACGATTTTGGCAGCACCTTCACTCATTGCTACAACATTTACTCCTCGGTCATTGGTTTCGCGTAATTTAGCTAAGTTATGTCCACTTGCTTTGCACACTTCTTCATTTCCAATATCCGGTTTTAGAGTTGGTTCGAAGATACCAGCATCAATAATTAAAGTTTCTAATCCTTGTGCTTTAATAATATCATTAACGAAAGAAAATTCATTTCCTTTGGTATCCATAGTCCCAACTATTACAACTTTTTTAGACAATGTGATTCCTCCTTTTTTTTGATTATTTTGTTTCAAGTATCTTTAGTTTAGAACACAAAGAAAACATTGTCAATATGAACAAAAGTTCCCACTTTTTCCCGTTTTTCTATCTTTCAACATTGTTTTGTGATAGTGTTTCTATAGATTTAGCCATAATTATTATAAAAAATAGAAAAAAGTGAGAAGTTAAATTCTCACTTTTGAAAAACTATAATTTGTAATTTTCTTTATTTATTTTGTATTTTTTTAATTTATTGTATAAAGTTCTACGTGTAACGCCTAATTTACTTGCAACTTTAGTTTGGTTCCAATTGGATTTCATCAATTCATTTAAGATCATTTCTTTCTCAACTATCATTGATGAGTTCTTAATATAATTTACATTTTCATCAAGTTTAATATATTCTCTAAATCCTATCGGTAAACAAGTTGTATCTAGGGTTCCATTTTCACTTATAATAACGCCACGTTCTAATACATTCTTTAATTCTCTAACATTTCCTGGCCAGTTATAGCTCATGAATGAATTCATTACATTATCTCCAATAGATACATCGATATTATGTCTTTCAGATATTTGATTTATGAAAGTCGAGACATAAATTGGAATATCTTCTTTATGTTCTTTTAAAGAAGGCAACTGTCTATATAAGACAGTTAATAGGTAATATAGATCTTCTCTAAATTTCCCATTTAACATTTCTTTCTTCAAATTGTCAGTAGATGACGAAACAATGCGAACATTGATTGTCACAGTTTCATTACCGCCACCTCTTTCAAACTCGCCATCTTGTATTACTCTTAATAATTTTGATTGTATGTCTGGTTCCAATTCTGATACATTATCTAAGAATACAGTCCCATGATTTGCATTTTCAAATATACCCAGCTTTCGTTCTTCAGCTCCAATGAAGGCTCCACGTTCATATCCGAATAACTTGCTTGAAGCAAAATTTCCAGCAATAGAAGCACAATTCACTTTCTTAAATGGATGCATAGCTCTATTACTGTTATAGTGTATTGCTTTCGCTACAAGATTTTTCCCTGTACCTATTTCACCTTCAAGTAAAATGTTTGCATCATGATTAGAAACTTTTTCTATCCAATCAACCATGTCTTTCATCACTTTCGAATCACCGAGAACTGTTTTTACTCCATCTTTCTTTTGTAATAAAGTCTTTAATCGTTTATTCTCTTTTTCAAGCAATGACAATCTGTTCATTGATTTAAATCCTGAAGTAGCTTCACTAATACTGCCACTCGTCGGAAATGTATCAAATACACTACCTCCGAAATATCCTATTGTACTAGTTTCTTCATAAAAGCGTTTAATAACTTTCTGATTCGCGACAAATGTTCCTCCATAAATCATAGGAATGATTTTTGGATTATATTTTTTGACTTCATCAAAGATCAATCTTGTTTTATGTATTAACTGATCTATATGTAGCTCAGATTCATTTTCAGATTGAGTATTTATATAAGTCCAACCAAAATGGAGACATAAAACATCAACCCCTGCTTGCACCATTTGAATAGCTTCATCCATGGTTACTACAAAACCAACAGTGAATAATCCTTTTTTAGAAGCCATATGTAAAAGTTCTACTTCATGCTTGAATCCTTCATCACTTTCTTCTAAAGCTTCTCTAAACTGTCCATCTATTAGACTAACCGTAGGGAAATTAATTACACCAGAGAACCCACTATTAATGATTGTTTCTAACAACTGTTCTTTTCCATATCGAGGGTCTTGGGCACAAGCTCCAAATAACACTGGTACATTTTCAGCTCTTGACACAACTTCTTTAGAGGCAAAATCATGAACTACTTCATTACAGTTTTCAAAAGGAAGTGTAGATGCTATAGATGGGAATCCACTCATACGAAAACGACCAGCATTTAGAGCTGCTAATATATCTGCTCCACCTTGTGCTGCTTGTTGAGCACTGCGGCCATTCCCAATACAAACTCCTATAATGGGCTCTTTTTTTTCAATAGATTCGTTTAATCTATCTACAATTATTTGTCTATCCATAAAACAATACCTCCATATTACATAAGATAATTCTATCCTAAGTTACATAAAAATAAAAGGCCTAAAAATTTTGTAAACTCAAAAAAGTAGTTTTATTTATTTTAATATTTCTTTAATTACTCTCTCAAAATTTAAATGTTTTATCTTTTCTATACTTTCATTACTATATCCGATTCTTTTTAATTCTATAAAAATATTAGGTACATCTGCGATAGTTAACAATCCATCTACATCGTTATCCTTAGATTCGTCTCCTAGATAGTAACAAAAGTCAAAACCAAGCCCAACATGATCTATCCCAATTGTTTTTACAGCGTGATCTATATGTTTAACTAAAGTCTTTACATTTTGAAACTCAACTTCTTTAGCAATGAAATCCCCAATACCACAAATTCCGATTACTCCATTACTATTCTTAATTGCCATTAATTGCTCATCAGTATAGTTTCTTCTATGATTACAAATCGCTTTAGTATTCCCATGAGAAATAATTATAGGATTTTTAGTGTTATTAACTACATCAAAGAATGATTTTTCATTTAAGTGAGCTAAATCAACTAGCATTCCTAATTCTTCCATTACAGCTAATACTTCTTTTCCTTTATCTGTCAATCCTCTAGTATTCAAATTATCAAGTCCACTAGCATATTTATTTTCTTCATTCCATGTTAGTGATGCATGTCTTACTCCTTTTGAATATAACTCTCTTAGGTGATTAGTATCTTTTAATTGAGCTATTCCTTCCATACCAATAATCACACCAATTTTACCTTCAGATAAAGATATTTCCATATCTTTATAGTCTAAGCAAACTTTAAATATATCGCAATTTTTCTTAAGATCAATAAAAGCATTATCAAATATTTTATTGAATAATTGATCATCTTTTGTATCTGGTTCAGTAAAATTAACAAAAATACTATGAGTTACTCCACCCTTTTTGTATAAATCTAAATGTCTTTTCTTAAATGAATCTTTGTTTTTAGCTTGCATGTATAAATCAGTAAGTATATCACCGTGCGCGTCAAAAATCATCAAATACCCTCCTTAGGTTTGTGTTCCCTATTTATAATCTTTCTTATATTCTTAGAAGGCCTTTGTTCACCTTATAATAAACTATACCATATGCGCAAAAAAATATCTATTATTGAAGAAAATTGTTTGTGTTTAAATCTCAATATTTGATACCATTTCTAATATGACTCGTTGTATCACTTTTAATTGCAATTTATTATGCAACAAATATCATTTGGATACTGGTTGAAATGATGGAAAGTACGCGTTTATAGCTACATACTAAGTAACATTTTTCCTATTATAACAGCTTAAAATGACCGTTTCCGTTATATTTATAGACTTTCGTACTTACTCTATTCATCAATTCTTATAATAAATGTATGATATTGTGTAATATTAGAGAACAAAAATTGCTGATAGTTTTCAACAAGTAACAGTGGTTCGATTGTGCGAAATTCGCTCTTTTTTATTTGATTTCGCATTTCATTCATTGTGTCTTCAATAGTAGTTTGCTTGTTTATCTCTTTGTTAATTTGAAGATATCTCCCCTTTGGCAACTCCATTGTTGGAAAATCTATTAATTTACTATTGTTGGATGAGACCATTATTGTTATTGTACCTTTATCTATATGAAAGCAATACTTATCTTTATAGTTTGATAGACGGAGATTATATGTATTTTGAAAATCAAAAAATTCTTTCTCACTTTGTTTTTCAACTTCTCTGGTTTCAAGGATATAGTATTCTCTTTTTGGTAGTTCAATTACTACAATTGGTTGATCCATGAAAGCTTGCAATGAATCTTTTCTTTGTCTTATCATTTTGACTTTTCGTTTTAGTTCAGAAATCTTTCTTAATGATTCATTTTCAAGGCTTATTAGAAGTTCTTCATAGTCTGCTCTAGTATATCCTTCCATTAACTCTTTCGTAGTTTCAATAGAAACATCCATATTTCTTAATAGTAGAATAATTTCTAATTTCTCTAAGTCCTCAAAAGAATAAAGAGAATACCCCGCATCTGTAATATCTGTGTGTTTTAAAAGACCTCTTTTTTCATAGTACCTAATTTTCGAATTTGTAATATTGAATAATTTTGCTAGCTCTCCTACTGTCATTAATCTACGCATAAAAATTCCTCCTTGACCATAAAGTTGGTTCATGGTTTATTATAGTATAGTAAATAGATTTATTCAACTACAAGAAGGTGAAAATTATGAAAGACTTAGATTTAGGTAAAACAAAAGTAAATAAAATATTTTGGGTATATGTAATACCCTCTGTATTTTCAATTATATTCTCAACAACAGCTCAATTTATTGATACAGCTTTTATTGGTAGATATATTGGTTCGACTGGTTTAGCATCTATCACCATGCTTTTTCCATTTATAATGATACTAAATGGAATATCCATTATGATCGCTATTGGTGGTGTAACCTACGCTGGAATTAGTCGAGGTAAAAATGAAATCGAAAAAAGTAATAACTATTTTAATCTAACAATGATTATGATAGCAGTAGCCGCTGTCATATCAACTGGAATTTTTCTAGTTATCAATCTTAATTTCGGCATGTTATTTGATGTTGATTCAGTAACTTTGTCTCAAATACAGGCCTATGGTTTTTGGATAAGTTTATTCTTTATATTTAATATGATGAATCTTACATTCAATCTATTCTTAAACTTGGACCGTAAACCTATGTTGGTGGTTCTTATATCAAGTCTGTCAACAATCCTAAATGTTATCCTAAACTACGTATTCATAGTTGTCTTGGGACTAGGAATGGCTGGAGTTGCAGTAGCTTCTGGTATAAGTCAAGTAGTCCCATCATTAATCTTTGTTTATGTTATTATAAAAAAATCAACTTGGAAATTCCGTTTCCCTAAAATATTCCTTAGTGATATTGCAAGAATACTATTTAATGGTTCTTCAGAATTAATAAGTATATCATCGGTTTCTATTTCAAGTTTCATTCTAAATAAACTTATTCTAAGTTCTATTGGAATTACAGGAATCGCAGGATTTTCTATCGCTATGCAACTTGGAGGATTAGTTATATCTTTTGGATTTGGTGTCAGTGATGCAATCCAGTCTCCTATAAGTTTTAACTATGGTGCAGAGCTATATGATCGTGTTAGACTTATTCTAAGAAAAGCAGTAAAATTAAATCTTTTATTTGGCCTTGGACTAGCAATTATTAGTAATTTATTTAGTAGAGTATTTGTTGAGTTCTTAATTAAAGATCCTGAAACAATTACATTCGCAATTCATATATTAAGATTTTATAGTATTGCCTTCATTGTAATGGGTACTAATGTTATAATATCAACGTATTATACAAGTGTTGATTCACCAATAATTTCAGGTGTAATAACCGTCCTTAAATCATTAGTTTTCCTATTCTTATGGCTTGCAATTCTACCATTATTATTCAAAGAAGATGGTATATGGTTAGCAATCGTATTCGCAGAGTTCTCTACAATAATAACAGCGTATTTTATATACCTAAAATACCCACTTGGTAAAAGGAAAATAAAACTAGATTTACAATTCGCAAACTTATAGAGGTGATGAATTATGAAAATATCAACTAAAATAATAATTATAGTCATTATTAGTTTAATAGTATTTATAATTGTTTCCATTACTACATTCTTAAGAACCAGTATAAAAGACTCTACTGATTATTCATTATCTCCAGAATACGATAATGTAAATTATGTACAGTATACTAACAAAGATTTAATTATAAGGGATAAATCAAAAATGAAGGGTATGTTCGGACTATACTATGATAAGTATCTTGCATACACTGCTCCTAATAAAAAAAACATATTCATTGTTGCAGCTAAAGAAATAAGTGATTATCAGTTACTTTATGCATACAGTGTTTTATCAAATTTTCTAAACAGTGACAACGGTTATGACATGACTAAACTCACAAACAGCATTGCAAATAGCAATAGTTATATTGTCATGGCAGGGGGATCTGATGGAAATAGTAGTACTCCTAGATTTGCAATATATGGACAACCTTTGTATTATTCAGAGGTCGCTGTCCCTGGTTCTAATTGGTTTATGGAAAATGACTATAATCACCGAGATGCTACATTTGAAGAGATCCTACATTTTACACATGACAATGGAATTGGTACAACTTCAAATCCTGGTGTATTTCCAAGCTTTTCCGAAGAAATTAGTAATGCAACATTCAATGCTTTACCCCAAGATAAAGCCTTATGGGGTATCGAAGGTCTTTGGGGATATAAAAATGGGGACAACAGCCCAAAAAAATGGTTACTAGAACTAGAAAAAGAAGGTTCACTAGAACAAGAGTACTTAGCTAGTGTCATAGATTCTTACTACGGACTATGGGGAGCATTCACTGAATTAGACGGTGGAATGTGGGGAATGTATGTTGCTAAGACAAGAGAAGATATATATATCAATGACCCTGTTGGAAGTACACTACTTCCTTATTTCAATGATTATATCTCATCAATGATTACTCTTGATAGTTCTCTTGATGGAGATTTTCATCTAACATTCAACCAATCATTACCTTACACTCACAAAACTCAGTATTATCAATATGTAAGACTAAGTGGCGATAATAACACTAACATCTATGGAAATGCACAAGACAACATATTTATCGGTAATGCTGGAAGTAATGTAATAGATGGTATTACTGGATTCAATATAGTTCAGTATGATTATATCTCTGATGGTTTTGAAATTGATATTCAACAAGACGTCGTTATTATAACTAATAAAGAAACTAATGTAATAGATACCCTTTACAACATGAGTATCATTCGTTTCCAAGACATAGATATCTCAATAGATTAGTTTATTATCTTCTTAAATTCAAAAACACCAAATCTGTACTAGATATGTGTTGAAACCTAACCCTTTGATATTAGTGTTGAAATTAGTATTATAAGCATTAAAATCTTAATAATATAAAATATTTTATCATAGTCTCTTTTTTACTGTCTGTTTTTATTGTAACACTGTAAAAAGGGTTTTTTTATTACATTTATTATTTTCTTTTTGTTTTGGAACAAGAATACTTACTCTTTGTGTCCACTAAACTATACTAACACCATTTGTTAACCTCTTGTAATAATTTAATTGCAACAAATTAATAATTAAACTGATGATTATGTTATAATAAACTGGGATAATAAACAAGGTGGGATTAATTATGCTAACTAACAAAATGAATAACGAGCCATTAAACTCTAAAGGTGTTACGCTTGTTGAATTATTAATTGTAATTGTTGTCATGGGAATTATTGCAGCTTTTTCAGTTATTAGCGTAGGTGCTATAATTACAAACACAAGAGAAAGCATGCAAAAACTTAATATGCAAACCATCAAGACTTATATTGATGAGCAGATGGTTCTAGGTGATTTTAATGATGAAACAATTTACACTTATAAAAGATCTGGTTCCGCAGATGAAACTTATCTATCTATTTTTTTAGAAACGACTTGGGAAATTGAGAATGGTTCTGGAGATGCGGATAATACTAATGTCTTAAATTTTACAAATTCAGTCAGTAGTAAACTTGGTGTTGTTAATTGGAACGATGCTCCTGGACTTGGTAATGATATATATTGCAATCAATCATTATACATTACTACAGATTCAGATGCGGCTTATGATGTTGGTAATCCAATCACTATAGATGCTTGTTATGCTGGATCTATTGTCATTTGGTATGATGGTAACAGTGCTGATAATATTATTATTTATTTTGTGGATAGCGAAAGTTTACAAACTGAAAAATACTTTATTTATAGTAAATAAGATTAGGTTATTTATTAAATACACACTGTTAGATTAACGTATGAAATTTTTATATTGAAAACACATAATGGAAATTAATCAATTCTTAATTTATATCACTTTTTTAAAAGTATCTAATAAAAAAGAAGACTGTATTTTATACAGACTTCTTTTCATTTCTACTAATATAGTGCCATCACTTACTTCTTCTATCTCGTTGTTTATTAACATTTTTAGAAAAACCTTTTGGTTCTACTTTTTTCTTTCCAGATTTGTTTCTTGAATACGAATAGTTTTTACTATTGTTGTTTGATGTATTACCAGATTTATTACTTTTCTTCTTTTGTGGTGCTACAACAATTTTGGATGGGTCTAATGATAATTTTTTATCTTTGGACATCGGAATTTTCATGTTTATGTGTTTCTCAATATCTTGAAATAAATTGAATTGATTTGGTGAACAAAATGCAATTGCTACTCCACCATGTCCAGCTCTACCAGTTCTCCCAATACGATGAATATATGTTTCAGGCACTTCAGGTAAATCATAGTTAATTACATGGGATACTTCATTTATATCAATTCCTCTTTCCGCGATATCAGTTGCGACTAGGATTCTGATTTCTTTCTTTTTAAAAGCTTTAAGTACTTTTTGTCTATCGCCCTGTGCTTTATCCCCATGAAGTGCTGATGATTTGATACCAGCTAAGTCTAAATCATTTACGATATCGTCTGTCCCACGTTTTGTTCTTGAAAAGATTAAAACTGATTTTAATTCTTCTTGTTTCAGTAATTTAATTAGTAGTTTGATTTTTGATTTCTTAGAAACATAATACACTGTTTGTTTGATTCTATCAATCGTTTCTTCTACAGGTGAAACTTGTATTCTAACAGGGTTATTTAATATCTCATTCGCAAAGTTCATTATATCTTTAGGCATAGTAGCTGAGAAAAACATTGTTTGTCTTTCTTTTTTTACCATAGAGACAATTTCCTTTACATCTTTAATGAATCCCATGTCTAGCATCCTATCTGCTTCGTCTAAAACTAAATAGTTTACATCAGATAATGATAGTTTTCTTTGTTGAATTAAATCAAGAAGTCTCCCCGGAGTCGCAACTAAGATATCTACACCACGTTGTAAATCTCTTACTTGTCTTGCTTGCTTTATTCCACCATAAACTACAGTTGAGTTTACGTTAATAAATTTACTATACTCAACAAAATTGTCATATATTTGTAAAGCTAGTTCCCTTGTTGGTGCTAAAACTAAAGCTTTTATTTTCTTCTCAGTTGTATTTTGTTCTAATTTTTCTAAGTATATTTTTTGCAAGATTGGAATAGCAAAAGCAGCTGTCTTTCCAGTTCCTGTTTGTGCACTACCTAGAACATCTCGATTGTTAAGTAATACTGGTATAGATTTTTCTTGTACTGGTGTTGCGCTATTATACTCTTTTATTTTTAGTGCCTTTAATATTGGTTCTACTATATTCAAATCTTTAAACTCCATAATATGTGTACTCCTTTATATAGAGATAGTATGTGTGTATTATGAACAACTATCCATTTTCATTATTTATTTTGCCTTAACTAGTATAACACTTTTGCGAGTTTTTCGGATGATTCATTTCCATTTAATTATAAATATAAAATCACTAACATGCGTATCACATTCTAAACAGTTAAAAAAGCCTTTGTTATATCTTTTATATTATGTCTAATAATCATCTATGGTACGACTCGGTATAGCATTTTAAGTTGTAAAATAGTAGTAACACCATATCATATTGTTATATATATAAAGCACTATCTTTTAAGAATAGTACTTTCTGTTTAAAGATGATGATTGCAACTCTTTAACTTTAATACTACTTGTCATGTTCATCATAGATTTCTCCCACTATCTCTTCAATGATATCTTCCAATGTAACAATACCTAACACCTTATTTGATTCATCCATGATGAATGCTAGGTGTTGTTTCTTTTGTTTCATATCTAATAGTAGTCGATTAATCTTCAATGTGTTTAAAACAATATATGGTTCTCTTATTACATCTTTAATATCTATATTTAAATCCTTTGTATGATACATCTGATTCAATATGTCCTTTATGATTACAACACCTTGTATATTGTCTTTTGTATCTTTGTACATAGGTATCCTTGAAAACTTAGATTTTATTACTTGATTAATCATCACATCATTCACATCACTACTATTAATCCAAACTACTTCTTCTAAAGGTGTCATAATGCTCTCAACACTTAAATCATCAAAAAGAAATATTCTTTCTAACATTTCTTTTTCTTGTTCTTGGTATAGGCCTTCAATATGTCCATATATAATTAATTCTCTGATTTCTTTCTCTGTCACATCTTCTTTTTTATGCCTAGTCTTTATCCCAAATAATCTAACAACACCTCTTGTAGAGACTGTAAGTAGCCATACAAATGGAGCAAACACTTTCATAACAATATATATTATAGGAGCACTAAATAGTGCAATCTTTATTGATTTACTTAATGCGATTCTTTTTGGTACTAACTCACCAAATACTAATGTAAAGAATGATAATAATACTGTTATGATTATCATAGCGATATTATTAGGTACATCCATACCAATATCACTAAAGAAATTAACTAGATACCCAGACAACTGTGATCCGGCAAAAGCACTACTCAAAAACCCTGAAAAAGTAATAGCTACTTGAATTGTACTTAGGTACTTTGTAGAGTCTCTAGTTACTTTTTCTAGTATATTACTTCTTTTTGTATTTTT
This sequence comes from uncultured Candidatus Izemoplasmatales bacterium, assembly GCA_964456195.1. Lineage (GTDB taxonomy): Bacteria > Bacillota_I > Bacilli_A > Izemoplasmatales > Izemoplasmataceae > JAFGXW01. Next base: position 63,345 of record CAYVZR010000002.1, on the reverse strand, counting down.
TTGTTTTAATTGATACATTGTACTAGGATTTATAGATACTAGAGCCATCTCACTAGCTGCAAACAATGCGTTTACACCTGTAAGCAATACAATAATTAGTAATATAGGAATCATATAATCATCACCTTCAAATTTATTCTTTACAATCTAGTTTATCACAATCATAAGAAAATGGTACTTTCTTGTGAGAAAAGTACCAAATATGATATATTATGTATTCTTTCAGGTCATTTGTGATACGGCTCGTTGTATCGCTTTTAGTTGCAACTTAATAGGATATGTATATTATGTTCTATTCAAGAAGAAAATCTATTATATTCTTATGAATAATTCCAAATTGAGAAAAATTAACATTATCTAGTGATAAAACATATTTTGGATACTGATCCTTGACCATATTTAATGAACCAAATTCTCTGTCCCTTGTTTTTGATGTTTCCATAATATAAGTTACTTGATAATATTCAATAGTATTGTTTTTGGTTGCGATAAAATCTATTTCTTTATCACCAATGCTTCCTACTGTGACTTCATAGCCTCTTCTTAACAACTCAAAAAACACAATATTTTCTAATGTTTTTTCTATGTCTTTTATATTATCAAATTTAGTTGCTCTAAGTCCTTGATCATTTACAAAATACTTTTCGTTGGTAGTTAGTAGTTTCTTTCCTTTTAAATCGTATCTTTTTGCTGAATATATTAACAAAACTTCTTTTGCATAACTTATATAATTATATAACGTCTCTTTACTGATTGTTCTACCTTCATTTTTGAAATAATTTATAATGTTTTTAGCACTAAATTGTGTGGCAACTGTATTTAGTAAATAACTAATATATTTATCTAATGCATCTACACCAGAAACATTATGTCTTTGAACAATATCCTTGATGACAATCGAATCATATAGATCTCTCAATATTGATATTTTTTGATCATCAAGATCAAAACTTTGAATAACAGGAAATCCCCCATATCTAATAAATAAATCAAATAGTTCTTTCTTATCCTTGTTCCCATGATATTCTAACAACTCTTTAAATGAAAAGGGGAACACTTTAAAGCTTTTATATCTTCCTGTAAGCAATGTTGCATATTCACCTGAAAGGATTTTTGAATTTGAACCTGTTAAATATATATCAACATCTTTTGTTGCATTAAGGGAATTCACGACTTGTTCAAAGTTTTCTACTTCTTGTATTTCATCAAGAAATATATATGTTTTGTCTCCCTCAACCACATTCTTTTCTAAGTAATTGTATAACGTATCTATGTCTTTATATTCTCTAATTTGATAGTCCTCAAAATTAAGATATATAATACGACTATCTTTTACACCATTCTCTTTTAATTCCTCAATAATTTGTTTCATCAATGTTGACTTACCTGAACGACGAATCCCAATAATTATTTTGATTAAATCCTTCTGCATAAATGGTCGTATTTGATTTAAATATAAGTCTCTTCTGATCATGTTGATCACCTCAATTAGTATTATACTATATTTTTGTTCGTTGCACAATACCTTTTTACATAATTATATATTTTTGTTCGTTGTACAATACTGAAATGAATATTCACTATTTTACTCGATTCCCTCACTCTTTTCTTTACACATACAAAAAGATGTTAATAAAGACATGTATCACTTTGTGTCTACTAACATCCTATCAATTCACTCACCGTATCACATTCTAAATGAACAATTACATAGTTCTAAAAAAACGAACCAAGATGATTTATTTCCATCTTGGTTCATTTTGCCATTTTGATTAATAAAATGTCTACTTTAGAGGTATCATATCAATTAGACAGCCTTTTATTGCATTATAACAAATACTAAAAGTCTAGATCTTTTATAATTTTAACTTCTCTTTCTTCAGCAACACCATACACTGTTAAATAATTGGATTTTTTCAAATCCTTAATAAAGCTTCTTATTTTGCTTTCTTCATTTTTATTTCCATAAACAAAGTTACTTATATCTGAGTTTTTAGGATTACAATATCCTGATTCGGATTTATCTATTTGCTTTTTAATGTATTTATATGTCTTTACAACTAAATCACGGTAACCACCAATTACATTATCGTCTCTTTGTTTTCTTAGTTTTTCGATATTTTCTTCAATATACTTTTTTCCCATAATATCCTCTTTTCTATTTAGTATTTTATGCTTTTATTGCCCATCTCATTTTTGTAGATTTTGCACGATTATTAATTCTGCATTCTTCATCTGTCGGTCTAATGATTTCAGAAGATATTTCTTTGTAAATTCCTTCTCTCAAGTACCTTTTAAATGATTTCTTAACCAGTCTGTCTTCTCCTGAGTGAAATGATAGTATCGCTACTCGCCCGCCTGATGCAAGTGCAAATGGTAACTTTTCTAAAAAGTTATATATAGATTCAAGCTCTCTATTCACATCAATTCTTAAAGCTTGAAATGATCTTTGGCATGATTTCTTAATATCTCGCTCTCTTGAGTTTACATGGATAAACTGCAAAGCATCACTTATTACTATTTGGAGTTTTTGTGTTGTATCAATATATGTCCCATTTTCTTTTGCTGCTATTATTGCTTTTGATATAATTTCAGCATAAGGTTCATCTGCATTTTCAGTTAACATACCTTCTAACTCGATTTGTGATAATCTTCTTAACCGAGTTGAAGCTGGAATTCCAATTTCTGGATTCATTCTTAAATCTAATGGACCATCATTCTTAAATGAGAATCCTCTTTCAGGATTATCAATTTGCATTGATGATACTCCAAGATCCGCTAATACAAAATTAAATTGCTCAGTTTCTTCTAATACCATATCAATATCAGAAAAGTTAATTAACTCGGTAATTAGTATTTCTTCACCAAATCCTTCTTTCTCTAATCTTGCTTTTGTTTTTGGCAACTCGATTGGATCTATATCAAGGGCATATAAATGTCCTTTTTTTTCTAAGCATTTTAGCATTTCTAAGGTATGTCCACCATAACCTAATGTAGCATCTAATCCAATTTGTCCTGGAACTATCTTTAAAAAATCAAGAATCTCTTTTACCATAATAGGGATATGCATCCCTGCTGGAGTACTTCCTTTGTCTATAACATGAGCTACAGTATCTCCATATTTATCAGGGTTTAATTCTTTATATTTTTCTTTATATGCTTTTGGGTATTTTCCCTTGTATCTAACTCTTCTTTTATATGGTTTATCTTGATTTTCCATAACTGAATCTCCACCTTAATTAATTTATCTTATTTTACTTTATTAAATATACACTATAACAATAGTAAATCATATATATAATAACATACTTACTAATGCAACTTGATACATTATTAAAAATTAGATATCTTTATACTTTATAAAGAAGTCATATCACCTATAGAGCATAAAGGGGTAATAAAAAAGGATGTATTAGATTAGTAAAATGGAATCTATAAAACATACACAGTTTTTTTGTGTCAATTTTATAGATTCCATTTTATTATTTCTTTTATCTTCTAAATACAAAAAGATGATATTTATCGTTTATAGTTTTTTTCTCTTCCTTTTATTTTTTCTTTATACATTGCATAATCTGCAAGTTTTATAAATTCTTCAAAATCTTTAGCATCATCTAATATGCTATATCCCATAGATGCAGCTACTTTGATACCTGGTTTTAAATCATTCACTTTTTTTGTTACCATTTCATTTAGTTCTTTATCGAAAGTGTTTGCGAAGTCTACTTTGAGTCCTTCTGCGAATACAAAGAATTCATCACCATATAATCTATATGAAGTTACATTATTATATTTCTTAGATATTTCTAAGAAAGAATTTCCATAAATTCTTAGAACTTGATCTCCGAATAAGTGTCCATTTTTATCATTGATTTTTTTAAAGTTATCCAAGTCAAAGAATAAACCAATGCCAGATTTCTTATTTTTTAAATCTTTATACAGTTTTCTATTATTTGATAATCTTGTTAATTCATCAACATAAGCAAATTCGATTTGTTTCTTCTCTTTGACAATGCGATCGGTTATATCAATAACAATCCCACCAAATCTTTTTGGTGTACCATCTTCATATTTAAGATCAATCTTTGATGATGATAGTAAGTATTTTATTTCATTAGTCTGAAGATTTTTTATTTTTAATATATCATCATTTGTTCCTTCAAGATCACCTTTCATTATATTACTTAAAGATTTTAATATACTTGCATTATCTCCGATTTCATCTTCTAAAGGAAGCAAACACTTAGTAAAGTCTGATTGTAAGTAATACCCATTTTCCTGTTGTTCTAACCCTAACATACGTTTATAAATTATATTACAATCAAAGTACTCTTGACTATGATTTACCAAATTATAATAAAAAACTCCAATGCCTCCAGATGTAATCGCTTTTTCATATATAGTATATAAATATTCAATATCTTTATGTTTATTTCTGCTAGAAATATCATAAACAACTCCAGCTATAAGCAAACAATTTCCTTGTTCATCTTTTTTTACTATTTTTACATCACATTTTATCCAGATATTATCAATCATGCACTCTTCAGTGTAGAACGTTAATTCATTACTTTCTAATAATTTAATCCCCTTAAGAAATAAATCTAAATGTATTACAGGATTTTCATTATCTGAATCAGTTAATTGATAATAATTAGTCTCGCTTTTTTTCATATTTAATAATACAGGAAAGTTATTATCTGCATAAACCTTCGGTTTTTTAAATGAATAGTCTACTACGAAACGGCTTATTTTTTCTCTTTTTAAGAAAACATCAAATTCTTTTTCTATATCTTTAAAAAGTTTTTCATAAAACTCTTCATTTGCAAAAGATTCTTCAAATCTGTTAAACTTTAAAACAATTTTAGGAGTTTTAATCATAACGATTTCTATACCTAAAGAAAAAGAATAATAAAAAGGAGCTTTAAGATTTACGTCTGAAACAATGACTTGTTCTACCGTATTTGTTTTTGTATCAATTGCATTTTTTAATTTTAGCAGTAAAGATTTCACATATCCTTCATTGCTAAATTCTTCATTACAAAACAATCCACTTAATACTACTTCAATATTTTCATTGATAAGGTCTTTTCCTCTATTAGAATACAAATCATAACTAATAGCTTCAATATCAAGCTTTTCATTTAGGTGAAACGAAAAGTTCTTTTTATTACGAACCAAGTCTCTTATATTCATAGTATTTACCTCTCAATTAAATGTATAGTTAATATTATTATACTTTTTTAAACTTAAAAACAAAAGAACCTAATAAATTTAAAAAATATAGTTTCCCTGTCTTAAATTTCTATATATTTGTTTTATAAATAACACTATCTTATTTATCGTTTATTATTTTATTCAATCTTATCTTCTGCCCAATCATTCATAAATGTATATAACTCTTTAAATTCTGGACTTTTTGCATTTCTAACATAAAATCCTGAAGTAGACATCCCTGTTAAAAGTGCTTGATCTGGTTTTAATCCTAGTAACAACCCTAACATAAACCCAGCATTAAAGTTATCTCCTGCCCCAGTTGATAATTTAGGTTTTGTAATGTAAGGTCCAGCTTCCATATAAAACTCACCATTTATCACACAACACGATCTATCAACAGGATGAATTACGACGCAATCAATACCTAAATACTCTTGTAAAGCAATATTTAAGTCTTCTAAGGATACTTGCATGTGCTTCAATGATTGGTCATCAAACAAATCCAATACATTAGCTATATCGTAAGCTTCTTTTTTGTTTAACCCAAGTACTACAAAAAAGTTGCTGGTATATCGTTTTAAGATTTCAAGTGCTCTTTTTATTTCATCATCTTCTCTTTTCTCTGGATCAGCTAAATCAACAAAAAAGTAAGGCTTTTTCTTTTTAATTGGCAATTTGGGTAATATATTATCTGCTACTTTTTCCCATAAATCAGTTAGATTTGGTAACATGCTCCAGTTTACATTAGCAAACAAGTCTGCATTATTTAATATGGTAACAAATTCTTTTTCCCCAACGGCTTTTAACAAATTCTCATAAGTTACGTCATTCAATGATTGCATTTTACCTAATAATAACTTACCATCATCAAATTCAAGTGCATCGGTATGTCCGTTTGTAGCAAATGAATAAAGACTAACTTTGTCTTCCATTTCTTTAAATACATCATCAATAGATGGATAACCTAATGCACCCATATAAGAAATAGATGGGTTATGCTTTGATAATGCATTACACATAATAGGACCATTTCCACCAATTTTTTTAATTGTTGGAACTAACTCTATATTAGTAGATAATCCACTAGCTTTTACAATCCTAGTTCCTAATGCTTCAATTGTATTAATTCTAGTAAAATGCTCACTATCCATTCGTTTATCTACAACATGAATAATTTCATCAACAAATCCATCAAATCCTACAACCATTTTTAATTTTTCTGGATTCTTTTTGCTTAATATTACTGATAATTCTATACGTTTATCCATATAAAACACCTCGCTTACTTTCTATTCTACTACATTATAACACAAACGAATAAAACAAAAGACAGAATATTAGATTGAGCCCCAAATAGTGTAGTGTATGTACTTTTTATAATCAATATAAGACAGATACTTGAATTATCTTTTTTCATATAATATAATTAATATATATAAATGGTGGTGAAACTATGAAAAACGTATTTAATTCTTTTTTAAAACCATATCCGGAAAAAAATGTAAACTTATTTAAAAAAAGTGTTCGTTTTATTAATTATAGTAGATCAAATACTTTTTCTATTATTATGGTTTTTATTTCTCTTGTAATGTGTTTAATATCATATATTGAAGACGATGTTCAAATTATAAAAACACTAAATTTTATTTTTCTTATCTCTTCTGTCATAATATTTATTTTGTTTCAAATTTATAAACCAAAAAATAGAACTATTACTGTATATCATACTCTTTTAATTTTCATTCAAATTATAAGTGTAATGTTTTGGAGTTCTAGTTTGCTAGCATTTGTACCAAATCGATATGAATTGTTTGGAACTTATTCAATAGTAGTTTTATCAGTTTCTACTCTCTTATACTTAAAATGGCAGTATCACGCAATTATATTTTCTATTAGTTTGATATACGTTTTTTTTACAGGAGTTCTAGTAGGCGGTTTCTTATTTGAAAGTCCCTATACACCAAAAATAACTACACTTATACTTCTTGTTGCTTTTTCTTGGGGATTTTCGAGAATTTTATATTCTAAATTTCTTGAAAACTATAATTTGAATTATAAGCTTAAAACTCAAAATAAAAAGATTTCTACTGAAGTTAAAGAAAAAACAAATGAATTATTTGAGCAACAGAAAAATCAAGTCATAGACATGGTTCATGCTATGAACATTATGTTAGAACAGTATACTCCTTATACAAAAGGTCATTGTGATAATGTAGCTATATTATCAAAAAAAATTGCAGAAGATTTAGAATTATCAAACTTAGAAATACAAGAAACTTATTGGTCTGGGATAATTCATGATATCGGAAAATTATTAGTACCCTTAGAAATCTTAAATAAAAAAGGGAAACTTACTGAAGAAGAATTCGAATTAATAAAGTTACATCCAGTATGGGCTTATGAAGCTCTTAAACAATTAAAATCATTATCTAATGTTTCTAAAAATGTACTTCATCATCATGAACATTGGAACGGTAAAGGATATCCATCAGGGCTTGTAGGAGATAGTATTCCAATAGTTTCCCAAATAATTTCTGTTACAGATGCATGGGATGCAATGACATCTGATAGACCTTATAGAAGTAAGTTATCTCATGAAGAAGCTATCGAGATTATATCATCAAATAAATCTATTCAATTTTCTCCTTTAGTCGTAGACAGTTTCTTAAAGTTATACAAAAAAGGTTTTTAGCTTTAGTGTTACAGTAAAAATAAGAAAAGACTATGATAGAATTTATCATGGTCTTTTTGATTGAAAAGTAGAAAAAATAATTATGATTTTGAATTCAATATACTTTCCCAGCTTTTTCCGCATCGTTCTCCTTGTTTCTTCCAATCGAAACACCTATTGCTAAACCAATTGGTATTCCTATAGCCATATATGATGAATCCATACTAAAAAATATACTACCAAATGCAACCCCAAGAGCAATACCCATCCCAGCATACTCTTCTTGAATAACACCTTTAGCCGTGTATCCTAATTTCTTTCTAACTGTTTTTTTGAGTATTCTAAAAGACTTTTTATAAGTCCCTGTTTTAGCATCTTCATCATGACTAATTTCAGCAAGCAATGAAAAGGTTTCACTAATCATAGCACTAATCTCAGTATCTTCTTCTTTTTCTTCTCCAACCTTTTTACATAATCTAAGAAATAAATCAGTTTTCAGTTTTTTGTTTTTCTTAACATTAAAATGATAGGTAACTTCATTTATTTTATTATTATAATCAATCATTAAATTGTCCTCAATTCTTCTTATTTAAGTTGCTATTAATACTTCATTTAATCTCATTATATCATACTATAAATTATGGCAAAGAACATAAGCAGTAAAATAAGACAAAAGCGCTTTATTAAAATATAGTGTTTTCTGCATTTTTCACTATTAGAAATATTTGGTATAATATTATTATGTAAGACTTTGAATGGATAAAATCAGAAAACTACGTTATAATAGCATAATAGAGGATGGGACAACCTTGATAGCTTGATTAATTAGCGAACGGTAGTTCGCTCTACCCAAGAAGCCCCTACTTCAACAATACCAATTGTAAGTAGTGGGAGTGTTCACCTAATTAATGTTAATATATTAGTATAGCTTATAGGAGGTATAACAATGTTTAAATATATGCTAACATGGATAGGGCTTTTATTAGTATTAATATGGATGATTAGACCTTTATATAATTTCTTTGCTAAAAGTAAATATGTTTTACTAGATCATAATGATAATTCTATTAAAACTAAAATAAAAGCAGGTTTACCTGCATTCATATTTTACTTAATTATCATTGGATTTATGTTTGTTCCAGCCATTGTTAACAACTTAACTGCTTCTATAGCAACTGGAGGAGTAATTTTACTACAATTATTTATTATCTTTGGTTTAACTAGATATGATAAAAGACAAACTAAATATAAAGTTTTGTCTAATGGGATTAAATATAGAAGAAGATTTATTAAATGGGATGAAGATTATGATATAAAATTCAAGAAAACATGGCTAATATTACTTCATAAGCCTAGATACATATTAAAATCATCAACTACTAAAATAGTTATTCCAATGCTTTCAAAGAATATAACTTCATTCATTAAGGCTCTTAGTAAAAACAATAAAATAGGAGGTAGTCTAGCAAATACAATATATCAGAATACTAGACTATACTATATAAGTAATATTTATGTTGTGAAAAAACTGAATAAACATTAAAAAAACTATAATTGAGGTGTTTTTCAATTATAGTTTTTATTTTAATAAGTATTTCAATTCTTCAAATATGATTTTTACTACAAGCATATCAGCGCTTCCACCTGGCGATATGTTTCTTTTTTTATACTGGTTACTAATATTTTCTACTAGGGCGATGTTATTTGAATATCCACCATCTTTAACTACATTTTTCATTGTTTCTTTTACTTCATTTAATGTTTCAATATCATTTCTATGAATAATTGTTGTATCATCTAGTTCACTCATTAAATAAGTTAAGTATTCGTGATGAATATTGATTATTTGTTTATTTTTATAACTAGGGATTTCATAGATTAGGCTAAGACCATTCAGAACTTCTCCTCTTATTCCTTTGATCCCATAATTTAAATAAATTTTGTCTCCGTGAGATAAAGTTTTTTTAATACTTATATTATCATAATAATCACCAATAATAAGTTCACCTATTTTGATGATTTCTTTTTTTATAAATAAAATGCCATAATTATTCCTAATAGCTCTTGACATTACAGGTAAGAAAATACCCATAATAAAAATCAAACCTTTATGGGTATTAATATTATTCGTAGCATTAAACATCGCTTTTTCAGCTCTAATACCAATCTCTTTAAGTTTAATTGGATCCTCTATATCACTTAATCCATATAGAATGAATTCTTTTAAGTAAGGTTTAATCGCATAAATACTATTTACAAAAGTTTGAAAGTTCATATCTGTGTGAGAACCACTATCACGGGCTGATACTAAGCCAAATTTCGGGTATAGATTAAGTTCACAATTAATGCCTTTAATTGCTTTGTTTAATATATAATCAAATAAATATTCTTCAGTTATTTCATCAATCTTATGAAATAACTCTTCATGAGTATGAGTCTGATTTCTAACACATACATGCGAATAGTTATTACAAATTAAACACTTTCTCATTTCACATTGTACATCTTCTCTTGTTATTGAGGTTTTGTTATATACATCTATATCCACTAATTTTCCAAGTGAATTTTCTTCCTCAATTAAGATTGTTTTTTCTTTTACTACATTTCCTTCTTCTTCAACTACATAATAGACATAATCCCCATCAATGGATTTTACTTCTCCCTTATGTTTTATCTTATCTATAAATTCTCTTTTGATAAAAGAATCATATAGATTAGATATGAATTTTAGTCTATTTTGGTTTTTATTAGCACCTGGTACATTTAATTTTAAAACTACAATTGTTTTATATTTGTATTCCTTCATAAGTTCAGTTATATGTTGTGCTCTTTTTTCTCGTGCTTGTAATACTAAAGACATTAGTGCCTACCTAGTTTGCTTTCCTTTATTTTGTTTATGATATCTTGTCCTAAGTCACTTGTTAAATACTCATAAGTAGCAAGAGGAACATATTTTTTAACCTTTTTAAGTTTATTTGCTTTGATTAATCTTCTTACAAGCGAGGCACTTATTACATGAGAACCTACTTTTTTTCTATCAATAATAACAATATGACTTCCTAAATGATCTTTGAGTACTTTGTTATATTTGTCAGTATTAAAAGAGAAGGGTTCTTCTCCTAAATATCTTTTTTTGATATTAAATATCTTTGTGTAGTATTCTTTGTAAACTAGAACATCAACAAGTGTTTGTTCATCTTTGATTAATTGATCTTCTCTTAGGAAGTATTTAGGGAATGTAATTTTAGATACTAGATAAGATAATGTAGGTAATACAGTTACATTTTCTAAATGAGCAGTTGATTTTTTTATGATTTCGAAGCGATCAATAAAAGGGAAACTCGACAAATCCTCACTAACTACAAATACTAATACTTCATCATTTTCATTAGCTGCAGTTTCTATTAAGAATAAATGCCCAAGTGTCATTGGGTTAGCGTTAATAATAACACATGCTTTCTTATTGTTAGATATTCCGTATTCTTTTTTTAAATTCTTTAATACATTAGTAATCTCTTCCCCGCCCTCAAACAGTACAGTATTCATTGTTTCAACAATTTTTTTCATGTTTAAACTTTTGAATATAAGTTGATTATTTGGTGTAGTATACACAAAATAATGAAAGACATTCTTTTGGTTTAGGATGTTAACAAGATGTGAAAACATGAGATTAGTAACGTTTTTACCGTTATACTCGGCAACTACTACAAAACATTTCATTACGTTATTAGAGAGTGACGCTGTACCTATTAATAATGACTCATCGTAAACTAAGATAGAATAATCAATGTCATATTCATAATCAAGATTATTCTTGTCTAAAAGTGATATTAAGAGTTCTCTTTCTTCATCCAGAATTACTTCTTTAATATTAAACATATAATTCACCTCTTATTTTTGATAAATATAATCAATTATTTCAAAAGTACGATCTTCTACTTCCCCTATTATTTTATCACGTTTCACTATGTCTTTTGGAATATTCGTAAAATTATGAGCAATTTCAGATAATTCTTGTATCGTAAGGATCTTTAATTTAGATCCTTTTAGTTTCTTAATTAAGTCTTTTCTTAGAGGGTTAATTGCTATTCCTCTTTCTGTGACAAAGCAATCAACATTTTTACCTAGAGTAGTGATTGTTGTGACTCTTTCTTTAATTACAGGAATTCTTCCTTGAATTAAAGGTGAAACTATTACACATATTTTAGATTCAGTGGCTGTATCACTATGTCCGCCACTTCCTCCAACTAGTGTTTGATGAGAATCAGTTGTCACATTTACATTAAAATCATAATCAATTTCTGTAGCCCCTAAAATAACAATATCTAAATCCTTTATAATTTGAGATTCATCAGATGGATTAGCATATCTAGATGCACTTATTGGAATGTGAAATTCATTCTTACTTAGTGATTCTATTGCTTCTAAGTCAAAACATTGTACATCATATAATTTATCTACAAGACCTTCTTCAAGCATTTCAACGTGGTACTTAGTAATACCACCACTAAAGAAACTAGCCTTAATATTCTCTTTTATCATAATATCTCTAACATCTTTTGTTACTCTTAAACTAATCCCACCAGCTCCACTTTGAAATGAGAACCCATTTTTAATTGTTCCTAAATCTTTGAGTAGTGTTGAAGTATTCTTAGCTATTTTGACTCCAACTGGATTACTAGTTACCTGAGTTGTTCCTGACACAATTCCTTGTCTGTCTCCAATAGAATCGACAAGCAATATATAATCAATATTACTCCCTGATATTTCTGGATGTAATATCTCTTCATCAACTAAATTATCAGTTACCAATACTTTTATTTTAGCATGGATACTGTCAGCTATAGCGTACCCAAGGCTTCCACATTTATTCTTACCAAGATATCCAACTGTGTCTCCATAGTGATTTACGTAAGGAGCTGCGATGAATGCTATATCTATTTTACTCTTACCTTCGATAATACTTCTAGCTCTACCACCATGTGTTTGCATTCTAAGAATTCCAGACAATCCATTTTCAGAGATATACTCTGCAACCGGACCATTTATATAGTTTGTTGTTATATTGTTAATTTGGTTATTCTTAATTAAATCTAAAATACCTAAATAACTAGGAAAAATAGAACTAGGAAATAGATTAATTCCTTGGACATTTTCCTTTAAGTATTTCTTAAGAACGTAATTAAGAACAAAGTCTCCATTACGTAAGTGGTGATGAAAACTGATATTCTTGTTTTCACAAATATCAATTAAAGTAAAAAGTTCATCAATGTGATTGATGACTTTTATTTTTTGTCCCAAATTTTCTTTCATAAAATCACCTACAAATTAAATTTTTTTGCCTTTTCTAAGACTTTTTTTGCTTTTTCTATGATAGGTAGATCAATCATTTTACCATCTAAACTAAAAGCTCCTTTGTTTGATTCTGTGCTTTTCTTAATAATTCTTCTAGCCTGTGTTATTTCATCAGGAGACGGAGCAAATACTTTATTAATTATGTCTACTTGATTTGGATGAATTGATGATTTTGATGTAAAACCTAAATTAAGAGCATTCTCTGAATCAACAAGTAATCCTTCCATATCATCTTTGTTTGTATATGGTGTATCTATTGAATCAATATTATATGCATTAGCTGTTATAGCTACAATGCTTCTAGCATAAAATATTTCTTTACCTTCTAAACTTCTTTTTATTCCAAGTTCTTTAGTATAATCTTCTGCGCCAAGTAATAAGGCAGTTACATTATCTTCTCTTGCAATCTCTTTTACATTAAGTAATGCAAGTGGTGATTCGATTATTGGAATAATTTGTTTTGATGATAGCTTATTAAGCTCAATAATAGCCTTTACACTGGCTTTTGGTAAAACATAACCAATGATATCTAAGTCTAGCGTATCCTTTACATCGTCAAGAAAATAGTCGCTACCTGCGCTATTAATACGAATGTAAAGATTGATATCTTTATATGAGTATTTTTTTAAGAAGTTTTTGATTAATATCCTAGCAGCATCTTTGTCGTAACTTGTGACTGAATCTTCAAAATCAATGATTACTGCGTCACTCTCAAAAACATCAAGATTTTGAATCATTGATGGAGTGTTTCCAGGAATAAACAAATAACTTCTACTCATTATGTTCACCTCTTCTGTTTATCGCAGTTTCTAGTCTTGATTTTATTGTATAATCAAGTGCTCCTTTATCAAAGCACTGAACTATAACATTAGTAATATTATGTTCATTTAGAGTATTCACTATTACTTCTTTTATTTGATCACCAAACTGAGCAAATACAACACTTTCAATGACAATCTCTAATTCACTTGAATCATTGATTGTGATTAAACAATCACTTGATTCAAGAGATCCAGCACTAGTTTTCATAAAATCAAATCCTATCTATTTATTAGGGCTAATGTTCTATTCATTACATTGTTTACAATCATAATACCTTCATCAGTTCCCATACCAGGTTTAGCAAGACATTGTTTTGCTTCACAAGCTATTGCTATATTGGTTGTTACTTCTGCGGAAATGTTAGTTTCATTGCATGACCCACCACTATAGGCACCAATATTGCTTTTACGGCAATAAAGAAGTGCTTCTATAATGTTGTTAACTCCACCTAAATCAGGTGTTTTCACTTGAAGCATGTGTCCTGCTTTATTATCTGCGAAGTATTTTACATCATCAAATGTATTACACCATTCATCTGCGACTATTTCAACAGTGCAGTTGTTATCATCAATCATCTTAGTGATATCTCTAAGAGCTATCATTGTATCTTCTCTGTTACCTGCATCAACTGGACCTTCTATTCTAAGTTTATAAGGAAGTGCAGTTTCTTCTAATTCTTTTATATAATTATACATTTGTTCTACATCATTGTCGAATATTACTCCGATTGTTCCATATACATCAATATGGAAAATTGGGTGGTAAGATTCATCAGAACTAACATGACTTACTCTTTTACTTAACCATGCAACATATTCTTTTAAAATTTCACCATGAAATCCTAATTTTGTTTCAATGTTGTTGATTAGTGCATGAGGTAAAACATCTACTCTTTTGATAATCATTTTATCAACGTTTGAATATCTGTCATCTCCACTTTGAGCAAACAATGGGATTCTCTTATAAACATTACTTTTAATCCCGTATTCTTTTCTTACAAATTCAGCCATTGTTATCTTATAAGCTTTTGAAGCACCATCAAGTAATGCTTGAGTTATTCCATAACGAAGTGCTGTATGAATAAGTTTGTTATCAATTTTAAATGAATCGACTAAAGAAGCGAGTTCTTTAAATGATTCTATGTCTTTACCTATAAGTAATGGTTTAATATACTTTTCTATTTGCGCTATTCCATCTGCGCTATTAAATAAAGGGTCTCTTCCGCCTGCTCCACTGTATTGAACAGCCGTTGCGTCTCCAAGTGCTACTTGTCCATCTTCCAAAATAATCATGATAGACACAGCTTCACCTTTTTGTCTAATATATGAGAATTTTGATGTTAAAGGTTTTCCTTCGTATCTAAATCCATCTTGTTTAGCACCTAATTTAACTGCGGCTTGATCATCAAAATAAAACCCAGTTAATGATTGAGAGCAAATTATATCTAATATTTTCATTGTAATCTCCTTTATTTTTTTGAAATTCCGACTAAACTTCCATCTGCTATTGCATAAATATCATCTATTACCATTTGAATAGATATTTCACGATTTTGAATTCTAGCTCTTTCTTCTAACTTCTTGCGATGAAACTCTTTTATTTCCTCAGGAAACGCAAGATTTCCCATTTCTAATATTCTAATCTTACCATCAATGTCTCTTGCCGGTAATATTTTCCCGTTATTAAGTTCGCTGGGTGCAAAAGGAATATCAATAAATCCTTCTTTAAAAGCATTAACTGCTCCCTGAGCAATGTCTCCTTTACCTGCTTTAACTATAGCATGTATTAAAGCATCTACTTCTTTTTTAATTTGATTAATTTCTTCATCTAACTCAACTGAATCTGGCATCTTTTGATCTTTTAAAAGATTAACTACCATTTTAGAAGTTCTTAATCCTTTAGCATTTGCTTCTTTTGTTGGTATACCCACTGATTCGTGAGTTGTTTTAGTAATCATTTTTGTAGCTTTTCCAAGAGCGGCTACTGTGCTAGCGTAACCAATCAAACCTATTGCTTCACTTTCATTAGCTGGGAATCCTCCCATCCATTGATGGAAAACAGTAGTTATAAAGACATCTTCATAACCAAATAATTTAAGGTAATAGTTTGTTTGTTCTTCAAGTGCTCTTAAAGCAGCAATATCTTGAACAAGGTTTCCACCTTGTCCATAACCTACAGTAATATTTTTAACTCCTTGTTCAGCAGCTAATATACTTTCAACTATTGCGACAGTATTTGAAATTGATGGTGGAACAAGTGTTCCAGTTAGCGGACCATAAGGTTCACGATTTAGTTCAACTCCATGTTCATAGTAATATCCGACTAATCTGTCGACATATTGCCAGTATTTAATTGTGTCTTCTAAACTGATTATTTTAGCGTAAGGTATGTTGTATGAAATTCCTCCACCTTCATTTGAAGTCCACATTGATGCATGGATAATTTCAGATAACAATCTTGCATCGGGTGTACCATGTCTTGCTTGAAGAGGTGAATTAACATTTTCATAAACTTTAGTACAACCATCAACTCCATGGTTTACCGCAGGGAACCCATTTAATAATGATCTTCCTTGTTTCTCTGATTCTATTATTCCATCTTCAGCATTATCATAACGATTATGTCTAGTGTATGAATCAATTGTAGATGGCAAAAAATCAGCATGTCCTTCTTTTTCTAAGTATTGGAGTAATTCTATATGTTCATCAAGACGAGCAACTCCAGCGCGTGGTTGAATGAGTGTTACTCCCTCTTTTTTTGCTTTTCTTAATTTCATTGCAAAGTTTTTATGGGGTGGAACACTTTTTAATCTTTTTACAGATTCTTCTAAATCTAGGGCAGGATGCTCTCCTGTTGGCCATTGCAGCAAAACTTCTTTTCTAATTGCTAGAAAAGCAGCTAGCGTCATCTTTTTATTTTTAACCATATATAGTCTCCTTAAAGTAAATACTGTTTCATAATTTGTAGTGCATTTTTAGGATACTTTTGAGATAACAATCCCATTGCAGACATAATGTAACTACGATCAATTAAGATTGCAGGATTATTAGGTCTTAGTTCTAATTTCTTATTTGATTTTTTATTTACTGATCTTAGGATGTTTTTAGCATCAGAATTATTGATTAAAACTCCACCAGTACCAATAACATATTTAATATCAGATAAATCTTTACCTGTTTGGTAATACATGCTTCCAAGCGGTGTAGAAACTACTTCAACATGTCCTACATGTCTACTGATTGATACATCGCAACATATTTTAGCAATTGCTTTATCAAACTCTTCTTCATCTTTTGTTTGTGGAATGAAATCAACATGTTCTTTTCTTCTTTCAAGAGATTTAGCAATATTATGATTACATTTATCATCTTCATCAAAATATTTTCTAAACTCATAATCTGAAACTAGGTGTAGTAGTGCATTAGCACTATATCTCATTCCAAGATCACCCTCAACAGTACGTTTAGCAAAAGGCTCTTGAAGACCTTTCATTATTACTTCTGTTCTTTTAGGGAATCCTTCTCCAATGGTATGTACATCAGTTGTTGCTCCACCAATATCAATAACCATTAGTTCGCCAAATCCTTCAACGTCTTCATAGCCTTTAGATAATAATTCAGCAGCTAGTAACACGGCTTCCGGTGTTGGCATAATGATTTCACCGATTTTTTTCTCGGCTTTCTTTATTCCTTTTGCTTCAATAATTTTATCAATAAAGATTTTTCTAATAACTTCTTTTGCAGCTTTTACATAAAGTTTTTTAAGTTGTGGCATTACATTGTCAACAACAAAGTACTCTATTTCAGTTCCTTCAAACAACTCTTCTATTTCATCAACAGCTTCTTTGTTCCCAGCTATTATTATTGGAACTTTAATTTCTGCGTCTTTAAGTTTTTTAGCATTATGAATGATACATTCTTTATTTCCACCATCAGTTCCACCAGCTAGCAAAATAATATCAATGTCTGCTTCTTTAAGTTTATTTACTTCTCTTTTTGTCATATGGTGTGAAAAATTCATATTTACAATTGCACCCGCACCAAGACATGCTCTTTTAGCAGCTTCAACAGTTAACTCTTCTACAAGTCCAATTGCTGCCATTTTCAAACCACCAGCTGCACTACTACATGCAGAAAAACCAGATATATTGTCCTCTTTTATATCAGGATGGTTTCGGAGTAATCTATTCATAGCTTTGTCATAACCATCAAGCACATTTGTATCTACAGTTGTTGTAGCTTTTGAAGTACCAATAATATAATTGTTTTCTAAATCTACTGCGGTAATCTTGGTATAAGTTGATCCAAAATCAACTAAAAGATAGGGTTTCATCAGATTCCTATATCCTCCTTCAGATTATCTAGAGCCTGTTCGATTTTCATCCCAGGTGGGTATACTCTATCAAATCCCATTTTTTTAAATCGCTTTTCTACTTGTTTAAAGTCTTGTTTCCCAACAACAATATTTCCACCAACATATAACTTAACATCATCAAGCCCAGCTTCTTCGCATTGTTCTCGCATATATTTACAGTCTAGTTCTCCATGCCCGTAAAGACTAGATATCAAAATAGCTTTTGCATCTGTTTCAATAGCAGCATTGATAAAATCTTCTTGTGATGATAAAACACCAATATTAACTACATTGTATCCTTTTTCAGTTAAAACATAGTCAATTATTTTGTTTCCAACAGCGTGTACATCCGCACCAATTACTCCAATAACAACAGTTTTCATCCTTTAAGTCCTCCTGAAATGATAAAAGGATGGTTATCTTTGTCAGATAATCATCCTATTTCTTATATTTTTTTAGTGAGAAATAAACAAGGTCGTCTATAATAAAAACGGCTAGATTTTGTACAGAGATCGAATCTTTTAATAAGATATCATTCATCATAGTCAGCCTCAGTTCGTATAAATAAATTACTTAAATATAGTAATATTATACCTATTATATAATTTAATGCAAGTGTTTTATTAAATTTAGTGTAAACGCTTGTAAATATGGTCAAAATATCTAAAAAAAACACCTTTTCAGGTGTTTTTAACCAAAATATTCTTTAATTTGTAAATTCATCTTAATTGCTAAAAATCTTGTTGGAAAAACACTAATGGTTTGATTGTAAACAAGAATTTTCGAGTTATAAAGTCTTCTACATTTTTGAAGTTCTTCAAACTTAACTCTAATTAGAGTTAATTGTTCATTATCTTGGTCTTCAACATCATCAATAATCTCATATAGATTTGAAAATAGATCTTGTCTATCTTTAAGCAAGTGTAATCTTAACTTTTTTTTACGATACTTAAATAATGTTCTGATAATTTGTGCATTTTCTTCGTTTTGAAGTAAGACTCTGTTTTCATAAAATAAAATAGTAGTTTCCTGTAGTAATTTATGAAAATGAACTTCTTTTTCTGAAACTTCAGTCCATAGTTTTAGAAGTTTATATCTCAATCTTATTACAAATAGCACAAATAAAATAATAAGTACTAATACTACAATCAAATTTGTGATCCAATTCATTATACTCACTCCCTATAAATATTTCTTCAAATCCTCAACTTTATTTAGTTCTTCCCACGGTAAGGAAATATCTGTTCTACCAAAGTGCCCATAAGTTGCGGTTTGTCTATATATTGGTCTTTTAAGATTTAAATCTTCAATGATTCCTTTTGGTGTTAAATCAAATGTCTCTTTAATAGCTTTTACAATTACGTCATCACTTACAATTCCGGTATTAAATGTTTCTACCATAATTGATGTAGGTTGGCTAATTCCAATAGCATAAGATAATTGAATTTCACATTTTTTAGCAAGTCCTGCTGCAACAATATTTTTAGCTACATGACGTGCAGCATATGCCGCACTTCTATCAACTTTTGAAGGATCTTTACCACTAAATGCTCCTCCACCATGTCTGCTGTAACCACCATATGTATCAACAATTATTTTACGTCCGGTAAGCCCAGAATCACCTTGCGGACCACCAACAATAAATCTACCTGTTGGATTGATAAATATTTTAGTATTTTCATCTATTAGATTACTTGGAATAACTACATCAATAACTTCTTTTCTAATGTCATGTTTTAATTTAGCTGTTTCAATTTGATCACTATGTTGAGAAGATACAACAATTGCTTCTATTCTTAAAGGTTTATCGTCTTCATCAAATTCAAAGGTAACTTGTGTTTTACCATCTGGTCTTAAATATGACAACAAACCATTTTTTCTAACCGTAGATAATTGTTTTGCAAGTTTATGTGCATATACAATTGCGATAGGCATATATTCAGGAGTTTCATCAGTTGCAAATCCAAACATTAACCCTTGGTCTCCTGCTCCCTGATTTTTCTCTTCTCCAACGCCTTCGTTAACACCGAGGGCAATATCAGGAGACTGTGGATCAATAGCTACTAGTACGGCTAAATTATCCGCATCAAATCCATATTTACCTCTATCATATCCAATTTCTTTTACTGTATTTCTTACTATTTTTTGGATATCAACATAAGTTGTTGTTGTTATTTCACCTGCAACTAAAACTAGTCCTGTTGTAACTGATGTCTCACAAGCTACTCGTGCATCTTTATCTTTTTCTAAAATAGCATCTAAGATAGCATCACTAATTTGATCGCATATCTTATCTGGATGTCCTTCTGTTACGCTTTCTGATGTAAAAAATTTTCTCATAATGATATCTCCTATCCGATGTATTTATATTTATCATAGAATTGTTCAAATTCCATTTGGTATTTCATAAAACGGTCTAAAATATATGGTTCAAAATATTCTTTAAATTCAAGATGCAATAAATCTATAACACGTTTGTGTTTTAGTTTATTTTTATAGTTTCTACTTTGTCTTAAAATATCATACATCTCAGCAAGTAAGATAACTTCACCTTCTTGGCTTCTTTGTACTCTTTTCATTCTTTCAGTAAAATCAGTATCAGCTGTTTTCTCAAAATGAGCTCTGATGATATCTTCACTCTTTTGATTAAGTTGAAGTCTTTTGATGATAATCGATCCTAAAATTGTTTTTTCTCTAATTACTTGATAGTCTCTTTCATTCAAAACATCTTTTGTTTCATATTCTAAAATTGATAAATCATTTACTTTATCAATATGAATAACACTATATTCATAAATCTCTGTGCAAACATTGGCACTTAGTCCAAGCACACTTGCTAGCCTACTAGCAAGTTCTGCAACACGGTGTGCATCTTCTTTATTTTGATTAATAGTATTAGAATTAAACACGCCAATAACATCGAACACATCACCTACGACAGCTTTAAAGTCTATTTCCATGTCGCGTCTTTTAATTAGTTCTTCTTTACGTTTATTATTCATCATTTCACCAATTGAAACACTTGAATAAAGAGCTATATAGAATACTACAAGCAACAATGTTCTTAATACTATATCGATAAACACGTTATTATTTGTAACAGCTAAATACTTATACAGTTCAGAAATGCTTCCAGCGTGATTAAATAATGGATACATAACAGTGATATGAATAAGTGTCATAATAACTAATACCCATTTAAATAAAATTCTTAGTAAGGCAGCGTTTTGGTACAGGGCAATAACTACTAATGCAAAATAGATTAAGATATATCCTGCTTGAGCAATTGATGCATCTGTCATTGAATACAAGTTTCTTGCGAAAAACTCATTTTCTTCAGCTATTTTAGTTAAGAAGTCACTACTTTGCGCAAACTTATTATTACCAATAATGTTACTTGATGAGAAAGCTATAGCGCTCCATCTTAATTTAACGTAAACTCCAAAACTACCAAAGAGGATATATATACTTCCAATATACATGGCCATTTGTTGTTTTAAAAGTGTTCTTGGTTCTTCATGTATGATTTTCTTCAATGTAGTATTTATAGCTAACATCATAATTGCAAAGGCTGCAATTATAATGTAATTTGGGTTTTGATTTCCAATCAATGCAAACAAGATAAACACAAAGTTGGTTACGATTAAGATATTCTTGTTTACTAAATTTCGACGATATAAAACGGATGTATCATCTAGGATGTCTACACCTGCTTCAAAGTTGAATTTATCAGCAAATCTTTTGGCTGCTTTTTTATAAAAGATACGAAGTTTTCTTCTCCATGTAGATGTTCTTACATCGATATCATCTTTTTTTCGCCCACCAGGATAGTATACTCCAACTTTTTGAACTAAGTTTTTGAAGAATCCTGCGATTCTATCTGCGAAAGTTAGTTTAGTTGGATCAACACCTTGGTTCAAATCACTAATATATTCTTTTAGTCCCTCTGGTTCTTCTTTTGCGTGGGACTTTTTAAAAAAATCATCGAGATTTTTTTGATTTTTAGCCATAAAAGCTCCCCCTCTAAATATCTAGATCGAGTTTAATTTCCTTTACAGTTGGATCTTTTTTTGCTTCTTCTTCATTTGATACTTGTGCAACTCTTGTAGATGCTGCTGCTGCAATTGCACCAACAATATCATCCATAAATGTATGACACATTCCACCATCTTTACCTGCTTCATTTAGACGGTCTACTACAAGTGGCTTATTTACATCTATGTCTCCAAAGTTAGTTTTACCTATTGTACCATAAAGACCTGCAAGCTCAAGTCCAAATAATTCATCTATTCCAAACATTCCTAGATCTGCTTTTAAAATATCATAAATAGGGCCAGTAATTAAATGTTCATCCGTTAATCTATCTATTTCAGCACCAAGCTGCAATAGATGAAAAACATCTCTTAGTGAAAGTATTTTATTAACAGACTCCCTTACTTCAACTCTTGATATTTCTGGATTCCATCTAGCTTGTTGTCTAAAAGCAACTTCTACTATTTCTTCAAGCTCTACTGTTCTTTCTCTAAGTGTTTTAATATTCATTTCTAACATTTCTTCTCTTGAAAATAATGTTCTATTAGTCATAACACCACTCCTATCTAATGTATTATATCATATTTATAACTTATTTAAATACTTTATCTACCTTAATTAAGTTTCTACCCGCGCCATTCATGAAGGTAGTTACGTCTTGTTTTTTCTTTCCCTCAAGTTGAAGTTCTTTAATTACGATAACTCCATTATTCACTTTTACTCCAATACCATCTTTAAAGATTTTAATTATTCTTCCATTTTCCTGGTTCCCATGATTTTCCAGGAAGTCATTACATTCAAATATAACTGCCTTCAGTATTTTTATGTTTTTAGAATCAATTGTTGTATAACAACTAGGCTCAGGGCTAAACGCTCTTACATGTGCATCAATCTCTTCTTTGCTTAAATTCCAATTTATCTTTTCTTCTTCTCTTTTTAGATTATATGCATAGGTAACTAAAGAAACATCTTGCTTTGTTCTTTGATTAGTATTATCAAATATACTTGGCAAGGTATCCATTAGTAACTGGACTCCCTTTAAGCTCAGTTTCTCAAACAGAGTACCCGAGGTATCAGTTGGAAGTATCTTCACAGTTTCTTGACTAATTATGTCTCCACTGTCCATTTTAAAAGCCATATACATAATTGTAACTCCAGTTTCCAAATGTAGTCTTTTTATAGATCTTTGAATTGGAGCTCCACCACGAAGTTTTGGCAGTAAACTACCATGAACATTAAGAGACCCAAATTTAGGAAAATCAATTACAACTGCCGGAATGATTTGTCCATAGGCTGCAGTAATTATAATATCTGGTTTTAAATCTAAAATTCGTTGATAATCTTTTCTTATAACTCTTGGTTGAAATACTTCTAACCCTAGTTCAAGAGCTTTTACTTTAACTGGGCTACTAGTGAGTATTTTCTTTCTACCAACAAGTTTATCGGGTTGAGTAACTACTAAATCAACCGTATATTTTTGATGAAGTGCAGCTAAGATTGGAACACTAAAGTTTGGTGTTCCCATAAATACTATTTTCATAAATATCAACTCCTAAAGTAGTGTTGGATTTTTGTCTATTGAAAGTGATAATACTTCGTTAAAATCATAATATACTTTTTTCAGAATATCATCCATGATTTCTGATTCTTTATATTTTATAATTATTTGAGCTCTAAAATAATTGTTTATTCTTGAGATTTTAGGTAAAACTGGCCCTAATATATTAACGTCACTATCTAATTCTTTTCTTAATCTCATAACGATTTTTGTTCCCTCTCGCAAGACGTTCCTAACATCTTTATCACTTACTATGATTTGAACTAAGTTATAAAATGGTGTATAACCTGCAATTTTTCTTATATTCATTTCTGTTTCATAAAATGAATGATAATCATGACTTTTAGCATACATTATAGCGTAATGATCCGGGTTATAAGTTTGAATTACTACTTCCCCAGTAATATTATGTCTTCCAGCTCTTCCTGAAACCTGGGTAAGAAGTTGGAATGTCTTTTCAATTGCTTTATAGTCAGGAAGACTTAGTGACATATCTGCGGCGAGGACTCCCACAAGTGATACTTTTGGAAAATCTAGACCTTTTGAAATCATTTGTGTTCCTAGTAAAATATCCCCATTGAATTCAAAATCATAAAGTAGCTTTTCATGTGCTCCTTTATAATTTGTTGTATCAGTATCCATTCTTACAACTTTGGCAGTTGGGAATCTCTCATGTATGAATTCTTCAACTCTTTGAGTTCCAATACCCATATACCTAATATATTTAGATCCGCATTTAGGACAAACAGATGGGTTAGCTTCATCATGTCCACAATAATGACATTTTAAACTATTTGTCTTTTCATGATATGTTAATGAAATATCACAATTAGGACACATAATAACCTCACCACAACTTCTACACATAACAAAAGTAGAATGTCCTCTTCTGTTTAACAAGAGAATAATTTGTTCTTTTTTAGCAAGTCTATCTGTGATTAATTCATCTAACTTTTTAGAGAAAATACTTCTATTCCCTCCTTTAAACTCAAATCTCATATCTTCAATATAGACTTCAGGCATTTGAGCATTATTCGCTCTATATTTCATCTCAAGTAATTTATATTCCTTGTTAAGGGCTTTATAATAGCTTTCAACACTAGGTGTAGCACTACCCAAAATTAAAGGTATATTATAATGATTACACCTAAGTATTGCGACGTCTTTTGCTTGATAAGTAGGCAAGGTGCTTTGTTTATATGAATCACTATGTTCTTCATCAATTATGATTACTCCAAGATTGGTAAAAGGGGCAAAAATTGCAGAACGCGCTCCTACAACTACACTAACTTCTTTTCTTCTTATTTTTCTCCATTCATCATATTTTTCACCTATGCTTAACCCACTATGTAACACAGCAACATCGTCTTTAAATCTTCCTTTAAATCTTGATACCATCATTGGTGTTAAACTTATTTCAGGAACAAGCATAATAGCTTCTTTTCCTTGCGCCAAAACATCTTCAATGATGTTTAAATAAATTTCTGTTTTACCACTTCCCGTAACACCGTGTAGTAAAAATACTTTGTTGTTATCTATTTCTTTAACTATCTCATTATAAACATTAACTTGTTCATAGTTTAATACAATACTTTTATTATTTGGTGCAAATAAACTTTCTACTTTTCTGTATGTTTCAATACTGTATTCTTCAATTACTCCTTTATCAACAAGTGATTTTATTGTTGATTGTGCCAAAGAGAATTTACTCATTAAATCTCTTTTGTAGACATCAATATTCTCTTTTAAGAATTCGAGTACTAAGACTTGTTTAGCTCCTTTTAAAACGATATTAGGATTAATAAGTTTAATCTTTTTAAGAAACTTTTCATTATTAGCTTGTCTAATTTCGTAAGTAATAAATATGTTGCCTGATTTAATATTCTCTTTAATTTCTTTTAGATATGCAACTAGCTCTTTATCATATATAACTTGGCTAGCACGATTGAATTTAACAGATAGATTAGTAGATAGCAACTCACTATCTACTACATTTAATTTCTTCTTATATTTTGATTTCAAGGCTTTGGGAAGCATTGCTTGATAGATACCCACAAGTGAACTAGTATTAGAAATACTTAGTTCTTTGCCTAGTTTTATTAGTTCTTTTGTAAGTGAAGGTATAATATCCATAACTGCATAGATTTTCTTTAACTTATCAAATTCACTTCTCTCTGTAAACCCAAGAACATATCCCATAATAAAACGTGGGCCAAATGGTACTTTTACCCTTTGTCCTATTTCAATAACATCTTCTAATTTTGAAGGTACTAGATAATCAAATGTTCTATCTACTTCTCTAGCCTTCACATCAACAAGTACTTTAGCAATCATCTTATCACCTTGCCTTATAGTCTATCTAAGAATCCTAGTCTAATTAGTCCTTTAATTACCCCATCATCTTTTATATCATCGGTTAAATACTTAGCATGTTTTTTAGCATTTTTTGTACCATTACCCATACAAACACTATTAGGAATAAAATCTAACATCTCGATATCATTATCTCCATCCCCAAAAGCGTATGCATTTTCTAGCTTAATGTTTTCTATTTCAAGAATTTTCTTTATACCTTGTTCTTTGCTCATTCCCTTAGATAAGACATCAAATCCATCTCCAAGCCATGATACAACTTCCATATCATGGAATATTTTTTTAAATGAATTGTGATGTTCTTTTTCACAAAAAGTCCACATCTGGAAGATATCATTATCGATGTAGAAATGCGGATCTATTCTTGGTAAAGTCATACTAACAAGTTCGAAAGCGAGTTTACCTTTATCATCAACAATGTTTAACGTTTCATCAAATTCTCCTAAAAAACCATATTTCATATTGTTTTCTTCAAGCTTATTAACAACCCATAATACTTTTTCTTTTGAAATAGGGTTTCTGTGTATAGTTAAGCCGTCTTTAATAATTATTTGTCCGTTTATTGTGATAAAAATATTAATATATTCTTTTATTTCATCAATAATATGTAGCATATAAAAAGCACGACCAGTAGCAATCGCTATTTCAATATTTTCATCTTCATGAAGAATCTTCAATGCTTCAATAGTTGAGACTGGTATTTTTTTAATATCCGGATCGTACAAAGTGCGATCAATATCAAAAAAGATTATTTTTTTATTGTTCATCATAAGCACCTCTATTAAATTATAACATATATAATAATAATATATAACTATATGAAAAGATAACAAAACATTTAACTATGTATTAAGCGCTTTTTTTGGTATAATATATTTAGAAATATACATTTCATTATTAAGGAGGACTATTAGTAATGCAAAATAAATTATTAAAACAAAACGAAGTCGGTGTTTTTGCATTAGGTGGTCTTGGTGAAGTTGGAAAAAATATGTATTGTGTCGAGTACCAAGATGAGTTGATTATTATCGACTCTGGTATTCTTTTTCCAGACGATCAGTTACTAGGAATAGATTATGTTATTCCCGATTATACATATTTAGTTGAAAATCAAGAGAAAATAAAGGCTTTAGTCATCACTCATGGTCATGAAGATCATATTGGTGGAATCCCTTATTTATTACGCCAAGTTAAAATACCTAAGATCTACGCTAGCGGTTTAGCTATCGGATTAATTGAAAACAAAATGGAGCAACATCGTGGTTTAAAAGCAAATATAATAGAATATCAAGAATTCGAGAAGATTGTTCTTGGGAAATTAAGTATTAGTTTCTTTAGAACAAATCATAGTATTCCTGATTCTTTTGGTATAGTTGTTCATACGCCTGAGGGAGTAATCGTTCATACTGGTGATTTTAAGTTTGACTTTACACCTACAGGACCAGATGCAGATTATCAAAAAATTGCTGAAATAGGTAAAAAAGGAGTACTACTTCTTTTAAGTGATTCAACTAATGCTGAACTTGCTGCCTTCACAAAGAGTGAAAAACTAGTAAGTGAAAACATTAAAGATATCTTCACTAAAATTGAAGGTAGAGCTATTGTTGCAACATTCGCATCAAACATTCATAGAGTACAACAAATTGTAGAAGCGAGTCTTGCTACAAAAAGAAAAATAGCAATATTTGGAAGAAGTATGATTAGAACAGTTGAAGTAGGAACAGATATGGGTTATATAAAAGCCCCTCCAGGGACTTTTATAGAAACTAATCATCTTAACAAATATAAATCACATGAGATTACTATAATTTGTACAGGATCCCAAGGAGAACCATTTGCAGCATTATCGAGAATAGCTGCCGGAACTCACCGTCAGATAAAAATTTACCACGGGGATACTGTAATATTTAGTAGTAGCCCAATACCTGGGAACTTTGCTTCTGTAAGTAAAACAATTAATCAATTATTTAGACGAGGAGCAAATGTAATAATCAACTCACCTCTTTCAGATGTTCATACATCAGGACATGGTGGACAAGAAGAACTTAAACTTATGCTTAAGTTAATCAAACCTAAATTCTTTATGCCAATACATGGTGAATATAGAATGCTTAAAATACATTCAAATATTGGTATTATGACAGGAGTTAAAAAAGGTAATGAATTTGTCTTTGATAATGGTGGAGTATTAGCAGTAACTAGAAAAACTGCAAGATACGCTGGTAAAGTTAAAGCTGGAAGCATTTATATTGATGGTAAAGGTATTGGTGATATTGGAAATATTGTTATTAGAGATAGAAAACTTCTAAGTGAAGATGGGCTCTTAAGTGCAATAGTAACTATTGATAAAAATAGTCTTAAAGTACTTGGAAAACCAGCAATAATCTCAAGAGGATTCATCTATATGAGAGAACATGAAGAACTAACAAAAAACATTAGTGCTTTAGTTGCTGAAACAATCCAAAAGAAAATTACAACTATGAAAAGAGTAAATATAGTTGTTCTAAAAAAAGATATTATAAAATTACTTCATGAATATATTTATTCTAAGACTGAGCGTAGTCCAATGATTATGCCAGTTATAATGACAGTAAATTAATACAAAAGGTTGTTATCAAAAATTGATAACAACCTTTTTTAATTATTCTTCTTTTAATGTTTCAATAAAGATATCTGCTATTTTTTTATCAAACTGAGTACCACTACAAGCAATAATTTCTTCTATTGCTTTTTCTTTTGACATTGCAGCAGAGTATCTTCTTCCCGAAATCATTACATCATATGCGTCAACAATTGAGATTATTTTTGCAAACAGAGGTATTTCATCCCCTTTAAGACCAAATGGATACCCTTTTCCATCAACTCTCTCATGATGGTGTAGTACTCCAAAAGCAATTGTATCAGATTCAACAATGTTCTTAACAATTTTATAACCCGATTCAGAATGACCTTTTATTTTGGTATATTCTTCATCTGTTAATTTCCCAGGTTTTGATAAAATATCTTCTGAAATTGTAATTTTTCCAATATCATGCAACTGACATAACATCTCAATATCCTCTAAATCACTTGTTCTAGTATATCCAAATTTTTTCAGGGTATTTACTGCAAAAATACCAAGTCTATCACAGTGTTCTTTTGTCTCTTCAGTTTTTTCATGAAGAGTTTGAAGCACTGCTTCCATAGTTTTACTTTTTCTTGAATTTCGATCTCCTAATTTACGACGATACATTAAATTTTCAGCAAAAATAAATACATCACTAAATTTCATTTTTTTATTGTTTACAATTTCATATCCCAATGAAACTCCAAGCTGAATGTCACTTGTTTTATTATATTCAACAAGATTATTCTTCATTTTTTCAATACCAATCTTGATGTTGTCTTCATCAATTTCATTTGAAATAACGGCGAATTCATCTCCACCTATACGGTATATTGAAGAGCTTTGACTAAAGATATCCATAAACTGATCTCCAACAAAAGCTATTGCTTCATCTCCTTTTAAATGTCCAAAAGCATCATTGATGAACTTTAGTCCATCTATATCCGCAACGATCAATGTGTAATTTTTCAACATTTCGCTACCTGAAGTATACTTTTCAAAAGCATTTCTGTTTTTCAGACCAGTTGCTTCATCGTGTCCTACAAGAAAATCATTTTCGTTCTTATAGTTAATCTCTGAAGTTACATCTGTCATAAATCCTCCACGAACCATCATGCTTCCATCCTCATATCTTCTATCCACTTCAAAATTATGTTCAAAATAGAATAATTCTTTAGTTACGATATTTTGATGTTTAACTAATATTTTTGAATAAGAATCTACTTCATTATTCATAATTTTATCATCTTCAGCAAAATATCTTTGAGAAAGCTCAAGGCCTTCTTTATCATCTACATAAATTGATCTATCAAATTCTTCAATTAAAAATCTATCTCCTTTAACTTTTGTTAAGCCTAACTTAGAAAACAATAACTCATTACCATAAAACTCTGATTTACTGCTAGCTTTTTCACTATCAATATACCAAATCATTACTCTACCAGATTTAATTGCTAGTCTCTCAGCTCTTTGCGATTTTTCACTTTCCGCATTTAGTTTTTCATTGTTTTTTTCCAGTAATACACGATTTGTTATGTTAGCGATATATCCACCAATAAATTTTATTCTTCCGTCTGGATATCGCTCTTCAACTGTGTCGTTATGTTCTAAATATATTACCTCTTTAGTTATTAGATTACGTTGTTTAACAATAATATTCCGAAACTCGTCTGATTCATTTCTACGCAACATATCATAATGATCATTTAGAACTTGCTCTGAATCTACCCCTTCTTTGTCTGGATATATTGTTTTTCTGAAATCAGAGTATGAAACGAGTCCATCCTTATTTGCTTTCAGTCCTAGAACATTCTCATATGTTTCATTAACAAGTATATAATCGCCTTTAGGGAAATCTTTATAACTAACTCTCCATACTAAAAATTGCGCTAAATCTATAGCGATTTTATTTGTTGCTAATAGTAGTCTATTTTTCTCTTCCAGTTTTGCTATTTCAAACTCTTTTAATTTGCTCTCTGTAACATCAATTGTTGTTGCTACTATTAATTCTGCAATTCCGTTTCCATCTCTTGACAAAACACTTACTCTATCTTCTACCCAGATAACTTCATTATCACTATTAAGCCAAGGAGAAGGGATTATAGCTGTATTTTTTTCACCATTTACAAGTTTGTTTATTTGAGTTTTATAATTTTCAAAATATTCTACATAACTTGGATTATCTTTTAATATTTCATCAGCAATTCTTTGCCATTCTCCACTAAATAATTCTCTAGAGACTTTATGTGACACATCAGTACCGTAAATATATTTTGATGACTTAGTATGAAAAATTCGAAGTTTTCCTTCTATTCTTTCTAACCATCTTAATCCTATTTTTGATTGGACAAGAGCTTCATCTTTTATTATGTCTACTTGATAGCTAAGTTCATCTTCAATACATACAATAGTTACTATGTCATTTTGTTGATAACCTTCTAAATAATATTCACAAGATCTTTTTATACATTTTAGTTTAAATCCAAAATCGATAAAACTATTGTCTTTTCCCTTGAAACCTCGCAAATAATGTATTAACTCATCAAAATTCTCAATATTAGAGATGAAGTCTAAGCTTATTTTTTCATCAGTAATTTTATACCAAACATCTGGTTTTAGATTCCCTTTCATTTCAAACATCAATAGCATTTTCTGAGTAAAAAATATTTCCTCAGTCTTTTTATTGAATTTCCAAACACTAGCTAATACCTTTTTAAATTCGGTTTCTTTTTTTGATTTTGTTTGTTTTCTACTCATGTCTTTACCTCCGAAATTAATTGTTTTTGAATTTAATAAAATTCCATTACTTCGATTATACCACTTTTATTGTTATAATTCGAATAATTATTGAGTTCTAAAGACTGTTAATTAGTGAATATTTATGTAAAAAGGCAACTAAATATCACATAGTTGCCTTTTATTTTACTTAAATTGTAATTATATAATTAATATATTACTTTAGAAATTCATAATCCTTTAATAGTCAAAATTGAGACTTTTACACTAAAGTAGTTACATCCAAATATTGCTATATTCAGCTCCTTTTACTTAATTCTTGAATAAAGAAAGAAGCAACATCTTCTGCATATTTCTTAGGACCAAATCCTGCATCAAAACCAAGTTCTTTTGCAAGTTCATGTGTAATTCTAGGTCCACCTACAATTACAATAAATTTATCTCTTAAGTTTTCAGCTTCTAGTAATTCAACTAGATTAACTAGATTCTTAATATGAACATCTTTTTGAGTAACTGTTTGACTAACAAGTAGTACATCAGCTTTAACTTCTAAAGCTTTTTTTATTAACTCCTCATTTTCTACTTGGCTACCCATATTATAAGCATCAATATTACGATATCTTTCAATACCATAATGCCCTGCAAAGCCCTTCATATTCATTATAGCATCTATTCCTACTGTGTGTGCATCCGTTCCTGTTGAAGCACCCACAACAATGATATTTCTATTAAACTTCACATCAATAAAGTCTTCAATATCTTTTTTACTCATAACTTCTGATTCAACTTTTTCTACTTTTATAGATGTGTAGTCTACTGTATGAATTGTAGATCCGTAAACAACGTACATCGTGAACTCATCATCTAGCGTAATACTTTCAGCAACGATAGGATTTATAAATCCCATTTTCTTAGAAAGCACAAGAGCAGTTTCTACTCCTTGTTCATCGTTTTTAATAGGCAGAGTAAAACTTAATTGTACCTTTCCATCGTTTAATGTGTCTCCATAAGGAGATAATTTTTTAAGATCTAAATCTTTTGAATAATTCTTTTCATTCATATCATATCCCATTTTACTTATCCTCCTTAATCTCTTTAACCATTTGGTCTAAGATTGGATTAGTATAAGATTTATGTTTTTGTTTAACTCCAGAAAGTCCTTTACCGCCTTCAAGAGGTCTTTTTATTCCTGCGAATATTCCTCTTTCAATCGCTGTAAAAACTCCAATATTAGCGATTTCTTCAAGTAAATTAAGTGAATCATCTAATACTTTTGAAGCTCTGTTTTTAATTATTCCACCATCTTTAAACTCAATTTCATCTCCAAAATCTTTCATTGTGTGATTAATATATTTTGCATTTTCAATCGCTAAATATCTGTCACTCATAAATGGAGTGTGTACTGCTTCTGTTAACATCCCAAGTAAATGAATTTTTTGATTTGTAGTTGTTGTTACAATATTAAATAAAGCATTTTGGACATATCCTTTAAAGATATTTCCTGTCATATGCTTTGTTGGCGGCATATATTTAAGTGGTGCTTTAGGGAATATTTCTCTTGCCATTAAGGCTTGAGACATTTCAAGTAAAAAGCCATTTTCAACATCAGGGCTTATTTCAAAAGCGTGGCCTAGTCCCATTAATTCTTCTTTCATATGAGCGTACTTTGCAAACTGTTCATTAATAAACTGTGAAGCAAGTACCGTATGTGCTTCTGTGACAGCATCACTAGTAGTTAAGTAATTATCTTCTCCTGTATTAATGATTATTCCAGAATAAGCATTAATTACTCTTGAGAAATACTGATCAACAAATGTTCTTTGCATGTTGATATCTCTAAATAATATTCCATATAAAGAATCATTTAACATCATGTCAAGTCTTTCAATTGCTCCCATTGCAGCTATTTCTGGCATACAAAGTCCAGAAGCATAATTTACTAACATGATATATCTTTTTAACTCTTCTCCAACTTCGTCTAATGCTTTTCTCATTATATTGAAGTTTTCTTGAGTAGCATATGTTCCACCAAATCCTTCGGTTGTTGGACCATAAGGAACATAATCTAATAAGCTTTGTCCAGTTGTTCTAATAACGGCAACAACATCAGCCCCAGCTTTTGCTGCAGCTTTAGCCTGTGTTACATCTTCATAAATATTACCAGTAGCTACTATTACGTATAGAAGTGGTCCTTCTTTTTGTCCATATTTATCAAAATAACTTTCTCTTTTTGCTTTGTTTTCTTTAATTTTAAAAAGATATTCTTGAATATATGGCGATAAGATTTTCTCTACTTCTTTTTTATCTAATAGCGGGTACTTTGTAATATCCAATTTTTGATCTGAGACTAATTTTGCAATCTCCATAATACCTAAATTCGTTGATGAAATAGTACTTGCTAAATAGTTGCTTATTCCAATCCCCAAATCTCCATTATTAAGTATATGGTCAACTAGAATATTAGGGTATGGAACACTGAATTCATTGACACCATCAACCCCTAAAAGACGACAAACAGTTCTTTCAACTGAGACAGTTGTGTTTTTGTCGATAAATTCTTGAGTTTCCTTTGCAATTATTTCAGCATAATGTCTTGCTTTTGAAACGGTTTTTTCATTTAAATTTAATTTACTCATTGTATTCACTCCAAATCTTTCAATACATTCATTATTGGAATTCTAATTTTTTCTTTTAGTAAGTCTTTAAAAGCATCATTATCAAATTCATATCCATGAGGAGAATATGGATTATAAGTAAGTAATAATACATTGATTTTATTTAAAACAAGTAACTTAGTGTTAGTTAGTTTAAGTTTCTCTAGGTACCCAATATCAATAATGATGTGGGTAGCGTCTTTAACAATTATTGTTAAATCTTCAAGCTCAAATCTTTTGTCAATTATAGTTTGAATAAGTTTATTTGAAAGTGCTCCAGCTACATAAAGAATTCTTGAATTGGAATTAAGATGATTCTTTACAATTCTCTCATTATTTAATAGCGTTTCAAGATCAATAACAGTTTTATTATTATCTTTATCTATTACAAGTGATTTTTCTTCTAAGTATAATAAATCAACAAGTTCTTCCGGAGCTTCTTCTAGAGTAAGTTCTTCTAACAGTAATGCAGTATCATCTACTACTTTATTTATTGATTTATTGTAACTTGCTCCTGTAGATAAAATTGCTGCATCAGCGATTTTAAAACTTGCAATTGATTTTCTAAATAGAGCTCCATCAATAAATATTTTACTAACATTGAACTTTTCAATTAGCAATAATATTTTCTTCATTTCACTTATTGTAGAAGGTCCAGCAACAAGTGCTTTACCCTCAGTAATGGCTTCAATAATCACTATTTCTCCAAGAGGTGTTCTAATATTAGTAAAATCATGAATGTTAAATTCAAAATAACATTCCTTTAAACAATCATATGCAGTAGCTATGATTGTTTTTGGATATACTTTGATTCTTGGTTTTGGTTTAAATGTAACATTGTCAATTTTTTCACCATCAAGACCAATTGAAGTTAAAGCAATAACTTCATCTTTATATTCATCTATTATTTGATTTAGAACTGTTGTTTTCCCTGCGTTTTTTGCAGTTCCAATTATTGAAATAGTGTGATATGGCTCAATATATTTTCTTAAAATGATTATACGTTATTCTTTCTTTTTCTTAATTTATTAAATTGATCTAGTTTAATACCATCGTTTAATTGAGGATCAATTATGCCTTTTGCTGCAGCAACACAATCTTCACATTCACACTTGTTTTCGTAACTTTCTGGTCCATAATATGTTGTTATTACTCCTTCATAATTACGAAGAATTGTCTTCCCAGGTGCTTGAGATATAACATAGTTTGGCATAACAGGAATTTTTCCTCCACCACCAGGTGCATCTATTACAAAAGTAGGAACAGCAATACCTGAAACGTGTCCACGAAGTCCCTCTATTATTTCAATACCTTTACTGACAGGTGTTCTAAAATGCTCTATCCCTTGTGAGAGATCACATTGATAAATATAATATGGTCTAACTCTTAGAGTTATTAGTCTTTTAACAAGTTTTTTCATGATATTTACACAGTCATTTACTCCTCTTAAAAGAACACTTTGATTTCCAAGTGGGATTCCTGCATCAGCCATCATATCTAGAGCTACTTTTGCTTCTGGAGTTAACTCTTTTGAATGATTATAATGGGTATTTAACCAGATTGGATGATATTTTTTAAGCATGTTAACAAGGTCTTTTGTTATACGTTGTGGCATTACAACCGGAGTTCTAGTTCCAAGTCTTATAACTCCTACATGGTCAATCTTTCTAAGTTCACTAATAATGTATTCAAGTCTAGCATCACTTACTAGTAATGCATCTCCCCCTGAAAGTAAAACATCGTTTACTTCTGGATGGTTTCTAATGTATTCTATTGCTAAATCAACATTGTCCATTTTAGAACCAGAATCTTGTTGTCCAGCAAATCTTCTTCTTGTACAATGACGACAATACATGCTACACATATCAGTAATTAAGAATAGAACTCTATCTGGGTAACGATGTGTTAGTCCTGGAACCACACTATCCCCATCTTCATAAAGAGGATCTTCTAAATCATGTTTCCCAAAATGAAGCTCATTTACTGAGGGAATTGCTTGTAGTCTCACTGGGTCTTTTGGATTATCAGGGTTTATCAAAGTTAAATAATAAGGAGTAATAGCCATTCTAAATTTTCCTAAAACTTTCGAAATAATATCCAGTTCAGATTGTTCTAATTTAAAATAATTATGTAATTCCTCAGCAGTAGTAATTCTATTTTTTACTTGCCAATGCCAGTCGTTCCATTGCTCATCCGTTGCATTTGGGAAGTATAGTTTTCTTCTTTCTAAATGCTTTGTATATAATTTAACAACCATAAATATTCCCCCTATGTATATTTCTTTTCAAATAGTGTTTTTATTTTAGGAACACTATTTACTAGATTCAAAGTAAACTCTGCGTGTCCTTTTGTATATCCATTACCGATAATCATAGTAACATCACTTCCAACACCTTCTGCTCCTAAAGCAGCTTTAGTGAAAGATGTTGCCATACTAAAGAAATAGACTATACCTGTATCTTTTGTTATTAAGATACAACTCATTTCTACGTTTTCTACATTTACACAATTAATTGTTACATCAACTTGTCCATTATTTACTTCTGTTACTTTATCATATACTTCAATAGCGTTAGTTGCATTAGCTAAAACAACTTCGTCACAAAGACCTAAATCGTGCAATACTTTGATTTGAGATTCTTTGTATACTACTCCAATTACTTTTCCTGTTTTAGTAGCTTTTTGCATTGCTTGATAAGCACATAATATTCCACTTTTTCCAGCAGCTCCAATAATAGCTACACTGTCTCCTTCTTTTACAAGTTTATCAACTTGCGCAGGAGCTCCAGCTACATCAAGTGCTGCAAGCACTAAATGTTCATCCATATCTAAAGGTAACTTTGCAAATATTCCTGTTTCAAATAATATTGCTGTTCCTTCAATATTTACTTGATCATTATCAATGTTTATTGAATTAATTTTATTAATTACAAGAGGAGTTAAAGAAAGAGATACTAAAGTTGCGATTTTATCTCCAACTTTTAGTGATTGATCTGGAAATAACGAACCAACCTCTTTAACTTTTCCGATTAGCATTCCGCCACTACCTGTAACGGGATTTTGCATTTTACCTCGTTCTTTTACAATACCCATTATCATTTCTTCCATTAACGAAACGTCTTTATTACAAGCTTTCTTAATTTGAGTAAATGATGCTGAATCGATATTTAATGTTATTACATCAATTAATAATTCATTAGCTTTAATAGTCATATCATTATCAATTTTAGTTGATGCTTGAGGCAATACCCCTTGTGGAGTTATTACTCTATTTGTTCCGTATTTACATAATTTTTCCATTAATTTATACCTCTATCCCTAGTATTTTTCTTGCTTCTTCTGGAGTAGCTATTTCTCGATTATACTTTTTAGCTATCTCAACTACTTTTTTAACTAAATCTTTATTTCCTTTTGCTTTTACTCCTTTTTCAATAAAAAGATTGTCTTCAAGGCCAACTCTAACATGTCCACCATGTTTTATTGAGAGTTCAGCTAGTGGAAATTCATATCTTCCAACTCCTGCAACACTATATGTTGCATTTTCTGGAATACTATCTTTTAAGAATAAAAAGTCTCTTTCTGTCCCGGTCATTCCGCCAGGAACTCCTAATACAAAACTAAAATGGAGATGTTCTTTAATGACAGCTTTTTTAACCAATCTCATTACTTGGTCTACATGCATTTTCCCAAAACACTCAAGTTCTGGCAAGATGCCTTTTTCATATATTTTTTTAGCAAAATATGTTATATCATCTTCAGTATTAATAAATACTTCACTTCCACCAAAATTTACACTTCCGCAATCTAGCGTACACATTTCTGGTAAAAGATTTATTGGTTGTAATCTCTCATCATTACTCATTCCAACAGCTCCACCCGTTGAGGGTTGAATTATTACATCAGGACAAAGCTTTTTTATTTCAGTAATAACTTCTTTGAATCTCTCAACGTTTTGAGTAGGAGTACCATCATCTTCTCTTACATGAAGATGAATAATACTAGCTCCTGCTAAATAAGCAGAATAGGCTTCTCTTGCCGTTTCTTCAACTGTATAGGGTACAAAGATATTATCCTGTTTCGTTACTTCTGCACCACTTATGGCGCAGGTAATAATTAGCTTTTCCATTAGTATCTTTGAAGATCTTTTGGAACTATGCAAGTTCCACTTGCCTTAGCTACTAAGATCTTTTCTTCTAGAACGTGCGCTGCTGAAGGATGAATTTTAGGTAATGCTTCTATTACTTTATATGCTTCAAATTCCATTTTACGAGATGTATTCCCGGCTTTTGTAATCCAAGCTGTAACTTCAACGTAATCTCCTGCATAAAGAGGTTCAAGAAAATCAACACTACTATAAGCTCTAAATAATCCTTCATCTCCGTCTTTTCTAATTAATAATTCCGTAGCACAATCTCCAAATAACTGCATGATGAATGCACCATCTACTAATCCCCCACCGTAATGTGCGTTATGAGCGCTTAGTCTAATTCTTATTAATACTTTTTCCATTTTTATTCCTCCAATTCCATAACTTTTACTTTTTCTATTATCAAGCTAGCATCTGTTGCTTCTATTACTTGTTGTAATGTATATTCAGGGTTATATTCAAGCAAATGTAAGCCATCATTTTTAACTTCCATTACACCCATTTCTGTAATAATCATATTTACTTGATTTTTAGCAGTAAGTGGTAATGTACATTTTTTCAATATTTTTGGTAATCCTCTATTTGTATGAGTAGTTGCAATAATAACCTTTTTAGCACCGGTTACTAAATCCATTGCTCCACCCATTCCAGGAACCATCTTTCCAGGGATTATCCAACTAGCTAAACTTCCAGTTTGATCTACTTGGAGACATCCAAGTACTGTGACATCAACGTGTCCTCCTCTAATAATAGAGAAAGATAATGCAGAATCAAAATACATTCCACCATGTACTAATGTAACTTCTTCTCCACCAGCATTTACAAGATCTTTAAAATATTGTGTGATTTTAGGTGCAGGTCCAAGACCTATCAGTCCATTTTCACTTTGAAGATCAATTGATACATCTTTAGGAAGAAAATTACCTACTAAAGTTGGAAGTCCTATTCCTAGATTTACTAGGTCTCCATCATGAAGTTCTCTTGCGACTCTTTTAGCTATGAAGTTTTTAGTTTCTTGTTTATCCATTATTCTTCCTCCTTCACGATGTAATCCACAAAAATATGAGGAGTCATAACATTGTCAGGATCAATTGAATCAACCATTGTTCTTGCTTGTACTATTACTTTATCAGTTGCTGTTGCCATAACTGGGTTAAAGTTTCTTGTTGTTTTTGTATAATTAGTATTCCCATATTTATCAACAGTTGTACCGTATAAAAGAGCAAGATCAGCTCTTAGAGGTAGTTCTAAGATAAAGTCTTTCCCATTAACAGTTATTATTTCTTTACCTTCTTCAACGATAGTCCCAAGTCCTGTTGGAGTTAGAAATCCACCAAGTCCTGCTCCACCTGCTCTAATTTGTTCAACAAGTGTTCCTTGAGGAATTAAATCACATATCATTTTACCTTCTCCCATTAATTTCCCAGCAACAGGATTAAGTCCTATATGAGAAGCAATTAGTCTCTTTACTTGATTGTTTACAATTAATTTACCAACACCTTTATCAATAAACCCAGCATCATTACAAATTATTGTAAGATCTTTAATATTTAGTTTAACTATTTCATCAATAAGCAATTCAGGAGTTCCTACAACCATAAATCCTCCTACCATAATGCTCATCCCATCAAATAAATGATTTTTAAGTTCTGATAATTTTATTATCTCTTTCATTAATGCACATCCTTTCTATTCATGTATTGTTTCTTTCACGGGTGGCATCATTAATGCCTCACCAATTACAACAGTTTCATTGTCTTGATTATATGCAACACAATCAAGTAGAACTCTATTTTTTTCTATATTTACTTCTTTTACAGTAACTAAAGCTGTTATTTTATCCCAAAAATAAACAGGTCTTCTAAAACGAAGAGTTTGAGATATATAAATAGAACCAGGGCCAGGCAACTTTGTGCCTAATATAGTACTGAATAAAGATCCAATAAGCATTCCATGACTTATTTTTTTCTTAAAGATTGTTGTTTTTGCATAATCTTCATCAAAGTGTGCAGGATTATAGTCTCCCGTAACTTCACCAAACATCTCAATATCTTTTTGAGTAATAACTTTTTCATGTGTAGCTTTATCGCCAATCTTTAATTCACTGATTGATAATCCAAGTTTTACCATTTTTAACCCTCTCTTTCTAATTTGTAAATAAAAAGAGCAGTTTATGTGTGTGCACATAAACAGCTCATCATTTTTTAAAATGACAATGAATAAAGTTTTGCCCTTATTCATCAAGAATTTATTATAGTAGACATAATAAACCTTTCGGCAAAGCCCTCCTTCCTAAATAGTATCTGGCGTCTACGCCATTAGCATCTATTTAGTACCCAGGAAATTGCTCCTCTGTATTCTGAATTTAAACCTATTTTACAACATTATTATAGCTTAATGTGTAAGCGTTTGTCAACGCTTATTTATATGCTTTTACAAATATGTTTATAATATAAAAGTTAGTAGCAAAACTACTAACTTTTAAAAACTATGCACAATTAACTATTACAGTTTTATCCTCGAAATTATTAGAAGAAATAGTTATTGTTGCTTTTCCTAATTCTCCCGTTGTTTTTAAGTAGAAACCTGCGCTTCCCCCGGCTAGAGGGATATTAGATGGTCCGATTAAAGCTAGTGGACCTTTAATTTTTATTCTAATAACTTCATTTGAATAATTAAGAGTATTCAAATGTTCATCAAGATGTTTTACTACTACTCTTGTTGTTTGATAAGTATCAGTTTCAGTTAACTCTGTATCATCTATTGTTATATGTAAATCATTTTTGTAACTTGTACCGACAATTTTAGTAGCTACTAACTTTTTATCAATATAAGCTTCAAATTTGTAAACTGTAGATTCAGTTCCCCATTTACCAATATATTTCTCATATAATTTTGCTGCATCATCAAATTTTAGTTTATTTCTAAAAAGGAAAAATGCTAACATGAATTTATATCTTAATGGGAAATTAGTTCCGTGTTTCATTACTTGTTTAAATATTTCTTTTACTCTATCACTATCTTTTGGACTAAATTCTTCATTTTCGTGAATTAGATTTCCAATAAAATCATCGATTATAATAGGTGGATGAGGTAAATCTGGGTATTTTATGCTTGGATAGAAATAATCTATAAAATCATCATCGATATAAAATTTTATATTATCCGCGTTAGTCATAACATGTACTTCTTTAATCTCACTTGCCTCTTGTTCACCAATGTTTAAGTTTGATAGAACTTCAATATATGGTTTTGTGTCTCCTTGGCTTTTGTAAGCTGCAGCTGCATATTTAGGTATTCTAAACATATCCATTACTCCGTGGTAACAGATTTTATCTCCACTACCAAAATCTTTATGAGTATTATAATCAAACATGCACCATCCGATTGCTCCTGCTATATTAGGATACTTATATGAATCATTTTGGACTTTTAGATGTCTTTTTGCTTGATAAATACGATGATATTCATCATCAGTTTTTTTAGTAGGATACATATGCCCATTATATTCAGTAACTAAGTAAGGAACATTTTTCTTGGTAACTGATTTTGCTTTTTCTAGTCCTTTATTATTTCCTCTATGGACAAAATCATTATAAGTATATACATCTTCAAAGAATTTGCTTCCTTTCATGTTTCTTACACCGCCTGTTGGGCGGTAAGTATCAAGTTCTTTGGCAATCTCGTTTGTTGCTTTATATAAAACATCATTATCTGGAGATTCATTAATTCTAACTCCCCAGATTATTACAGATGGATGATTATAATCACGGTGAATCATTTCACTAACATTTGTCTTGGCAACTTCTTGCCAATCTTTATCACCAATATGTTGCCATCCTGGTATTTCATTGAAAACAAGTAACCCTATTTCATCACAACGATCTAAGAAATGCTTACTCGGAGGATAATGGCTACTTCTAACAATGTTACAACCAAGTTCATATTTTAATATGTCTGCATCTTTTCTTTGAGCATTACTTGGCATAGCATAACCAACATATGGATAAGATTGGTGTCTGTTTAATCCTCTTAATTTTATATGTTCTTTATTTAAAAAGAATCCTTTTGTATTAAATAGAACACTTCTTTTCGCAAATCTAGATGAATAGGAAATCTTACCATCCATCAAAATATCTAAGTGATATAATACTGGATTTTCTAGAGTCCATCTTTCAAAATCTAGAATACTATGAACATTTATTTTTTCTCTAAGATCATATTCTCTTTCAAAAGTGTAAACAAGCTTATTTTCTTTAAAAATATTAAATTTGAAAACGCTACTTTTTTTAGAAGTATAATCCATCATCATTTTAATCTCTATTGTGTCCGCAATAACATCCACAAATGCATTCTCAACATAATTTAATTCATGTTCTTCAATATATACTTCTCTGTATATTCCACCATAGGTTAAATAATCTACCACATGTCCATGTGGTGGAAAATCAGATCTTTCAGTAGAATCAACCATTACAAAAATTTTATTCTCACCATCTT
This sequence comes from uncultured Candidatus Izemoplasmatales bacterium, assembly GCA_964456195.1. GTDB lineage: Bacteria > Bacillota_I > Bacilli_A > Izemoplasmatales > Izemoplasmataceae > JAFGXW01. The sequence goes on along the minus strand of CAYVZR010000002.1, from coordinate 20,322 downwards.
TAAGAACATTAGTTATTTCTGCTTTAAAAGGAGTGTATCCTCCTTTGTGAGAGACAACCAGTTCATTATTAACATACACTTCAGCGTATGCCATAATTCCTTCAAAATGGAGAGTATAACGTTTTGTCTTAACTTTCTTGATTTCAAAAACTTTTTGATAACTACTTACAAATTGATAATCTTTTTCATTGAAATTATTAAATGGAAGTTCAATGTTTGTGTGTGGAATATTTACTTTCACACTTTTTGGAAATGTTTTTACAAATGTTTTCTTATAACTAGGAGTGTAATCCCAATCATAATTTAAAGTAAGCACCTTAAGCTTCTTCTTCACCTAAATCACCTCTTCTAAGTTTTAATTCCTCAACTATTTCAATATATTTTTCTTCATCTATTATATGTTTTTTATTAAAGATATATCTAGCAAACAACATTCCAAATACCGGAAGAATAAACATTAGTACTCTTATTCCCCAAATAGTTAAATTACTTTGTACAACTGCAACATCTCCAATATCTGGGACAAATTTAATTATTGCTAGTCCAACACCAACCACTCCCATAGATAACCCTGTTGCAAGTTTTACTACAAAAGTCTGAACACTAAATACTACAGCTTCACTTCTTCTTCCTGTTACTAGTTCTCCATACTCTACTGTGTCAGTAAGTAATACTGTTTGTAAAACCATACTTAGTCCTTGTCCAAAGAATACTGCTACTCCAATAACAAATACCATCACTACAAAATTACTAAGTATGAAAGCATTAATAAATAATAATATAAATGCGGTTACTTGAACAATAATAGAAAAATTATAGATTTGTTTTCTTGTCATCTTTTTAGATAGTTTAGGATACAGTGCAACTCCTGTTAACTGAACTACTCCTCCAAATGCCAAGAATGGAAATAATAGATCTAGATTACCAATATCATATTTGATATAGTAATACGCCATCGCACTAGTAATATATAAAACAAAATTACTAATTACAACAACAAACATTACTACCATTAATTGATCATTATCTTTTAGAAGACCAAACATTTTCTTCAAAGTGATTTTATCTGGATTAGTTACTTGTATTTTTTCTTTTACATTAGTAACCATTATTACTTGAGATATTAAGAATAATGCACTTATGATAATTGCAAAGATGAAAAATCCATGTAACATTTCACTATTAGATTCTCCTCCACCTAAGAAGATAACTATAACTATATATGGTGCACTTACAAGGAAATATCCAATACTAGTAAAAAATCTTGTAATTGCAGAAATACTTTCTCTTTCATCTTGTTTATCTGTTAAAGCTGGTATCATCGACCAAAATGGTATGTCCATTAAAGTATATGTCATTCCCCATAAAGTGTAGAGGACAGTTATATAAATTAGCATAGCTGTTGAATCTACTGCAAGATCTGGTTTAAAGAAGATAAACACTAATACAATTGCATTAAGTACTGTTCCAATAAGGATCCAAGGTCTGAATTTTCCCCATCTTGATTTTGTGTTATCAACTATCGTACCCATGATAGGATCATTAATTGCGTCCCATACACGTACTACCATAAACATTATACCAACAAATGCTGCGCCTATACCAACATAATCGGTTAAATAGATAAACATTATTGTGCTCATAGCAAACATGGCATCTTTTCCAATACCACTTGCTCCAAAAATCCATTTTGTTTTATTACTCATCATTTTTCTCCTCTTCTATAATAAATAGTCTTGATCCGAAATCTGGAAGAAGCATAACATTATCGTTATAGCCTGTTCCTGTAAATTGATGATGAAGTAATAATTCAACATTTTTTAGTTGATTTCCTGTTAACTCTTTATTAAATTCATCAAGTTTAAACATATATCTGTTTGCTACTAAGTTATGTAAAAAGTGATTTACTTTCAATTTTATTGGTAAGGCATCATTTACTAAGCTTCCAAATGTTCTGATATTTGTATATTGTGTACGTGATTTTATTTTATACATCATTTCATCATTTAAGTCTGATACCTTAACTGTATCAAACCCCGGATTTGGTTTAGCCAGTTTTTGAAAGAAACCAAGGATTGCTTGTTTCTTATCTTTGCTGATTACCATCCAAATTGTATAGTTTGTATCATACACACTTTGAAGTCTTTTGAATTTCCCATATTGGAATAAATGACGGTACTCTTTATAGAACACAATTTGCTCTATAATCACTTTTTCTTCAAAAGGTGTAATTACACTTAAGTCAAGTTCGTATCCAAGAACACCAAAGCAAGCAACGTTAAATCTTGTTTCTAAGGGTGTGTGTCTCATCACTTGGTGAGATCTATCTCCGCTTACATGATTTGATATTGAAGATAATGGATACAAGAGACTTGTTCCTTCTTGGATTAGTAATCTTTCGAATGAGTCTGTGTTATCACTTGTCCATGTTTGTGGCATGTAATATAACATCCCAATATCGAATCTGTTTCCTCCACTACTACAAGACTCAAATAAAATATTTGGAAACTTTGAAGTGAGATGTTCAAGTATCTCATAAAGACCAAGAACATATAGGTGATTAAATTTACCTTGATCTTCTTTTTTAAGATAATTACTATAGACATCACTGAAGTTTCTATTCATGTCCCATTTAACATATTTGATGTTTGCACTGGAAAATAAACTGGTCAGTGTTTCTTTCAAATACAGTCGAACATCTGGATTAGTCAAATCTAGAATTAGTTGGTTCCTACCAAGACTTGGAGCCGTTCCTGGGATTTTTACTGACCAGTTTGGATGTTCTCTGAATAGATCACTATCCTCATTGACCATCTCTGGTTCAACCCAAATTCCAAAATCTAATCCTAATTTATTTACTTTATCACAGATTCCTTTTACTCCTCTAGGTAATTTCTTTTTATTATAATACCAGTCACCAAGTGAAGAAAAATCATCATTCCTCTTCCCGAACCATCCGTCATCTAAACAGAATAATTCGATACCTAGTTTTTTAGCTTTTTTGGCGATGGCTAATAACTTTTTTTGGTTGAAATCAAAATATGTTGCTTCCCAATTATTTATCAAAATTGGTCTTTCTTTATGCTTGTGATTATCATTAATTATATATTCATTTATCAAATCATGAAAATTATTGCTCAGCTTATTTAATCCTTTATTTGAATATGACATAATAACTTCTGGAGTAACAAAATTTTCACTTACTCCCAATCTATATCGAAAATCAAAACTATTTACACCCATGTTAATTCTGAGTAAGTTATGAGGTGACACTTCTATGTTTGCTTCAAAATTGCCTGAATATACTAAAGCAAAACCAAATGCATCTCCAAAATCCTCGTTTGTATTGCTTTTCTTTAACACAAAAAATGGGTTGTGGTCACTCGAAGACGTACCTTTCTTGGAGTCAAATCTTAAAATTCCATTTGTAAGCTTATAATCCGTGATGTGTCTTTCCCTAATCCAAGCCCCATCAAGTTTGCTTAAAATATAATCTTTATTTAAAAAATCTAAATTAAAACTTAATGCTTTATCCAGAATGATTTCTCCTGAACTTTCATTTATAATTTCTTGACTTCTAACGATTACATCTTCATCTGGAAAAACTGAATAAAATAGTTTTAAGATAACATTTTCAATTTCGTCTTTCAAAATTATTTCTAGAGTCTCTTCTTTTTTCGTCTCAGGAAGTCCCTCTATTTTTCGTTTCTTAATTATATTATGACTCTGGTATTTAAAATCTAATGTTCTATGAGCAGTATCTAATTCAATATGTGTAGTTGGCTCTCTGTAGTCACCTTTTCCAAAATTAGATACCTCTAAGAGAGTATGATTTAACGAATAACCCTTATTCTTAGCGCTATATGAAGTTGTACTTCCAAGCTCGAATTCATACTTTAATCTAATATTATTGATATCCTTTACTCTCTTTATGTTACCACCATAATATATATGTTCTAAATGGGATTCTTCATTGACCATGAAAATGTATGTTGAGTTCACAGTGTTTAAGTAAAATACTTTTTCATCTTCAAAATAATTTAACATTTCAAATCCTCCCCGACAACAAATTTAAATAACGTTTTATAATTGTACAAATTGTTTTTTCTTAATATTCCTTTATCAAATCCTTCAAGATTTATTCCATTAGGTACTAATTGTGTTTCAAAACAAATACCCATATGTCTTTTATTTGGTGCCTTAAATAACAGCTCTAACTCGTTTGGGAAATTATGAGTATAGATAACTGCACAAGGGTAATTTGTATATACTTTTAGCTCTCTTCCTGAAATGCTGTCCTTTAGATGGATTTTCAAGTGGTCAAACGATTTATGAGTTAACAAGAAGGGTTCGTCAATTCCTTTAGAAATCAGACTGTAAACATTGCTTGGAAAATTGTTTTTTATCTTTTTGAATGATGAAAAGTCAAATATTGTATTTTTATTTTGAGCTACTTTAGAGGGAATGTGAAACTCATTCAAATCAAGATGTTGTTCAGAATCTACGTATAATTCGTGATCTAAAATATCATATTTCATATCTCCTGAGAGATTGAAATATGCATGATTTGTTAAATTCATTAGAGCATCTTCATCTGTCGATGCAGTGAACTCAATTTGAAGTTCTTCTTCTCTCACTGTATATATTATCTTTACAGTTTGATTACCAGGATAATTTGAATTTTCTTTACTTTTTTTAATGGTAAAAATTACTTTTGTATATTCTGAATTATCTTCAATTTCATAACTAAAAAATTTAAATGCAAAGCTTTCTTTTCCACCATGCAAGTTTTCTGTGCCTTCAGCATTTGTATCCAATTCATAGTCTGTATTATCGATTTTAAATTTACCATCAGCAATCCTTCCGCTTGTCGGTCCAATAATTGCATTTAAATACATATCATTATTAATGTAAGACTTTAGAGAGTCATAGGCCATAACTACTGTCTCCATTTTTCCATTGACATCAGGTACAACTATATTCATTATGGTAGCTCCATAATCCATAAATTTAACTCTAATATTCTGTTGCTCAATATCTATAAAAGTATATTCATTGTTGTCTACATATTGTTTATTAATCGAGTACACTAATCAGACCTCCAATGAATTTATCGAATTGCTTTGTACCTTCTTTAGTTTGTTTAAATACACCAGAATCCTCAATACATTGTACAAATTTAAGAGCAACTTGTTCGTTAATAAATGCATCAATTTCTTCACCGCTATACGTTTTTTTAAGACTCTTTAACCAGTCATTATGGATATTGTATTTGATAGGTAAATCACTATTTTCAAGTAGTGCTTGTTTTATTTCAGCAAGTTCTTCAACCAATCTAGAAGGTAATATAGCTAATCCCATCACTTCTATTAGCCCTATATTTTCTTTCTTAATATGATGGTTTTTAGGATGAGGGTGGAATATTCCTAATGGAAATAAATCACTTGTTAAGTTATTTCTTAGAGCAATATCAAGTATATATATATCGCCTTTTTTTCTAGCTATCGGCGTTATTGCATTATGAGGTTTGTCAGTAAATGATACAATACCTGCATCAGAATCATTGTATTTCTCCCAGAATTTATATAACTTATCGGCAGTTTTTATAAGAGATTCTCGATTGCTAGATTCTAATCTTACAACACTGAGTGGCCAATATAATTGTTTCAATACTACATCTTTAATTACATACTTTTTGAGTACCTTTGCAGACTCAATTGGGAACTTATATCTCCCACCTTGATAATGTTCATGGCTTAATATTGAACCACCAACAATTGGCAATCCAGCATTTGAGCCTAAGAAATAGTGAGGAAGTATATCAATAAAATCAAATAACCTTTTAAAAGTATCAACTGTGACATTCATAGGTACATGATCTCTTTTTAACACAATAGAGTGTTCATTATAGTAAACATAAGGTGAATACTGAAGATAGAAATCTTCGTTATTCAGTTTCATAGAAATAATCCTATGATTAGTTCTACCAGGTTTGTTTTGATCACCATAAAATCCTACCTGTTCTTTGCATAACAGGCATTTAGGGTATGAAGAACTCTTTTTACCACTTTGATTGATAATATCTCTCGGATCTTTTTCAGGTTTGCTTAGATTAATTGTAATATCAAAAGTACCATATGGAGTCTCAGATTTCCACTTAACATTCTTTGAAGTTCTTGAAGTTTTTATATAGTTACTCTTTTGAGATAATGTGTAAAAATAGTCAGTTGCTTTTACAGGATTATCTTTCAATTTTTGATTAAATATATAGTTTATAGTTGAAGGTCTTGGTATAAATATATCCATTACCTTTGCTTCAAACAAGTCTCGTTGAGAAATTGTATTAGGAGTAAATGCTCCTATTTCATAGGCATAGTCCAATATTGGGTCTAGAAGAATAGAAAGTTCTTTTACGTCTATGTTGTCTATTTCTACACTCTTAATATCTTTAATTTGAAGTAAGTTGGTCAATTTATTCAGTACATAATCGTAATCTGTCTCATTTATGAGTTTCTCGTTTAGAGCATACTCACAGAGCAGCTTAATATCTCTATTTATCTTCATTACTATAACCCTCCTTATGGAATTGATGATACTTCCATGCTGATGAAATAATTGAAGAAATATCATTAAATTTTCTTACCCAACCCAATTCTTTTTCTGCTTTTTCACTCGAAGCTATAAGTTTAGCGGGATCACCATCTCGCCTTTTTGATTGCACGATTCTAATATCTGAGTTTGTAATTTTTCTAGCTGCTTTAATAATTTCTAATACACTGAATCCTTGTCCGCTTCCAAGGTTATATATATTACTTTTATTTACTTTAAAAAGCTGTTTCATAGCAAGCATGTGTGCTTCAATCAAATCTTCTATATGTATATAGTCTCTTACACACGTTCCATCTGATGTATCGTAATCATTTCCATAGACATCTATATGAGTTCTTTTTCCCTGAGGCACCTGAAGTACCAAAGGTATTAGATGAGTCTCAGGATTATGGTTTTCCCCAATAGTCCCTGAATAGTGCGCTCCAGCTACATTAAAATATCTTAAAGATATATATTTTATGCCATGAGAAATATCGGCCCATCGCATCATTTTTTCCATTGCAAGTTTGGTTTCTCCATAAGCATTGGTAGGAAGTACATTTGCATTTTCTGTTATTGGCATAATACTTTGTTCACCATATACAGCAGCACTACTACTAAACACAATTTTTTTTACATTAGATTCCTTCATAGCATCTAACAAAACCATGGTTCCGTAAACATTGTTATTGTAATATGCTAGTGGAATTTCCATACTTTGTGCGACTAGGCTAAAGGCAGCAAAGTGAATTACTATTTCTATTTCGTTAGAAATTAAGACATCTTTTACTTTTTTAAAATCTCTAATATCAATATTATAAAAAATTGCTTTCTCATCAACTGAATGAATGAATCCAGTTGATAAATTATCAATTACTACTACATTATGTCCAGCAGCAATAAACATCTTAACTGCATGACTCCCAATATATCCAGCACCACCAGTTATTAATACATTCATAACAAATCACCACTTTCAAGTTTTCTTGTTCCATCACTGCTTTTCACAGGAAAAAAATCAGCAGAATAGCCCACGATTTTAAGATAATCTTGTTGTACTTTGGAAATTATATCAAGAATATTGTTTGTTTTTACAAGACTCACAACACAGCCTCCAAAGCCAGCTCCTGTCATTCTTGCACCTATGGCACCATGAAATCTGAACGAATCTACGAGGGTGTCGAGTTCAAAACATGATACTTCGTATAAGTCGCGCAGAGAATTGTGGCTATCGTTCATAAGTTCACCAAAGAGAATAATATCATCTACTTTAAGAGCTTCAACAGCATCAAGAGTTCTCAAATTTTCACAAATTACATGTTTAGCTCTTTTTCTTATAACTTCATCAGAAATAAAGTTTAAATATGTTAAATAGTTGTCAGAATTTAGGTCGCACAAATAATCAATATTTCCGCCATTCTTGTTAATTGAAGAAACAGCTATTGAACACTCATTTTGTCTCTCATTATATTTTGTATTGTCTAATCTTCTAGATTTGTTTGAGTTAGCAATTATCAAAGAGTATTCGCCTAGTTTAAGCTGTATATGTCTATAATCAAGTGTATTAGTATTTAACAACATTGCAGTATTAATGACACTCGATGCAACACTTATTTGATCCATAAATCCACACTCTACTCCAACATATTTGTTCTCTACGTTTTTAGATATTATAGCTATTTCGAAAGGGTCAAGATTACATGAATATTGATCATTTAAAATCGTCCCAATAAGCACTTCTAAAGATGCACTAGAAGACAAACCTGAACCATGTGGTAATGTACCAAAAATTACAATATTTAGACCATGAGAAAAATCCACTCCATTTTTTAAAAACGCTCTCAACATTCCCTTTACATATTTAGTCCATCCATCAAGTTCATTATTTTTTTTTCTATTGATTTTATATTTTTTAAGATCATTAAGTATTTTATTATCTAATTGATAAAGTTCAGAAATTTCTGTTTTTTGATATTCATATTTTTCAAGCTCATCAAGTTCATAATTTTCTAATTCCTCGATAGTAATAATTTTTGTACCTAATCCTAAAAAGTTTTCAGATAGTACATGAAAGAAACAATCGTCTCTTTTAGAAACAAAAGCGTACGTTCCCAAATTTATTCCAACAGGAAGAACAAACCCTCCTTGATAATCAACATGTTCGCCAATCAAGTTGACTCTACCTGGTGTGAAGTAAACTTGAAAGTCATCGCCTAATAATGCTTCATGTTTTTTTGCAATATTTAGAATTTTCATATTATAACTCCTCATAGTAAAATTTTACTTTAAAGTTTCCCTAATTACAATTTTTGTTGGTATAATTTTCTTAACTGGAAGAATTCTTCCTTCTATTTTCTCTACTAATGATCGGAGAGATTGTTCTCCCATAAACTCTGTATGTACATGAACAGTTGTTAGTGGTGGAGAAGTATAACTAGATGTAGGGTTATCATTAAATCCTATTATTCCAATATCTTTAGGAACAGATAATCCGACTTCGTTAATGGCTCTTAAAGCTCCTAAAGCAATAGAATCATTAGCACAAAAATAAACATCTGCTCTATCTATTTTTGATAGCGCTTCTTTCATCAAAAGATATCCAGACTTGCTTGTAAAAGAACCAACATGAATAAATTTCGGTAGCAATAAATTTCTCTGGAAAAGATAGTCTCTAAACACTAATTCTCGTCTCTCACCTAGTTTAATATTGCCTCCGATATATTCAACACCGCCAATATATCCGATTTTTTTATATTTTTTGGAAATTAGTGTCGATAGAACACTTTTAACCGCATGGTTAAAGTCAATAACTATACTATCGTATAAGTCCTCATCTGGACTTGAATCAACAAAGACAATATTTTTAGATACCCTTCGCAGCACTTTTACTTGCTCAGGAGTAAACTTCCCAATACAAATAATACCGTCAATAACAGTTAATTTACTTTCAATACTTCTAATCTCATTCTTATAAAAAAGTATTGTATCTGTATTACATTTAAGAGCCAAATGTTGTATTCCTCTTCTAATCTGCATATAATATGGATCATCAATTTCCTCTGCTGCATTATACCAGTTAACAATAGCTATTCTATATTTAGATTTAGTTTGCAACCTGGGTCTATTCCTTGGCGTCTTATAATTGATTTTAATTGCTCTATCAAGAATTTTTTTTCTTAGAGAATCACTTACACTTAATGTCTTATCATGATTCAAAACTCTAGACACTGTTGTAATTGAAACTCCTAATTTTTCTGCTATATCTTTTAACGTTGCCATCCAATCACCTCATATAAAAATCTTCAGTAAAATTATACCATAATTTTACTGAAGATTAAAGTTTTTATTTATATTGATTTAGATTTACAATAAGATTATTGTTCAAAACAAGCCTAAACCCATTAAAAATTTCAGAAGTAGCTTTTGCATCCTCCAAAGCATTATGTAACTGTTTATCATTGTCACTTGTGTACAAATTAAGTGCATTAAACAATCCTAGATCATTTTTTAAGTTGAAATAATTCTTATGTAATTTAAGTAAATTAATGTACCTAGTCCTTTTCCTAAGCGATGGAAGACCATTAATTTTATATGATTCTCTCAAAGCTAAGAAGTCATTTCTTCCCCAAACAATGATAGCAGGTACGTATTTTTCAACCAATTGCTTAAAATAGACATAGAATTCTTTGAAATCTATACCATTGTCGGCTTGCTCTTGCGAAATTTCTAAAAATTTTAGCGTTCTTTTTGTAAGCTTTGGATGTAGAGTTGGTTTGATAATTTTGCAATATTCCTCAATTAGTCTATCATTTTTATCTACTAGATAAATCCCAACTTGTATAATTTCTTGAGTAAAATTCTTATCTTGTTTATACGGATGCATTGACATTTCTAAATCCAGAAACATCTTATTATCTAGACCGTTAATAAGGTCTTTAGTCCCACTTCTTATGTTTAATATATCATAAAAAACCATGTTTTTTCGATAACGAATTTCCATTATTTTAAGAACATAATCAATATTTGAGACTTTTCTTCCCTTATATATTCTTTCTTCGTCTTTTATTACAAATTGGATGAATCTTGATATTGATAAATATTTTCCAATCCTATTTAACATAGATCTTTGTAAGTAAAAAAACATCACCTGATTTTTCACTTTTAGTGAGATTATTCTATCGTCTTCATTTATACATAAAATTCTTCCGCTTATTATTTTCTTCATATAATCACCTATAATATTATAGCACAGATTTAATCTTCTTTAAGCTTTTCAATTAAATTTAATGCAGCATTTTTTGATATCCCTAAATCAGTTAATTCTTCAATCGATGCAAGTTTGATTAAATTTACTGATTTATACTTATTTAGTAGTTTTTCTTTAGTTTTTGGCCCAACACTTTTTATATCATCAAGAATTGAGTTAAAAATGCCTTTACTTCTAACTTGTCTATGATAATTGACTGCGAACCTATGCGCTTCATCTTGAATTCTTGTCAGTAGATGAAATACATTTGATGTTCTAGATATTGTTATTTTTTCTAGATTTTCAGTTAACAAATGATCGGTTTGATGCTTATTACTCTTTACTAACCCAGCTATTGGGATCTTCATTTCAAGACTACTAAGAATCTCCTTCGCTGCATTTACTTGTTGACTTCCTCCATCTACCAAAATCAGTTCAGGACGTCTTAAATCATCAACTAAAACCTTATAATATCTACGATATAGAACTTCTTTCATTGTATGATAGTCTGAAGCCTTATTCTCAAGCGACTTTATCTTAAATTTTCGATAGTCTTTTTTTGAAGACTTTCCATTCACAAATACAACCATACTACTCACAGCATATTCCCCAAACAGATTAGAATTATCAAAAGCTTCTATTACATAAGGTGAACTAATTCCTAGAAGTTCCCCTAAACGGTCAACAGATAAAATTGTTCTATCAAGTTCTCTTCTGACAATTTCCGTTTTTTGTATTAAGGCTTCTTTTGCATTTATAATTGCTAAACTAAGAAGTTTAAACTTATCGCCTTTTTTAGGCTTAGATATCTTTGTCTTTAGGAAATCTTCAAGTGTATCTACATTTAAATCGGATGGTACAAAGATTTCTTTAGGAACAATATTTTTTTCATAGAATTGAGCAATATAATCCTCAATAGATTTTTGTGGGTCAGAATAATATTCAAACATAACTTGATGCCTTGCTGATATCTTTCCATTCCTAATAAAGAATATCTCAATAGATATCAAATGCTCATTAAAATGATATCCAATAATATCTCTATCTTTTAAATCATTAAGATTAATTTTTTGTTTAAAAGTTGTAGTTTTAATATTAGTTATTGTATTTTTATATTCTAAAGCTTTTTCATACTCAAGTTTTTCACTTGCTATAAGCATTTTTCTTTCTAGATTATTAATTACATCTTTGATATCACCCTTAAGGAACTTTCTTATACTAATTATTATTTCCTCATATTCAGCTTTTGATATCTCTTTTATACATGGAGCAAGACATTGTCCCATATGATAATATAAGCATTCTTGTTTTGGTAGCTTTACACATTTTCTTAATGGATAAATATTATTAAGTAGCTTAACCGTCTCCCTAGCAGCCCCTACATTAGGATATGGCCCAAAGAAGTTTTTCGATTTTTTTGAAATATTTCTTGTTACAATTAATTTTGGATTTTTTTCATTTGTTATTTCTATATATGGATATGTTTTATCATCAGTAAGCATAATATTGTATCTTGGATTGAATTTTTTGATTAGGTTAAGTTCTAACAACAAAGCATCTAATTCTGTATGAGTAACAATATATTCAAAATCTACAATGTTCAATACTAGTCTGCTAGTTTTCTCATCATGACTTCCTGTAAAATAAGAAGCTATTCGCTTCCTTAAATTTTTGGCTTTACCAACATATATGATAACTCCATCTTCATTTTTAAATTGATACGATCCAGGTAGATTAGGAACCGTTTTAATTTTATCTTTTAGCATATTATCACCTATTTAATTAATTCGTTTAGATCTCCAAATAGCGCTATGTACACACTTTTAAAAGCAGAAGAAAAGATATTTGACAATTCTTTTGAAGATTCTTCTTTACCACTTCGGTGCCATCTAGATAATAGAGTCCAAGCAGAAGAAGCTGTAATCTCTATAGTATAAGCTTCTGTTTTTTTATCCGATTTAATCAGAGAATAGAATTGTTCTCTTCTATGGTTTATTATTTCTAGTATACCTGCAACCATTAAATATTCAAGTTTAGTTTTTATTACCACATTAACTAATTTTTCTTCCTCGTCAATTCTTTTAAAAAACTGTTGTACTAGTATTATTTCTCCGTTTGCCACATCTTTCTGAAAATAATCCTGAAGAGATGTGAAAAAATCTTCGAAAAACATTTTAACTTTTAGTTTCACAATATCATCTTTAGTACTGAAATTTCGATAAAATGTCGCTCTTGATATTCCAGCCTTTATTATAATCTCAGAAATCTTGATATTTTCATAGGCTTTCACTTCTAACAATCTACTCAACGCTTCAAAAGTCCACTCTCTAGTGTACTTAACTCGCATGTCTAGTTTCTCAATTTGATACATATAATACCTCCTTGTCTCATAGTAATATATTTGATTGATTTCAAGTCAAATATATTATAACATAAGTATAGATATGAAACAAATGTAACATAATTGTATGTTTGTTTATAAAGGAGTCTTATGTATGAAAAAGCTAATTAACATGATGTTTAATAGAAGAAAACTGGTTATACTTTTATTCGCACTCATTTTCGGGTTCGGAATATATAGTTATTTTGTAATACCAAAACAAGAAATGCCAGAAATAGATACACCTTACATGGTTTTAACAATAGTAGCACCGAGTGTAAGTGCTAGTGATATTGAAGATACAATTGTTGATGATATTGAAAAGTTAATTATGACTTTCAGCGATGTAGATTCTGTTAAGAGCACAATTTATGATAACTATGCTGTAATTTTAACGATGTACCAGTATAGTGCTGACGACCCAGATAAGCTTTCTTTTGATATATATGAGAAAGTTAATGAACTGTCTTTGAGTAAAAGTATAACTGAAATATCTTATTCATCAAGTTTTGATGATCCTCATGTAATTTTCGCTGTTCACTCCAGCACTTTGTCAGAAGAAGAATTGATAAACTATGGAGAATCGTACAGAAATGAATTATTACTTATTGATGAAATCAATAGTGTAAAAATAGATAGTGTCTTTGGAAACGAGGTTGTTATAACCTTAGATACTGCAGCCATGGATGCATATGGTCTTGATATGTACAAAATCTATCAAATTTTATATGCAAATTCATTAGATATTCCTCTGGGAGGTATTAGTACTATTTACGGAAGTATTAGTATCTCTGGGAATATTGATATTGAGGACTTAGATACTCTTGAGAACATGATTATTATTCCTCTTATCCCAGGATTAAGCCCCCTAGTAACTCTTGGAGACATTTCTACTATAGAACTTCAAAATACGAGTTCAAAAATATATGAATATAATGAAGATAAAACAATTTTCTTAAGTTTGTATTTCAAAAATGATATCGATTTTACAAAAATGGGAGATGAAGTATTAGACTCAAAAAATGCATTTCTAGAAAATGAAGACAATGCTGAATTACAAATCAGCGAAATGCTATTTCTACCAGACTATGTAAATGCACAAATAAATAACGTCTTCATTAGTTTATTAATTTGTGTAGTAGTAGTAATGATAATCGTTCTAATTGGAATAGGTTTCAGAAATAGTATTTTAATTATTATTACAATACCGGTAATAATATTCGCTACAATTGCAATTCTCTATCTAAGTAAATTTGAACTTCATAAATTAACCATTGTTGGATTGATCATCGCAATCGGTATTCTGGTTGACAATTCAATTGTTATTACTGAAGGGATAAAAGTAAACATAGATAAAGGTATAAACAGAATAGATAGTGCTAAAAAAGCAATACATGATAATTTTGCTCCAGTGTTAAGCTCAACACTTACCACAATAGCAGCATTCATCGTTTTAGTGATGCTTCCTGGCTTCTTAGGAGAAATAGTGAGTAGCTTACCTCTTACTGTAATAATCGCTATTGTGCTAAGTTACATAGTGAGTATGATGTTAAGCCCGGTTCTAGCTACTATTTTCTTAAAGGAAAAGAAAAAGGATAAAATAAATAAAATATCAGTCCATGAAAAAAATATAAAGAAAATGATAGGATTCACAGTCAAATTCCCATTAGTTTGGATTACAGTTAGTATACTATTACTTGTAGGAAGTGTTTATTTTGCATTTGAAAATCAACCTCTTGATTTATATCCTAATGATGAAAGAGCAGTTCTATATATTGACTTTGAAAATGAAGTATTAGGAGATTTAGAATCAACTAGATTAGTTGGAGAAGAAATTCAAGAAGAATTTAAATATAATATTCATGTTTTAAATTACTCAACAAGTATCGGGGGTAATCTTCCAGACTTTCATTTTAGTGCAAACTTAATAAATGAAAGAAGTCACATTGGGAGAATATATATTAACCTAGATTACAATGAAAAAGACTTGTTAGAATACAAAAAAAGCCTAGAACAAGATCTTTCAAGTTTCACAGATGTAAAAATTAATGTTAATGTTTTAGAGTTAAGCCCTCCAATTGCACCTGTAAGGGTAACATTGAGCAGTGACGACTCACAACAACTTGATGATTTAAGCAACGATATATTCACAGATATTATGCAATTAGATAACGTTAAGAGCTATAGTTTAACTCAAAATATTAAATCCACAAAATATGTAATCACATATGATTTTACTGAGATAAGCAATCATTTTCTCACCAAAGCTCAGATTGACGGATTGATTGCTATTAACTTAAATGGATTCGATTTAAACATCTTCAATCTAAATAATGAAGAAATAAATGTAAGCCTGAATAGTGATGTTACTTTGGTTGAAGATTTACTATCATTAAACATTTATTCAGAAACCCTCGACAATTCATTTACCTTGGACACATTCATATCTATTGAATCAACAATTGATTATAGCATCATTAATAGACTCGACAATTCAGGACTAAGCTATATTGATTTATATTTCACTGATGATTCAGACTTAAAAGAATTAGAAAAAGATGTAAAAGAAGTGGTGTCTGGTTATACTTTGGGAGATGTCAATGTAAAGTATGGTGGAGAAAATGAAATGTTTGAAGAAATAAGTGGTGATTTAATTAGAGCTAGTATTATTGCTATGGTTCTAATATACATAATAATGTTTATACAATTTAATAACTTTATTAAACCACTGATTGTATATTTAACAATCCCTCTAAGTTTTTCAGGAAGTTTCCTATTCCTAATCATATTTAACAGTCCAATTACAGCTACGAGTTTAGTTGGGATGGTAAGTTTAATAGGGGTAACAGTGAACACCGGTATCTTACTTGTAGAGTATATAAGTAGAAATCATCACAATGGTAGCGATGTTAAGCAAGCCTGTATTGATGCAGTTTATCTAAGATTTAGACCTATTATATTAACAAGTCTTACAACAATTTTAGGACTAATACCTTTACTTCTAACAGGTGGTAACTTCTTCAAACCATTAGCCATCTCATTTATGGGCGGAATGGTTACAAGTACAATACTCACAATCTTCTTAGTTCCAAGTGTTTACTATATGATTTACCATAGAAGAACAAGAAAAACGAAAATAAAAAAAGCCAGTGATTAAATTCACTGGCTTTATTTTTAATCTTTTGGCATTACTTTTGATAATCCTTCATTAATCCTATTTCCATATTCTAAGGATTCATCAAACTTAAATATCAATTTTGGACTTTTTCTCATTTGAACTTTGTGAGCTAGAGTTGTTCTAATAAAAGCTTTTGATCTTTCAATAGCTTTTTTTGCAGCTTCTCTTTTTGCATCTTGTCCAAGTATTGAGTAGTAAACAGTTAAAAATCCTAAATCTTTTGTTAATCTTACTTCAGTAATAGTAATGAAACCAATTGCTTTATCTTTTACATCTCTTATAAAAATTTCTGATAATGCTCTTTGGATAGTGGATTCAAGTCTTAAGTGTTTTGACACTATCTTTTTACTTCTCTTTCAATTGAAGCTTCGATAACGTCACTTTCTTTAATGTCATTAAATTTTTCTACCATAATTCCACATTCATATCCTTCTTTAACTTCTTTAGCATCATCTTTAAATCTTTTAAGAGAAATCATTTTACCTTCATAGATTACAACACCTTGTCTTAATATACGAACTAAGCTGTTTCTTCCAATTAAGCCATCAGTAACATAACATCCTGCAACAGTACCTACTTTTGAAATTTTAAAAGTATCTCTTACTACAGCTTGTCCTGTTACTACTTCTTCGAAGACTGGATCAAGCATACCTGTAAGGGCAAGCTCAACTTCTTCTAATGCTTTATAAATAATGTTGTATAAACGAATATCAACACCTTTTGCCTTTGCATGGTTTCTTACTTCAGCCATAGGTCTAACATTAAATCCGATAATAATTGCTCTTGAAGCAAGAGCTAATATTACGTCAGTTTCTGTGATTGTACCAACGCTTGCTCTAATGATATCAATTTTAGTACCTTCAACATCTATTTTTTCTAAAGATGCTTTCAATGCTTCAATTGAACCATGTGTATCACCTTTGACAATAATTCTTAATTCTTTAAGTTCACCTTCACTCATTTGATTGAATAAATCATCAAGTGAAACTGTTTTTCCTACTCCTCTTTCTTCTTCCCAAGAACGATGAGCTCTTTCTTCTGAGATAAGTCTTGCTTGTCTCTCATCTTTAAATACCATAAATGAATCTCCAGCTTGAGGAACATCATTTAATCCAGTAACTTCTGCAGCTTTACTTGGAAGAACATTTTGTAATCTAACATTTAGATCATCAACTATTGCTCTTACTTTACCAAATGTATTTCCTGCAACAAGTACATCTCCTATTTTCAAAGTACCATTAGCAACAAGTAATGTTGCAACAGGTCCTTTTCCTTTATCAAGTTTTGATTCTATTACAGTTCCAGATGCAAGTCTATTAGGATTTGCCTTATATTCATTTATTTCAGCTTGAAGTTGAATCATTTCAAGTAAGTTCTCAATTCCGACAGCTTTTAAAGCAGACACTTCACAAAATATTGTGTCCCCTCCCCATTCTTCAGGTACAAGTCCAAATTCTGTAAGTTCTTGTTTAACTCTTTCAGGATTAGATCCTTCCATGTCAATTTTATTAATAGCAACAATAATAGGTACATTTGCAGCTTTTGCATGGTCTATTGCTTCTCTTGTTTGAGGCATTACACCGTCATCTGCAGCAACAACTAAAATTGTTATATCTGTAACTTTTGCTCCACGTGCACGCATTTCAGTAAAAGCTGCATGCCCTGGAGTATCAATGAAGGTAATAAGTTTACCATTCTTTTTAACTTGATATGCACCAATATGTTGAGTAATCCCACCTGCTTCACTTTCAGTAACTCTTGAGTTTCTGATAGTATCTAATAAAGTAGTTTTACCATGGTCTACATGTCCCATAATTGTAACAATCGGAGGTCTTTCGACTAAGTCCTCTTCTAAATCAACAATATCCATTTCCTCAAATCTTGTTAAGTCTGTTTTAGCTTGGTCTTCTAATGTGTATCCGAAGTCCAAAGCAATAATTTCAATCGTTTCACGATCGACACTTTGAGTTTGTGCTGCCATAATTCCAAGACCCATTAATTTCTTAATAACATCTGATGGACTTAGGTTCATTCCACTCGCAACATCAGCAACAGACATATCTGTTACATAATATAAAACCCCATCATTTTTGATTACTTTTTCTTGAGGAATGTTTGTTACTCTTGTATCTTCTTGTTTAGTTTTTTTGATGTTTTTCTTAGCCATCAAAAACCACCTCTTTCTCTAGGAATTCATATATTCTTTGAATTTATCTATAAATCCCTTATCTGAGATCAATACTGCCATTCGATTATCTTTCCCTATTGCTTTAGATAGCTCTAAAGATGTAAAGAAATTGATAAGTAATGCATTATTATCCTCAGTTTTCCTTAATATTTTTCTTTTTATATTATCACCAGCATCGCTTGCCAAAAAGACAATATTATGCTGATTATTAGATAATCCTTTTAAAACAAATTCTTCGCCTATAACTGTTTTTCTAGCTCTAGTAGCAAGTCCTAATAAATTTAATATTAATTGTTTATTCATTATCAAACAAACCTAACAATTCATTATATACTTCTTTTGGAATTTTCGCTTCTAAATGACGATCTAATTTTTTAGTTTTAATAGCTTTTAAAATTACTTTTTTATCTCTTTTTAGATAAGCTCCTCGTCCATTAACTTTTCCGGTTAAATCAACACTAACAAGTCCTTCTTTGTTTTTCACTACTCTAATCAATTCTCTTTTTGGAAGTTGTTCATTAGTAATAACACATTTTCTTAATGGAATTTTATGTTGTTTCACTATCTAACCTACGGTATTTAATACCTTCTTCTTTAGCTTGAGTAATTGATTTTATTTCGATTTTCCAACCACTTGATTGTGCTGCAAGTTTTGCGTTTTGTCCTCTTACACCAATCGCAGCAGTTAGATCTTTATCTTTAACAATAACGAGGGCTTGTTTTTTCTTCTTATCAGGATTAATTGCTACTATTCTTGCTGGTTCCATTGCACTTGCGATTAACTCAACAGGCTTAGCAGACCAACGATAGATATCAATTCTTTCTCCTTGAAGTGCTTCAAGTACTTCATTAATTCTAGAACCTTTATATCCAACAACTGATCCAACTGGATCAACATTTTCATCATGTGAGTAAACTGCAACTTTTGATCTATCTCCTGGATCTCTTGCGATACCCATGATTTCAACAGTTCCATCATTTATTTCAGGACATACTTGTTCAATAAGTCTCTTAACTAAGTTTTTATCAGTTCTTGAAACAAATACTTTTGGTCCTTTAGTTGTCATTTCAACTTTTGTTATATAAACTTTCAAACGTGAACCAACACGTGAATCATCACTTTTAAGAAGTTCTTTTCTTGGTAAACTAGTTTCAAGAGTTTGTCCTAAGTCTAGAGTAACAAATTCTCTATTTAATGCAATGATTTCAGTAGTAATCATTTCATTTTCTTTTTCTTTGAATGTTTCATATGCTTTTTCTCTTTCAAGTTGTTTTAACCCTTGAGTTAAAATTTGTTTAGCAGATGAAGCAGCGATTCTACCGAAGTCTTTTATCTTTTCTTTTATTGTGATTACATCACCAATTTTAGCGGATTTTCTTCTCTTCTTAGCAACTGATAATAGTATCTCTCCTGGGGTAGGGTTTTCAGCTACAACTGTATATTCAGCTGATAAAAGTATTTCATTCTTTTCATCATTGAATTCAATACGTGCATTTTCAGAAGTATTATGTACTTTTTTATAAGCATTTAATATTCCACGTCCCATGATATCTAAAATCTTTTCTTTTTCTAATCCTCTGTCTATAGCGATTAATTCAAGCGCTTTAAAGAAATCTTTACTAATCATTTTTTTATCCTCCTAAAATATGATTGCTAGTCTTATATAAGACACGTCAATATAATTTATTTTTGTTTTCTTGTTTTTATATGTAATTTCTATAACATCATCTCTAAATGATAA
>CAYVZR010000001.1:0-87076 GCA_964456195.1 uncultured Candidatus Izemoplasmatales bacterium | reverse complement strand
TTATCTACTAAATCAAACATATTGTATTGTAGTCTTCCGCAGGTAGGACAACTGATTAATTTTGGTTTCTTATATAATCCAAGAGCACTAAGTATTTCTTTAGCGACTTTTATTTCTTCAATAGGATCAGTAGATAAACTAACTCTTATGGTACTACCAATTCCTTCATATAAGAGTATTCCTAGTCCTATTGAGCTTTTAATAGTTCCACCGAACTTTGTACCTGCTTCAGTAATACCTAGGTGCAACGGGTAATTAAACTCTTTTGAAGCCATTCTGTATGCTTCAACACTCTTTTTAATATCACTAGACTTAAGAGATAAGATAATATCATAAAAATCTAAATCTTCAAGTAGTTTAACATGATATTTTGCTGATTCTAGCATACCTTTAGCAGTAACTCCATATTCTTCAATAATGTGTTTCTCTAAAGAACCACCATTTATACCTATTCTAATTGGAATGTTTTTTTCTTTACATTTGTCTACTACAGCTTTAATTCTCTCTTTATCGCCGATGTTCCCGGGGTTAATTCTTATTTTATCTATCCCGTTATCTGCGCATACTATTGCTAGCCGATAATCAAAATGGATATCTGCGACCAGAGGAACTGTGACTTGCTTTTTGATTTCTTTAATTGCCATGGCATCTTCCATGTCCAATATAGCTAATCTAACTATTGCACTTCCTGCTGTGGCAAGAGTGTTAATTTGATTAACAGTTTCACTAATATTTTTGGTCTTTGTGGTATTCATAGATTGAATTATAACTTCATTACTTCCACCAATAACCAAATTCTTTACTTTTATCTTTTTTACTTGTTCTCGTCTATTCATATTATCACCGCTTTAAGTATACCTTAAACAAGCAAAAAAATATAGATATCTATTGCATTTTATAAAAAAGAGTGATATATTATTATAGAGTTAAAGTAGGAGGTATTAAAGATGAGAACACAGTTGACATTAAGATGTACAGAGTGCAAAAGTGAAAACTATCGTACTGCTAAAAATAAGAAGCTTCATCCAGGACGTATCGAAACTAATAAATTTTGTCCAAAATGTAGAAAACAAACACTACACAAAGAGAAAAAATAACAAAAAAACTTCTAATATTAAGGAAGTTTTTTTTAGTTAAGGATGGTTATATGGGAAAATATATTTATGGAATTGATGTTGGAGGAACAACTGTAAAAATAGGTCTTTTCAGCAGTGCTGGAAAAGTTCTAAAAAAATGGGAAATTTCTACTAATAAAGAAAAAAATGGTAAGTATATAATTGGTGATATTTACAATGCAATTTTGAAACAAAAAATTCCTTTTAAAGATATTATAGGATATGGATTCGGAGTTCCCGGACCTGTGGTTTCAGGTGTAATTGTTGAATGTGTAAATTTAGGTTGGAAGAATTTTGATTTAAAAGCTGAATTTGCCATATTAACTGGAAATGATAATATCTATATTGAAAACGATGCTAATGTAGCTGTCCTAGGAGAAACATGGAAAGGTGCTGCAGTAGGTTATAAAAATAGTGCTATGATTACAATAGGAACTGGAATTGGTTGTGGGCTTGTTGTAAATGGAATGGTATTCTCTGGAGCTGATGGAGCTGCTGGAGAACTTGGACATCTAAGAGTGATTCATGAAAATGGTATTCCCTGTAAGTGTGGAGGGAAAGGATGTTTTGAAACAGTAGCGAGTGCTACTGGAATTAAAAATGTCTTTGCTGAAATGATGAATGATACAGATATTCCTTCAAAGTTAAGAGGAATGACTGGTGTTTCTGTTAAAAAGATCTTTGATCACGCAAAAGAAGGAGATGCTCTTTGTCTAGCGGTTGTTGATAAAATAAGCTATCACCTCAGTTATGCCTGTCATGTTATAAGTGTTACGACTAATCCGAATATTATTCTTATTGGTGGAGGAGTTTCTAAAGCAGGAAAATTCTTCATAGATAAAATAAAAGCTCATTTTGATGAGTTTCACTATATTCCTGTAAAAGATACAATAATAGCTTTAGCATCTTTAGGAAATGACGCAGGTATTTATGGTGCGGCATCATTGGTGATTTATGATTAAAACAATATTAAATGATTTTACTGAAAACACTTATATAATAAATGAGAAGCTAGAAGCATATATTATTGATCCAGGAACTAACTACCGAGATACCGTTAAGTATGTTTTAGAATCAAACTTCAAAGTATTGGGTATCTTGCTCACACATGGTCATTTTGACCATATTGTTGGAGTTAACAAGCTAATCAAGGAGTTTAATTGTCCTGTTCATATTCATGAACTTGAAAGAGACTTCTTATTTGATCCAAATTTAAATCTTTCAGGGTTAACATATAATAGATTCCTTGTAACTAAAAAAGAGATGGTTCAAACATTCACTGAAGAAAGCATTTTTACTCTAGGTAGAGAACAAATAAAGATAACTCATACTCCAGGACATACCAGAGGTGGAGTATGTTATAAATATAAAAACTTTTTGTTTAGTGGAGACACATTATTTAAAGGAAGTATAGGTAGAACAGATTTACCAACTTCAAATGGTGTTGAAATTCAAAGAAGTGTTGCTAAAATAATAAAGACAAACCGAGATAACACTATTGTTTATCCTGGTCATGGACAGTTTACTACAATCTTAAATGAGAAACGTGACAATCCATTTATAAGAGTATAACGGCTTTGAATAGCCGTTTTTATTTTGTATGTTAATTTTTGGCACTCAACACTTGACACTGCTAAAAAGATAGTGTATAATGTTCTTAGCAGTCGAAATCATAGAGTGCTAAAAGAGGTGAATTTATGCTTTCAAAGAGACAAGAATTAGTCCTCAAATTAATAGTTGAAGAGTATGTTAAAACAGCTGATCCTATTGGGTCGAAGTTGCTTTCAGAGTCGCTTAATGTTTCATCAGCTACAATCAGAAATGAAATGGCTGAGTTAGAAGAATTAGGTTACCTAGAGAAAACTCATGCATCAAGTGGAAGAGTACCTAGTGATAAAGGATATCACTATTATATTGAAAAGTTACTCGCAGACAATGATAACTATTCAGCAAGCTTCAACGTAATTGATGAATTATTTAGCAATAAAGACATCAAAAGAGATGAAGCTATTAAACAAGCAATGAACTTGTTAAGTCAATTGACTAATTATACAACTATAGCGCTTGGACCAAATGCCTATGGATCTCGTGTAAAGAAAATAGAGTTAGTACCTCTTTATGAGAACATATCAGTATTATTATTAATAACGAATCAAGGACATGTTGAAAGCAAACAAATTACTATCCCTGAAAATACAGATGTTGAAGAGATGAAAAGAGTAATTGAAATCTTTAATGACATTTTATTTGATTGTCCAATTGCCAAGGTAAGTGAGAAACTTCATTATGAAATCAATGAACATCGAATTAAAGAAATATTGATTTATAATTCAACGATCATTGAAACTTTCTTAGATGCATTTACCAAGTTTACACAAAGTAAATATTATTTATCAGGACAAAGCAAAATGCTTTACCAACCTGAATTTAACGATGTTACTAGATTAAGGGAATTACTTACGTTCTTTGAGAAAAATGATATTTTCAAATTAGTAGAAGATACTACTAAAACAGGAATAACCGTAAAAATCGGAAAAGAAAATGCAATAAGTGCCATGAGAGATTGTACAGTAATTACTGTTCCTTATGGATTTGGTGATTCTGAATCAGGCACAATCGCAGTAGTTGGACCGACAAGAATGGAATATCAAAAAGTAATACCATTAATAAAATATTTGGCAAAACATATGTCAAAATTATATAAGGAGTAATAATATGGCTAAGAAGAAAAAAGCTGCTGAAGAAGTGGCTGAAGAAACAGAAATAATTGATGAGGTTGCTGAAGAAATAATTGACGCTGTTAAAGAAAAAACACCAGAAGAAATTATTTTAGAGCTAGAAGATAAAATTAAAGAACTAAAAAATACCTTATTAAAAGAAAAAGCAGATCTAGAAAACACTAAAAAGCGTCTTGAAAAAGAACGCGTTGTTGAAAGAAAATATGCAGCAATGAGTATTTGTAGAAGCTTACTTACTCCGCTAGATAATTACGAAATAGCATTAAAACATAAAGTAACAAATGATGAAAGTGAAAAGATATTCCAAGGATTTAAAATGATCCAAGATCAATTAAATAAAGCTTTAGAAGATGAAGGCGTTAGCATTGTAGATGCCTTAAATGAAGAATATGATCCAAATTACCAACAAGCAATAATAACTGAAAAAGTAGAAGATGTAGAAGCAAATGTAGTACTTGAAGTATTACAAAAAGGATATATGTTTAAAGATAGACTAATAAGACCCGCTATCGTTAAGATAAGCGAATAATAAGGAGTGATTTATAATGGGTAAAATAATAGGAATCGATTTAGGAACAACAAACTCTTGCGTTGCCATAATGGAAGCAGGAGAAGCAAAAGTAATCGCTAATGCAGAAGGTGTAAGAACTACACCATCAGTAGTAGCATTTAAAAATGGAGAAATCCAAGTTGGGGAAGTAGCAAAAAGACAAGTTATTACAAATCCTGACACTGTATCATCAATTAAAAGAAAAATGGGAACAAGCTATAAGGTAAAAGTAAATAAAAAAGAATATACACCTCAAGAAATTTCAGCAATGATTCTTCAAAACTTGAAGAAAACAGCTGAAGAGTACTTGGGACACAAAGTAACTGAAGCAGTAATTACTGTTCCAGCATACTTCAATGATGCTGAAAGACAAGCCACAAAAGATGCAGGTAAAATTGCAGGACTTGAAGTTAAACGTATTATCAACGAACCAACTGCAGCAGCACTTGCCTATGGAATTGATAAAAAAGATAAAACACAAACAGTATTAGTTTATGACCTTGGTGGAGGAACATTTGATGTTTCTATATTAGAACTTGCAGATGGTACTTTTGAAGTAATCTCAACTGCTGGTAATAACCGTCTTGGTGGAGATGATTTTGATCAAAAAATCATCGATTACCTAGTAACTGAATTTAAAAAAGAAACTGCTGTCGATTTATCAAAAGATAAAATGGCAATGCAACGTTTAAAAGACTCAGCTGAAAAAGCTAAAAAAGATTTAAGTGGAATTACTTCAACTCAAATCTCATTACCATTTATTAGTGTTGGACCAAGTGGACCTGTCCATTTAGAACAAACATTAACTCGTGCTAAATTCAATGAACTTACTGCAGACCTAGTTGAAAATACAATGGGACCAGTAAGAAGAGCATTAAAAGATGCAAGCATGACTAAAAATGATATACACCAAATCTTATTAGTAGGTGGTTCAATTAGAATCCCTGCCGTACAAGATGCTATTAAAAAAGAACTTGGAAAAGAACCTAATAAAACAGTGAACCCTGATGAAGTAGTAGCAATGGGTGCTGCAATTCAAGGTGGAGTATTATCTGGTGATGTTAAAGATGTATTATTACTTGACGTTACACCATTATCACTAGGAATTGAAACACTAGGTAGTGTATTTACTAAGTTAATTGAAAGAAATACAACTATTCCAACATCAAAATCACAAATATTCTCAACAGCAGCAGCAAATCAACCAGCTGTAGACTTACATGTATTACAAGGTGAAAGACCTATGGCAAACCAAAACAAAACACTTGGACGATTCCAATTAACGGATATCCCACCAGCACCACGTGGAATTCCTCAAATAGAAGTATCATTTGATAT
The DNA here is from genome assembly GCA_964456195.1 of uncultured Candidatus Izemoplasmatales bacterium. Classification (GTDB taxonomy): domain Bacteria; phylum Bacillota_I; class Bacilli_A; order Izemoplasmatales; family Izemoplasmataceae; genus JAFGXW01. Next base: position 81,335 of record CAYVZR010000001.1, on the reverse strand, counting down.
TGATGCGAATGGTATTGTTAATGTTAAAGCGAAAGATCTAGGAACAGGTAAATCACAAAGCATCACTATCCAAAATGACTCTGGATTATCAGATTCTGATATTGAGAAAATGGTTCATGATGCTGAAGAAAATGCTGATGCAGATAAACTATTAAAAGAAGAAGCAGACCTTAGAAATGAAGCAGATCAATTAATCTTTGCAACTTCTAAAGCAATCACTGATTTAGGTGAAAGCGTAAGTGAAGATGAGAAAAAAGATGCAGAAGCAAAAAGTGATGAACTTAAAGAAGCATTAAAAGGAACAGACTTAGAAGAAATTAAAGCTAAAAAAGAAGAACTAAATACTTTAGCTCAAGCCTTAGCTACCAAAGCATATGAGCAAGCACAAAAAGCACAAGAAGCTGCACAAAATGCAAATGGAGCAGATACAACAGAAGAAGAAAGCAAAGACGATGATGAAACAATCGTTGATGCAGAATACGAAGAAGTTTAAATTAAATAATATATGAAGCAGGGTTACCTGCTTCATATCGTTATAATATGAGGTGGAATTATGAGTAAAAGAGATTACTATGAAGTATTAGGAATTGATAAGAGTGCAAATGAAGCAGATGTGAAGAAAGCTTATCGTACACTTGCAAAAAAATATCATCCTGATGTTTCATCTGAAGACAATGCTGAAGCCAAATTTAAGGAAGTTCAAGAAGCTTACGAGGTTCTAAGTGACTCTTCGAAAAAAGGTCAATATGACCGTTTTGGTCATCAAGCAAATAATGGACAAGGATTCAATTCTTCTGGTTTTGATTTTGATATAAACGATATCTTCTCAAGCTTTTTTGGTGGAGGAGGATCTCCAAGAACATCAAATAGAGCAAGAAAAGGTCAAGATATTCAAAAGAGAATGAATATCGCTTTTGAAGAATCAATTTTTGGAGCAAAAAAACATATAAAAGTAACAGTTCATGATGAATGTCATACTTGTCATGGAACAGGGGCTTATTCGAAAAAAGATGTTAAAACTTGTAGTAAATGTCATGGTAAAGGTACTGTAATAGTTCAACAACAATCATTATTTGGTACTACCAGAACACAAACTACATGTCCACTTTGTAATGGTACAGGTAAAGAAGTAACTAGAAAATGCGCCACTTGTAATGGTGAAGGTATTGAATCACACAACAAGGAAATTGAAGTTAAAGTTCCAGTTGGAATTGATAGTGGACAACAAATTAGACTTGAAGGTTATGGTAACAAAGGTCAAAATGGTGGTCCATCAGGTGATTTATACATTCTATTTAATGTTAGAAAACATCCTTTATATGAAAGACACAATGATGATTTAATTATCGAAGTTCCTATTACATTTGTTCAAGCAGCAATGGGTGATACTGTTAAAATACCAACTCCTTATGGAGAAGTTAAATTAAAAGTACCTGCCGGAACGCAAAGTAAAACTACTTTCCGTTTAAGAGGTAAAGGAGCACCAAATGTTAGATCTAAAAGAAATGGAGACGAACATGTAATTATTAATGTCGTAACTCCAAAAAAACTTTCTAGACAACAAACTAAATTGTTTGGTGAACTTTCTAAAACAGACCTAACAACTGATTCAAGTATTTGGGACAAGTTTAAAGCAGCTATAAAAAAATAACAAAAAAAGATTACATTTTGTAATCTTTTTTTTGATTTGTGTTATAATTTAGAAGGAAATTATTATTAATATGAGTAGGTGGAAAAATGAAAATAGCGTTTTATACATTAGGATGTAAAGTAAATACATACGAGACTGAAAGCATATGGGAATTATTCAAAACAGCTGGATTCACTAGAGTTGATCATAAAGAATTCGCTGATGTTTATATAATTAATACTTGCACTGTCACTAACTCAGGTGCTTCAAAAAGCAGAAAAGCTATTAGACATTCAATAAAAATCAACCCTGAAGCTGTAATCGCAGTCATGGGATGCTATTCTCAACTTGCGCCAGACGAGGTTTTCTCAATTGATGGAGTTGACATAGTAATCGGTACAAAACACCGTGAGAACCTGCTTGGCATGGTTAAAAAGGTCTTAAATGAAAGACAACGGATACTAGATGTAACAGATGTTTCTAGATATCGTGAATTTGACAAGGTGAGCGTTACTAATTTTACTGAAAGCACAAGAGCATTTCTTAAAATACAAGATGGTTGTAATAACTTTTGTACCTATTGTATTATTCCTTATGCAAGAGGACCAGTTAGAAGTAGAGATAAAGATTCAATTCTAGAAGAAGCTAGGATGCTAGTAGAAAACAACTATCATGAAATAGTTTTAACTGGGATTCATACTGGTGGTTATGGGCAAGATTTAGATCATTATAGTTTCTATGACTTACTAAATGATTTGAAAGATATAAAAGGATTGAAAAGACTAAGAATATCTTCTATTGAAATAAGTGAATTGACAAATGAGGTTATTGATTTAATTTCAAAACATGAAGTATTTGCTAAGCATCTACATGTACCATTGCAAAGTGGAAGTGATGAAATACTTAAGTTAATGAAAAGAAAATACAATAAAGAACAATATATGGATCATATTAAACAATTACGTAAAATGATACCTGGAGTAGCAATAACAACCGATGTAATTGTTGGTTTCCCTTCTGAGACAGATGAAATGTTTAATGAAATGTATGAATTTATCAAAGAAGTAGGTTTCAGTGAACTACATGTTTTTCCTTATTCAAAAAGAAGCGGAACAAAAGCTGCCGAGATGAAAGATCAAATTAATGGTATAGTAAAATCATATCGAGTAAATCAATTACTTAATCTTAACATTGATTTAGCAACAAAATTCATTACTGATAGCAAAGATAAAGACTTAAGTGTTCTCTTTGAAAAAACAGATAAAGAATTTACATACGGGCACAGTAGTACTTATATCTATATAAAAGTTCAAAAAGATGAAAAACTTCATAATGAAATCAAAAATGTGGCAATTGAATCAGCCGTTTACAAAGACACTTTAGGCAAAATAATAAGCTAGTCCAAAGAAAGTATTACCTTAAAACAGACATTATAAAAAAAAAGACATACTAGATTTTTATTTAAATCTAGTATGTCTCTTTGATATGATTTAAGAGATAGAAGAACTTGATGATATTTCTGAATCAGAAAGATCAAATAAAAGAGAACATAATATCATTATTTCAAATGTTGGTGAGCATAATATTAATATTGATATGAACAATATCCTAATATTTATTGATGATAAACTCATTGATAATGATGAAATCATAACTTATCCTAAGATCATTTTCTTGTATCTAAAAAAGAAAATGGAGAATTTGTATTTAATTGTTCATCATTTAAAAACGAGAGGACATAGATTATAAAATTAGGATAGGGATGCCAATTACTAATGCAATAAGTAAAAAATACAATGCTCATATTGAAAGAAATTTTTCAGAGGATTTTGGAGAGAAAATATCGATTATAGAAGATGGGTAGACAAGTTTCATTCTTAAGCCATTTCTTTTTTTCAGAGTAGTCTAACCTTTATTTGTAAAACTATCATGCTATCAAAAATAATCTAATATGACTATTATACCTCTATTAAATCTGTCGAAGGCATAGTAAAAAAAATACCGTAGAAAAATTACATTTGATTTGACAAAAATATACGGAAGGTGTATTATTGTATGGGGTGATAAAAATGTTGAAGATATTCAAAGTAAAAAACTATAAGAATTTTAAAGATGAATTAATATTGGATTTTAGTGATAAAAAGGATTATAAATTTAATCAATATGCTGTTAAAAACAATATGATTAACACAATGGTGATTTACGGAAAAAACGCAACTGGAAAAAGCAACTTAGGTCTAGCAATATTTGATATCACTTTACATTTAGTAGATAAACAACAAATTAATGATCAAATTAATAATTATCTTAATGCGGATAGTGTAGAAGGCTATGCATCTTTTTCTTATACTTTCGATTTTAATGGTGAGATTATTACATATTCTTACAAGAAAACTGCAGCTAAGAGCTTGCTTTATGAAGAGTTATTCATTAATGGAAATAAAATATTTGCTTATAATTTTAAGAATAGTAAAATTGACAAAGGTGATCTTGAACTAATAGGAGCACAAGATTATAATTATAAATTTCCTAAAAATGACAAGTCTATTTTGAGGTATATTTCAGCTTTTCCAGGACAAGAGCAAAACAAGTATATAGGATGTCTTATGAAATTCGTAAATAATATGCTATGGTTTAGATCTGTTCAAGATAAATCCTATATCGGCTTCAAAAGTGGAACTGATTTTATTATGGAGAAGATAATTAAAGCGGGATACGTAAATAAATTTGATAAATTCCTAAAAAAGGCTGGAATGGATTATAAATTAAGTGTGGGTAAAGATGCTACAGGAAAAGAATCCCTGCTTAGTAATCACGAAAATAGACCGTTAAGTTTTTGGGAGATTGCTTCAAGTGGAACTAGATCTCTTACTTTATATTTTTATTGGAGTATGGGATTCGAAAAAGCATCATTCTTATTTGTTGATGAATTTGACGCATTCTATCATTATGAATTAGCTCAAAGTATTCTGGAAGATATTTCTAGTAAAGCAAAAGTACAAGTAATTTTTACAACACATAACACAACTTTGCTAAACAATGACATTTTGAGACCAGACTGTTACTATATTATTAATAATAGTAAGCTGACATCCCTTCCGAAATTAACAGAAAGAGAACTTAGGGAAGCTCATAATTTAGAAAAATTATTTAAACAAGGTGAATTTGTTGGGTAATGTAACCAGTAATATTTTATTTATTGTTGAAGGTGAAGAAGATGAAGGGAAATTATTAAGAAAACTTAACAAAGTTATTGATAGCAATAATATCTATTCAATCTTTTCTTTTAGTACAACTATTCATGAAATGCACAAGTTGTATATTGAGTTAAAAGAAGACGATTTTTTGACATTGCAAGGATTACTAAAAGAAAATAGTAATGATGAATCTGAAAAAAGAATATTAAGTAGAAGGTATAAATCTATTTATTTAATATTTGATTTTGATCCACATTATCAGAAATATAGTGCTGATATAATTAATGATATGTATAACTTTTTTAATGACTCAAGAGAATATGGAAAACTATTTTTAAATTATCCAATGATGCAATCTTATAGACATATGAGTAGAATACCAGATCCAAATTTCAAACTTAGTAAAGTATCTCATTCAGATTGTTACGAATATAAAAGGATTGTCGGAGATGAATCATCATATACAGATTTGAACAAGTACAACTTTGCAGTGGTAATAAATTTTATATATCACCATTATTCGAAAATGAATTATCTTCTGAATGGGAAATATAATTGCGGTACAATAGATGAGTACATTTCTAAGAATGATGAAAACTTAAAGAGATTACTCACATTACAAAATACACTGTTTGGAAAAAGTAGTGAAATATATATAATCAATACATCTATTTTCTATATAATTGATTTACTTCCTGAAACTTTTTATAAGAAATATTCAAATTTATTGTTTAGGTGAATAAGAATAATAGAAACATCTATTTAATTCTTTATCTTTACAAGAATCTAAAAACATAAATCAAAGGTAATCAAAATGTGATTACCTTTTTCTATTCTCCATTTTACTGTATTGGTATCCATTCAATAAAATATCAAACAACACGAATTTGGACAAAAAAAACTTCTAATGCGTCGGTCGCAGGTTCAAATCCCTCTTAGAATGTCATTATAAAGCAAAAGCTAGCCTTTAGAAATGACTAGCCTATTTAATTTTATATCCTATTGAAATGTCTTGTTCACTTACATAAACATCATAATTTTGTTTTTCTAAAATAGCTTCAGGTAAATTATGTAAGAAGAGAACCATTTCATCTAAACATTCATATTTATTAGTAAAATCAATTAAATCATTTAGACCTTTTTTGATTCTAACTTTTTTTACTATTCTCTTTTTATTTTTAGCGAAAATTATTAATCTATCGTGTGATACCTTGTATAGTTTTCCATAAGAATATTTAGTAATAATAGGTAATTCTTCTAATTTATAATTAAAGTATTTCTTAACCATTCTCTTAGCTCTGCCTCGCAGTTTTTTATATGAATTAGTGCCATTCTTTCTCTTGCTTTTTATTAAAACTCCAAGTCGAACACCATTGTATTTTTTTCCCCTAAGTTTTTTGGATTTTCTAACATATTTTTTTGCACCTAAATGAATGTGGATAGCTTTATTGAGTCTAAAGATAATAAACAGTATCAGTAACCCTATGACTATTGTAACAATCAAATTATCCTTTGCTAATTCTACTAAATCGGTTAATGACATTTTATCACTTCCATCTTGATTTTATACAAATATAATACCATATATGAGCCATTTATTCTATATTTCGATTAAAAAGAAAGCTTTTTCCTAAAAAACTTTACATTCATAAAGTTATTTGATATTATTATATCGGAAAATCAAAGAGTGAAAGGAGGGAAACCTTATGGCAAAGACTATAATTAGAGATAATGAATCTATTGAAGATGCATTAAGAAGATTTAAACGTGACGTATCACGTTCGGGTACCCTACAAGAAGCTCGAAAAAGAGAATACTATGTTAAACCTAGTATTTCTAAAAAAATAAAACAAAAAGCTAATCAAAAAAGAGGAAATAAATAATTTATAACGGTATATAATACCGTTATTTTTTTCTCAAAAATTATATACTGTGATATAATGGAGTTAAATACATGACGGGGGCTTGGTAGTTTGGTTAAATTGACAAAATTAGAAGTCAAATTTGGTGAATTAAACAGCTTTAGAGTTGTAATGGGTAGTAGTGATAAGAATTTAAAGGTTCTTATTTCGATTTTTAATATTGATATTTTTACTAAAGGCGAGGATATTTTTGTCTCTACAGATGACAATAATATGATAATCCTTTTTGAAAAAATATTTGAGACGCTGATTGCAATTGCAAATAGCAATATAATTATTTCAGAAAGAGATATTATTTATATCGCAAAACTTGCTGAAGAAAAGAAAAAAGACGAGATTGTCGATATATATGTAAATAGGGTGTTAATTACTAAAACCTTTGCGGGTAAACCAATCCATGCAAAAACATTAAATCAGTTAAATTATTTAAAAGCGATTAATAATAATGATCTTGTATTTGGTATTGGACCAGCAGGAACAGGGAAAACTTATGTTGCTGTAGTAAATTCTCTTGCTAAACTAAAGGCTGGAGGAATAAAGAAAATAATTTTAACAAGGCCTGCAGTTGAAGCTGGAGAAAGCCTAGGATTTCTACCTGGTGATTTAAAAGAAAAGGTGGATCCATATTTAAGACCATTATATGATGCTTTATATGAAGTTTTAGGTAAGAAACAAACAGATGATTTAATTGAAAAAGGTGTAATTGAAATCGCACCTTTAGCATATATGAGAGGTAGAACTCTTGAAAATGCATATGTAATACTTGATGAGGCACAAAACACAACCTTCAATCAAATGAAATTGTTTTTAACAAGGTTAGGTTTTAACTCAAAAATGGTAGTAACAGGGGACATAACACAAATAGATCTTCCAAAAAGAATTGAAAGTGGACTAATAAATGCAATAAAAATACTAAAAGACGTTGCAGGTATCAAAATCATTGCATTTGAAAGAGTGGATGTTATTAGACATCCATTAGTTCAAAAAGTCCTAGAAAGGTATGAAGAATATGAAAGTTAATTTAATAAATAAATATAATGATGAAAATTATCTTGATCTGATAAACAAAGTACTTAAGAATGCTGAAAATAAACTTCAAATTAAGAATAAAAGTATCAATATAGTATTAGTTGATGATAATGAAATTAAAGAATTGAATAAAACATATCGTAAAAAAGACTATGCTACTGATGTTCTTACATTTCTAGATGGTTATTTAAACAACCTTGGAGATATATTCATCTCTATTCCTAAATGCAGCTCACAAGCTATAGAATTAGGACATTCATTTGAAAGAGAATTAGGATTCCTAGTATTGCATGGTTTCCTTCACTCAATTGGATATGATCATAATACAGTTGAAGAAGAAACTGAAATGACAAACCTTCAAGAAGCAATTTTACATAAATCAAAACTTAATAGGTAGGTGACTTAAATGAATAAATTATATGAAAAAGCAAAGAATGTTTTACCAAACTCGTATTCAAAATATTCAAATTTCAAAGTAGCTGCAGCACTTAAGTTAAAAAGTGGTGAAGTAATTACAGGAGTTAATGTTGAAAATGCATCTTTTGGACTTTCTAACTGTGCAGAACGAAGTGCGTTATTTACAGCTTATTCCAAAGGAATTAGAAAAGATGACATTTCTGAAATATTGATTACTACAGAACAAGATGGTTTTATTTCTCCTTGTGGAGCTTGCCGTCAAGTAATGAGTGAATTAATGCCTGCGGATGCACTTGTGCATCTTGCTAACAACAAAGGCGAAATAAAAACACTTAAGAATAGGGACTTATTACCTTATGCCTTTACTGAGGATGATTTATAATGTTTAAATCAGGATTTGTTACTATAGTAGGCAGACCTAATTCTGGTAAATCAACTTTTCTAAATAATGTTTTAGGAGAAAAGATTACTATTGTTTCGGACAAACCTCAAACAACCAGAAATAATATTTCTGGTATTTTAACAACTCCACACTCGCAAATCGTGTTTATTGATACTCCAGGAATTCATAAACCATTACATAAGCTTGGTGAATTTATGACAAAAGCAGCTATCAACACTTTAAGAAGCGTAGATTTAATTATGCTTATGGTTGATAGTACTCAATATTTTGGCAAGGGAGATCAATTTATTATAGAACTTCTAAAAGGTGTAAAAGTTCCAGTATTTTTGATTGTCAATAAAGTTGATTTAATAGAAGATATTGCTCCACTTAAATTATATATAGATAAGTTTAAAGCAGCGTTTAATTTCAAAGGAATATTTACTGTAAGTGCTTTAAGAGGAGATAATTTAGATAAACTATTGGTTGATATTGAAAATGAACTTGAAGAGGGACCAAAGTATTACCCTGATGATCAGAAAACTGATCATCCTGAAAGATTTATAATTAGTGAACTTATACGTGAAAAAGTATTAAGACTAACAAAAGAAGAAATACCACACTCAGTTATGGTATTAATTGAATATGTTCAAAAGGATGATGTAAATCCATTATTGTTAAATATCCATGCTTCAATAATAGTTGAAAGAGATTCTCAAAAAGGAATTATTATTGGTAAAGGTGGAAGTATGATAAAAGAAATAGGGACTTTAGCAAGAAAAGATATTTTACATTTACTCGGTTCAAAAGTATATTTAGATTTACATTGTAAGGTTGTTAAAAACTGGCGCAATAAAGATTTCCATTTAAGAAATTTTGGGTATCAAGAAGAACTAAAATAGGTGATAATATGGATTTTATAGAAGGTATTGTTTTAAAATCTTTAGATTATAAAGACAGCTCTAAAATCCTTTATCTGTACACAGAAAAAGGTCTTTTAAGTATTATTGCTCATGGTGTAAAGAAAATGAATAATATAAATCGTTTTCTTAGTCAAAATGGTAACCTAATTAGATTTACACACTCAAGTGGTAAATTCCCTTCTTTGAAAGAGGGAGAATTAATTAATGATTATCCAAAGATTAAAGAAGATATATTAGCTTATACATATATGAATCACATTATGGAATTAGTAAACAATACAATCTCAGAAGATTTAAATCACTCAAAAATGTTTTCATTTTTAAAAAGACTGTTTAATTTATTTAATGATCAATACAATCCTGAAATTCTCAGTTTCGTTTTTGAATTGAAACTGTTGTTCTTTTTAGGATATGGTTTGAATTTTAAAAAATGCAATATTTGTGGAAAGACTGAGAATCTTGTGTTTAGTATTGATAGTGGTGGTCTTGTTTGTCCTGAACATCTTTCATTCAAACAAGAGAGTTATGGTAGTGATATCTATAAAATTCTAATTTCATTATATTATATAGATATTAGTGATTTTGAAATACCTATTGTGACAGATAATCAATTAGTAATTATAAGACATATTATTGATCAATTATTTGATCAATATGTAAGTTTTAGGACTAAATCAAGAAAAATACTGCTACAATTACAAAAATACTAAAAGAGCTTGTCTCTTTTTTTTGATTTTGTGTTATAATATAGACTGCATATTTATGTCCAAATTTGAATTTTTAGGAGGAGCAATATGAGTAAAATAAAAATGGAAGAGTTGGTAAAATACGCTAAAAACTATGGTTTTGTGTTTCAAGGTAGCGAAATATATGGTGGATTAGCTAACACGTGGGATTATGGTCCTCTTGGTGTTGAACTCAAGAATAACCTAAAAAGTGCTTGGTGGAAGAAGTTTGTTCAAGAAAATAATTTAAATGTTGGACTAGATAGTTCAATTCTTTTAAATCCTAAAACATGGGAAGCTAGTGGACATATTGGTGGTTTTAGTGATCCACTAACAGATTGTAAGAATTGTAATACAAGACATCGTGCAGATAAATTAATTGAAAATCATAGTAAAAATACTATTGATGCCGATGGTTGGTCTAATGAAGAAATGATGGAATATATTATTAAAAATAATGTAGTATGTCCTAATTGTGGAAAGCTAGATTATACTGAAATTAGAGAATTTAATTTAATGTTTAAAACAAGTCAAGGAGTTGTTTCTGACTCTAATAACGATATATATTTACGCCCTGAAACTGCTCAAGGAATATTCTTAAACTTTAAGAATATTCAAAGAACATCTCGAAAGAAAGTACCTTTTGGTATTGGGCAAATTGGAAAATCATTTAGAAATGAAATTACTCCAGGTAACTTCATTTTCAGAACAAGAGAATTTGAACAAATGGAACTTGAGTTTTTTACAAAACCAGGGACTGAAATGAAATGGTTTGATTATTGGAAGAATGAATCTTATAATTTTTTAGTATCTTTAGGTCTTAATCCAGATAATATAAAAATGAGAGATCATGCTGTTGAAAAATTATCTCATTATTCAAATGCAACTACTGATATTGAATACAAATTCCCTTGGGGATTTGATGAACTTTGGGGTATTGCATCAAGAACAGATTATGATTTAAAACAACATCAAGAGCATTCAAAACAAGCTCTTCATTATTTAGATCCAGTAACAAATGAAAAGTATATCCCATATGTTATAGAACCATCACTTGGAGTAGAAAGATTATTCTTAGCTGTATTATCTGAAGCCTACACTGTTGAAAAATTAGAAAATGGTGAAGAAAGAATAAATCTTAAAATATTACCAAGTTTAGCTCCATATAAAGTAGCAGTCTTTCCACTAATTAAAAAGTATCATAAAGAATTAGCTGATGAGATGATTACTTATTTAAGTAAGTACTTTACAGTTACAGGTGATGAATCTGGAAAAATCGGAAGAAGATACCGTCGTCAAGATGCTATTGGTACGCCTTTTGCATTAACGATTGATGATTTAGCAATTAAAGAAAACAAGTTTACATTAAGAAGTCGTGATACAATGGAACAAATCATTTTATCAAAAGAAGAATTAATTCCATATTTGATGGAAAAACTATATTATTAGGTGATTAAATGCCAAGAATAAGCGAAGAGGTAATCAAAGAAATTCTACAAAAAACAGATATAGTTGACGTTGTATCTGAAAAAGTTTCTCTTTCTAAAAAAGGAAAGAGTTATTTTGGTTTGTGTCCCTTCCATAATGAAAAGACACCATCTTTTTCTGTAGAACCTGAAAGAAAAATTTATACCTGCTTCTCTTGTGGTGAAAAAGGAAATGCAATTACTTTTAAACAAAAAACCGAAAACTTATCTTTTTTAGAAGCAGTTGAGGATTTAGCAAAAAAAGCTAATATTGATTTAAACATATCATCTTTCAAAAAAGAAAATCCAAATAAAAAGTTCTTTGAAATCAATCAAGATTCACTTAACTTTTATAAACTTTACCTAAGTAGTACTAAACAAGGGATTATCGCTAAGGAATATCTTCACAAAAGAGGAATAACTGATGAATTAATTAGCCATTTCAATATTGGATTATCTCCATCAGAATATGATGTTTTATATAAAACTCTTACTGATAAGGGAATACTTGTCTCTGACTTGCATGACCTAGGTCTTGTAAAACAAAGCAAAACTGATTCATTTTATGATTTATTCAGAGAAAGAATCATGTTTCCAATTATGGATGACAGAGGAAATGTTGTTGCATTTTCTGGAAGAAGTTATTTAGAGGCAAAAAAAGATTCTCCTAAATACATCAATAGTCCTCAGACAAAAGTATTTACAAAAAGCAAAGTATTATATAATTTAAGTAATGCCTTAAATGAAATCAAAAAGAATAACAGAGTAGTTTTATTTGAAGGCTATATGGATGTCATAGCTGCTTTTAGAGCAAACATAAAAGAAAGTGTAGCTTCAATGGGCACATCATTAACTGTTGAACAAGTTAAATTAATTAAAAGACATACTAAAAATGTAACTATCTGTTATGATGGAGACCCGGCTGGTATTGAAGCCACTACAAGAGCAATAAAACTATTTGAAAATGAAAAAATGGAAATCAAAATTGTTCTATTGCCAGATAATATGGATCCAGATGACTACTTAACAAAATATTCTGAAACTGAACTAAATACATTTATTAATGAGAAGTGGATTGATAAAATAGAATTTTCATATTTAAAAAATAATATGAATATTGATTTTACTAAAATGCTTGATATTGAACATTTTAAGAAAATAATTTTTGATCTTATAAAGAACACATCAAATACTATTATAGAAAGCTATATTAAACGTTTAGCTACTGATATTAGCGTTTCTCATGAATCAGTGAGACAAGATTTCTATCAATATACAAAGAAAAATATTAGAAATATAGGTAGGAAAACAAAACGTTCTGTACCAATAGAACCAAAACACCTATTTGCAGAAAGAAGATTATTAAGTTATTTTATTAATGATATTAAATATGTTTTAAAGTTTAATGTTGAATTTGGAGATTTGTTTTATATAGATGTTACTAGTAGAGACATAAAACATTTAATCGAAGATAAACATTATAAAAATTTAGAAGATCATGAAAATTCTGAAATTAAAGAAGATGAATTAGAAGGTATTCTTAGTCAAGAACAATTACATTTTTACAATACCAAGGTAAAAAATAAGATGATTGAACATTTTGATGAAGAGTATGATGACCTTATTTCGACAATTCAGGATTACCTAAACTCTTTGCTTCAAGAAGAATTTGAGCAGAAAATAAGAGTTGCACCAACTGTAAAAGAAAAAATAGAACTAGCAAAGTATCGTGATGTATATATTAAGGAGGCAAAACATGGACAAAGATAAGATTATTCAAGAGCTTGTAGATATTAATAAATCAAAAGGTTATTTAGCAATTAAAGATATTCTAAAATATGTTAGTGATGAAACAGAGGATTTTGATATTATCGTCGGAGCACTTGAAAAGAGACAAGTTGATGTAGTAAGTGAAGACGAAATGGTTAGTTATGACATGACAAAAATTGAAAAACTGGAAGAAGAATCAAAATTTGCGATTGAAGATGATGAATTAGATCCAAGCATTGTTTTAGATTTGAATTTTACAAAAGATATTGAAGAAGAATTACTTCATGATAAATCTTTTGAAAGTCAAATCTCAATCAAAGTTGATGACCCAGTTAGAATGTATCTAAAAGAAATTGGACGTGTAGACTTACTTGTAGGAACAAAAGAAGTTGAACTAGCAACTGATATAGCAAATGCTAAAATGGCAAATGAACAATTTGACGAGTTAGTAGCTGGTGGTGAAGAAATTACACCTGAATACAAAAAAACAGTTGAAGAAATTATGTTTATGGGCGAATTAGCCAAAAACAAATTAGTAGAAGCAAACTTAAGATTAGTAGTTTCTATAGCAAAAAGATATGTAGGTAGAGGAATGCAATTTCTCGACCTAATTCAAGAAGGAAATATGGGATTAATGAAAGCAGTTGGAAAGTTTGACCATACTAAAGGATTCAAATTTTCTACATACGCAACTTGGTGGATTAGACAAGCTATTACAAGAGCAATAGCCGATCAAGCAAGAACAATTAGAATACCAGTTCATATGGTTGAAACAATAAATAAATTAGTTAGAACTCAACGTCAATTAATTCAAGAATTGAAGCGTGAACCTCTTCCTGAAGAAGTTGCAGAGAGAATGGGAATCACTGTTGAAAAAGTGCAAATAATTCAAAAAGTTGCACAAGAACCAATCTCTTTAGAGAGTCCTGTCGGTGAAGAAGAGGATTCTAGTTTAGGTGACTTTATTCCTGACCCTGATACTCTAACTCCAATGGAGTTCACATCTAAAATTATGTTAAAACGTGAACTTGATAATGTCTTAGAGACATTGACTGATAGAGAAGAAAAAGTTCTTAGAATGCGTTTTGGCCTTTTAGATGGTCGAAGTCGTACTCTAGAAGAAGTTGGACGTGAATTTGGAGTAACTCGTGAGAGAATTAGACAAATCGAAGCAAAAGCATTAAGAAAATTAAGACATCCATCAAGATCTAAAAGACTTAAGGACTTTATGAGTGGAAAATAATGAAATTAACTAAGCGATTATCTAGTTGCCTTCAATATACAAAAGGTTTTAACAAGCTAGCTGATATTGGAACTGACCATGCGTTACTTCCTATCGCTGCAGTACAAGAAGGATTCGTCTTAAATGCACTAGCAATAGATAATAAAATCGGACCCTTTGGAATCGCATATAATAATGTAAATGAAAGTAATGTATCAGATAAGGTTAAAGTCATTTTAGGCGATGGATTAGAAAAAATAGATGATCAAGTTGACGTTGTTGTAATTAGCGGGATGGGTGGTAGCTTAATATCTACTATTCTGCAAAATCATAGTTGTCGATTTGTAAAAAGATTCATCTTACAACCTAATAATGATGCTGAAAAGATCCGTGCTGTTCTTTCATCAATCGACTATTATATAATTGATGAATTAGTTATAAGTGAGACTAATAAGTTTTATGATCTAATTATCTTAGAAAAAGGAAAACCAGAATATTCTCCACTTCAAATCATGTTTGGTCCTGTAAATCTAAAGATCAAATCACATTATTTTGTTTTAAGAATTCAAAAAGAGCTAAATAGACTTTATTCCTTGCTTGAAGAGTTAAACGACTCTGAAAGAGTAAGCGAAATCAAGAAAACAATAGCTTTATTAGAGGAGGCATTGAAATGAAAGGGACAGATATAATAAAGATTTTCGAATCAATGTACCCAAAGAACTTAGCATACGATTGGGACAATGTAGGCCTTCAAGTTGGGTCATTACAAAAAGAAGTTAATACAATTTTATTAACTCTAGATGTTACAAAAGAAGTTATTGATGAGGCAATCAAACAACAAACAGATATGATTGTTGTTCATCATCCCCTAATATTTTCTCCAATCAATAGTATTAACACAGATACATATAAAGGCGAACAAATTGAAAAGCTTATTAAACATGATATAACGTTGTATGTAGCACATACCAATTTTGATATTAGTAACAAAGGTATGAACTTAATTTTAGCTAATATGCTTAATCTTAAAAACCAACAGATTTTAGATTATACTACTGAAAATGAAGGATTAGGAAGAATTGGTAAAATTGAACAATGTGATATGCAATTCGCAATTGATTATGTAAAAAAAACGTTCCAAGTAGAGAACGCTAGATTTATAGGAAACTTAAATAGTAAAGTTGCTAAAATTGCAATATCAGGTGGTAGTGGATCTAGTAATATCTATAACGCTAAGAAAATGGGAGCAGATTTATATGTTACAGGTGATTTATCTTATCATCACGCTCATGATGCCTTAGCTATTGGATTGAATGCCCTAGATATAGGACACAATATTGAGAAATTCTTTGTTTCTGAATTAAGAAACATATTAAAAGATGCTGGAATTACTTCCAACATCTTAGTTAGTAAAATTGACACAAATCCATATAAATTTGTATAAAAAAAGAGTTATAAACTCTTTTTTTTTATACTTCGTGTATAGCTTCTACAGGGCATACAGTTTCACATGCACCACAGTCAATACAAACGTCTTCGTCAATAACAAAGATATCTCCTTCAGAAATACAATCAACTGGACATTCTGCAACACAAGCTGCACATGCAATACAGTCTTCATTAATTCTTCTTGGCATATTGTAGTACCTCCTTTAATGACTTTTTAATCTCATATATATTGTATTAGATTATATAATAAATGTAAACATATTTTTAAAAAACTTTATAATAAATTAATCCTTATTTATAAAATATATAATTATACTTGCTTTACTTTTGCAATTGAATTAGTATATGCCTACTAAATGGAAAACAATATGTTTGAGAGGATGATTATATTGTTCAATATTGATTTAATTCCTGGGTTAATTATGGGTTTTAGAGAAGGACTAGAAGCCTTCTTAATAATTGCTATTATGTTAGAATATTTAAATAAAAGTGATAAAAAAGAATATAAGAAGTACGTATATACCGGTCTAGAGGTTGGTATAGTAGCTTCCTTGCTCTTTGGTGGAGCATTGTATGGTTTATCTTCTATTATAGGTAAATCGGGTAACATAGGAAAATTATGGGAATCTATCAGTTCTTTTATAGCATTAATTTTAATTACTACGTTTATTTATTGGATGATTAAAAATAGACATAAGATAGTTTCAGAAATTAGAAATAAAATGGATAGTTCAATATCAAAGATTGGCCTTATCTTACTTGCTGCAGTAATGGTTGCAAGAGAAGGTGCTGAAATTACTTTGTTCGTTTTCACTTCAGTAGATACATATTCTTACATTATTGGTACTCTTTTAGGGTTATTATTTTCTAGTCTACTTGTAGTGTTAATTTACAAGTCCTTAATCAAAGTAAATTTAAAGTTAATTTTTAATATTACACTAGTTTACTTGATCCTTCAAGCTGGATTTATGTTAGGGTATTCAGTACATGAATTTCTATCATTTTTGAAAGTAGAACAAGTGTTAAGTGATGACAGTATTCTCTTTACTAAGCTGTTTGATGTATCAGGTACTTTTCTAAATCATAAAGAAGAATTAGCTGGGATATTACTATACGCAAGTATAGGATGGTATTCAAAGCCAGAAGTAATACAATTTATAATTCAATATACATATTCATCAGTATTACTATATCTTTTTTTCAAGACAAGAAAAAAATAATTAACTTGTTTTTATTCTAAATATCTTGTAAAATAGTATAGAGATTTAATAAGGAGTGATTTTATGGAAATGGCAATATGGTTATTTATTGTGTTATTAGTAGTAGCTTTACTAGTGGGAGCAATTATCGGATTCTTTTTATCACAAAGATATTTTAAGAAATACCTAAAAGACAACCCACCAGTAAATGAAAATATGATTAGAGCTATGATGATGCAAATGGGAAGAAAACCTTCTGAAAAACAAGTTAGACAAGTAATGGCATCAATGGAACAAGCAAAATAAAAATTACCTCCAAATTTTGGAGGTTTTTATTTATCTTAATTATGGTCAATTAATTTAATCAGTTTAAAGGTATAATTTTTAATAACTATAATATAATAATTCATCATTATAACTGCCTATATCAAAAGTACAATTATTATATATATAAAACAGTCAGCAAAATATTGTAATAGGTTATAATGTACTTTTTTTAAAGGCTTATACAAATTTATCAAGAAATATAATATAATGGAATAGGACATTTATTGATTAGATATTATTATAAATTTTACATTTTACATTATTATAACCATATTAATAATTAAATATATCTATGAGTACAATTGTAATTGCTTACTGATGGTCATTAATTATTGAACAATTTGCTACAGATATTATAAAATAAAAACGAAGAAAATTCTTCGTTTTTTTATAACCATTTAACTTTGGGTTCAACTTTATTTTTAATGTTTCGATAATTACTTTGGTGTCTAAAAATTATTAGAGCAGCTGACAGAGTTGCAAAAAGCAAGACTTCGTAATCTCCAATCACCAATGCACATAAAATAAATGTTAAAGCTATTGAAGTTGATCCAACACTAACGTATTTAGTAGTCTTTAGCGTGATTGATCCAACAATTGCAACTACTAATGCAATCCATGGATTAAATGCTAGAATTCCACCAAATGTAGTCCCAACAGCTTTTCCGCCTTTGAATTTAATAAAGACTGAATAAGCATGACCAAATGCTGCTACAAAACTGTATGCTAGTGGATGGAATAGTTCATAATCATCAAATACCCCAGCCCTAATCAAAATTACTATTATTGCTCCTTTAAGAATATCTCCAAATATTATTAACAATCCAACTCTAACACCTAAAAATCTTAAAGAGTTAGTTCCACCTGGATTACCACTACCATGATGACGTACATCAATACCCTTAAATAATTTGCCAAAAATTATGGAAAATGGTATCGCTCCTATCAGATAAGAAACTGCTAAAAGTATATATTTAAATGCCATAAATTTCACCTCAAATAGATATTTATAATCAATTGTACCATAATAAAAAAAATATTTCACTATTAAAACCAAATTCATTTTGATATAATAGATAAAGTAGTTAGCAGAATAGGAAGTGTATATGAGATGGAACAGAACTTAGAATTTTATAATGCTGAGTCGATAACGATTCTTGAAGAGCTAGAAGCAGTAAGAAAAAGACCGGGTATGTATGTAGGTAGTACAGACTCTAGAGGGCTCCATCACTTAGTATGGGAGATTGTTGATAATGCTATTGATGAAGTTTTAGCAGGTTTCGGAGACGAAATATCTGTTACTATCAAAGAAGATAATAGTATTGTTGTTATAGATAATGGTCGTGGAGTTCCAGTTGATTTACATAAAAGTGGGAAGAGTGCAATTGAAATCATTTACACAAAATTACATGCAGGTGGTAAATTTGGACAAGCTGGTGGATACAAAGTATCTGGTGGACTTCATGGTGTAGGTGCAAGTGTTGTAAATGCTTTAAGTGAATTTGTCGATGTTACTGTTTTTAGAAACAATAAGATCTACAATATGAAATTTACTAATGGTGGACAAAATGTTTCTCAACTTAAAGAGGTTGGTGAATCAAAAACTACTGGAACAACTGTATGGTTTAAACCAGATTCTGCAATTTTTACAACTACAGTATTTAATTATCAAACAATGGTAGAACGTTTGAGAGAAAGTGCCTTTTTACTTAAAGGACTAAAAGTAATTCTTAATGATGAACGTTCAAAAACACAAGAAATATTCCAATATGAAGATGGTATAATATCTTATATTGATTTTATAAATTCAAAAAAAACTGCAATACATGAACCTAGATTTTTCGAAGGGACTGCTCATGACATTGAAGTGGAAGTAGCTTTTCAATTCACAAATTCTTATACTGATCAGTTGATTTCATTCGTAAATAATGTAAGAACTAAAGATGGTGGAAATCATGAGACAGGATTTAAATCTGCTTTAACTAAGCTATTTAATGAATATGGTCAAAAAATAGGATTAATAAAAAATGGTAAAAAACTAGAAGGTGCAGATATAAGAGAAGGACTTACAACTATATTGTCTGTAAGAATTCCTGAAAATCTTCTACAATTTGAAGGACAAACAAAAAATAAATTAGGAACACCTGATGCAAGAACTGCAGTTGAACAAGTAGTATCAGAAAAAATGACTTATTTCTTTGAAGAAAATAATAATTTAACATATACTCTTATCGAAAAATCACTTAAAGCATCTAATGCAAGAGATGCAGCGAGAAAAGCAAGAGAAGAAGCACGTTTAGAAAAACGTAAAAGCAAAGTTGAAATAAATCTATCTGGAAAGTTATCTCCAGCACAATCGAAGAACCCAAAAAGAAATGAACTATACTTAGTTGAGGGAGATAGTGCAGGAGGAAGTGCTAAACAAGGCCGTGATAGAAAATTTCAAGCAATACTACCTCTAAGAGGGAAAGTTATTAATACTGAAAAAGCAAAAATTGAAGACGTTCTTAAAAATGAAGAAATAAATACTATAATACATACAATTGGTGCGGGACTTGGTCCTGATTTTAATATTGATAAATGTAACTATGCAAAAGTAATAATTATGACCGATGCCGACACAGATGGTGCTCATATCCAAGTACTTCTTCTTACATTTTTCTTTAGATATATGCGAGAATTAGTAGAAGCTGGGAAAGTCTATATCGCTCTTCCTCCACTGTATAAGGTATCTAGAAAAGTAAAAAGTAAAACAGTATTTGAATATGCATGGACTGAGGAGGATCTTAATAGAATAACTGGAGAATACAAAAATACTTCTATTCAAAGATTCAAAGGACTTGGTGAAATGAATGCAAATCAGTTATGGGATACTACAATGGACCCATTAACAAGAACACTTATTCAAGTTAATGTAGATGATCTCGCTGATGCAGATCAAAGAATTACTATACTAATGGGAGACAAAGTTGAACCTAGACGCGACTGGATTGAAGCAAATGTTGAATTCGGTAGTGAAGATGACTTTGTGATTGGGAACTAAACATGGCTAAAAATATAATAGAAGACATTAATAAATTTGTTGATGAAAAAATATCAATTGAAAATTTGGAAGATATTGTTGGAGAAAGATTTGGCCGTTACTCAAAATACATTATTCAAGAAAGAGCTTTACCTGATGTTAGAGATGGATTAAAACCAGTTCAAAGAAGAATTCTATTTTCAATGTATAAACTAGGAATGTTTAGTGACAAACCATATAAAAAATCTGCAAGAATAGTCGGTGACGTAATTGGTAAGTATCACCCTCATGGTGATACTTCAGTTTACGATGCAATGGTAAGATTGTCACAACCTTGGAAAATAAGAAATCTATTAATAGATATGCACGGTAATAATGGTTCTATTGATGGTGATAGCGCTGCAGCAATGAGATATACAGAAGCAAGAATGAGTACTTCAAGTGAAGTATTATTGAAAGACATCGAGAAGAGAACAGTTGATTTCATTCCCAATTTTGATGATGAAGAATATGAACCTACTGTACTTCCAGCAAGATATCCTAACTTACTTGTTAATGGTGCTACAGGTATTGCAGCAGGTTATGCAACAGATATTCCACCACATAATTTACGTGAAATTGTTAAAGCTGTTATAAGCAGAATTGATAATCCTAACATGACAACTGACGACCTTTTAAAAATTGTTAAGGGACCAGATTTCCCTACTGGAGCCATTGTTCAAGGGAAAGACCAAATTAGACAAGCCTTTGAAACTGGTAAAGGTAGAGTAATAATGAAATCTAGATGCGAGGTTATTGATCAATCAATTATCGTTACTGAAATTCCTTATGAAGTTAACAAAGCAACATTAGTTAGAAAAATCGATGATATTAGAATTAAAAAAGGAATCGATGGAATAGCTGAAGTAAGAGATGAATCAGATAGAGAAGGGTTAAGAATTGCAATTGATATAAAAAAAGGATTTAATCCTGAATTTATATTATCTTTCCTCCATAAAAAAACAGACTTATCTAAATCTTATAACTACAACATGGTTGCCATAAGTAACAAGAGACCAATGTTGATGGGAGTTTTACCTATAATTGATGCATATATCTTACATCAAAAAGAAGTCACTACAAATAGATCAAATTATGAACTTAGAAGAGCTCAAAAGAGATTACATATTGTAGTAGGAATTATCAAAATGATGGATATTCTTGATGAAGTAATCGCATTAATCAGAGCTTCAAAAAATAAAAGAGATGCAAAAAATAGATTGATGAAGAAATTCAAGTTTACTGAAGAACAATCTGAGGCAATAGTTACTTTGCAACTTTATAGATTATCAAGTACAGATATAACTGAACTACAAAAGGAACAAAAGAAACTAGATGAACAAATTCATCAATTAGATTTAATTCTTCATAATGAAGAAGACCTTCAAAATATAATTAAGGCTGAACTAAAGGTAGTAAGTAGAAAATTGTCTACTCCTAGAAAGTCAGAATTACAATTGGAAATAGAGAAAATAACTATCTTAGAGGAAGAACTTGTATTAGATGAACAAGCTGTATTAGGAATATCAAGAGAAGGCTATGTAAAAAGATCATCACTTAGATCTTTCAAAGCAACAGATAAGCCTAATGTTAAAGAAAATGATTCAATGTTACTTGTTAAAGAAGTTTCAACTCTTGATACTGTTTTAATATTTACTGACAGAGGTAATTATATATATCTTCCAGTATTCAAAGTGCTTGAATCAAAATGGAAAGATTTAGGAACACATATTAATAATATTGTTCAGCTTGAGCAAGATGAGAAAATTATAAAAATTATACATGTTAGAAACTTTAAAGAAGATAAACACTTAGTTTTTGTAACTAAAAATAATCTAATTAAGTTAACAAAACTTGAAGATTTTAATGTTTCAAGATATTCAAAAACTATAAAAGCAATCAATTTGAATAAAGGAGATTTAGTAGTATCAGTAGATGTTACTGACTCAATAGACAATGAATTGCTAATTGTAACTACAAAAGGTACTGCACTGAAATTCAGTTTAGAAGAAATTTCTGTTACTTCAACAACTGCTAAAGGTGTTAAAGGTCTTAATTTGAATCCAAAGCAGAAACTTGCAGCTGGAATTGTATTAAAAGATTTTCATGATTTACTAGTTTTAACACATAGAGGAACAATTAAGAGAATTGATTTAGATGTTGTACCTAGAAAAAGAAGAACTAATAAAGGTACAAAATTATACAAAGATGTTAAGTCAAATCCTTATAAAGTTGTTGATTTGTGTTTAATGAACTCAACTCAATATAAGAATCGTGCAAAAATCATGATAAATACAACACAAATGTTAGTTGAACTAAATGCATTTGATATAAAAACTGATAAAACTGTTACTGGTAAAACATTTGTTAAGCCAAAACTTGGAAAACCACTGTTTATCAATATTGAAGAATTAGAAATTGATCCACTAATTCCTAATATTAGTGAGTACAAAAAAGAGAAAGATATAGATTTAATTCAACAAAAATTATTTTAATAAAAAGTAGCTAACGCTGCTTTTTATATTTAATATATTCAAATAAAACACAAATGACCATAATAATGTGTTATTAATTTGGAAAAATACCATAAATATAGTAAAATAGAACTGTAAATGTTATGTTTGAGGTGGTAAATATGAATTGCTTAACAAATTTGAATAGAACACAAGTTCCTCATGATGTTATCATGACTTATATTAACTTATATAAGTCAATTGGGATAAATCACTATAACCATGAGACTTTGAGTTCTGATTATCAAGTAATGGTGCGACAAACAATCAATAACGATACGCATTTTTTTACCAAAATATGTTCTATTAGTGTAACTGATGCTAGGTTAAAGTCACTGATTTACAAAGACGTTATGCCGAAAAATAAAGATGAACGATTTATTTTAAATTTAAAAAAAGCATTTACAAAAATTCACAAAGACATCTCTACATTTGAGCTTTTGCCAAATGAGATTTTCGACTTGCTAAAATTCTTATATAAAGACATACTTTCTGATAACAAAATTCAATATAAGAAAGTCGCAAGAAAATCAAACAAGATCAGCCTTTTAAGTGGCAATTATATGTCAAAGAGAGAGAGTCTTGAAGATTTAATAACATTGTACAAAGAAAAAATTAAGGAAAACAGATATGAAATATCATTTATTATCGAAAACTTCTATATTGATTTTATAAATATAGCTCCTTTTGAAGAGAAGAATACTGAAATAGGATTGCTTTTACTCTATATTTTATTATTAACCAATTCCTTTGAAGTTTTTGAATATATTAGCTTCATGGAACTAATATTAAAAAACAAAATTGAGTTTGATTCTGAAGTTCGAAATGCCTCATTCAACTGGACTGAAGGATTTAGTCAAGTTCTTCCTTTACACCGTTTTATATTAAAAATATCAACATTTGCATATGACGAAATTAATGGTTTGATACGTGATTATGAATATGATAGTCAACTTAATAAATCAAATAATGTTGAAAATACAATTACTAAGCTACCAGATGTATTTAGTAAAGATGATATCAGAAATATACATCCATATATTTCTGACTCTACAATTAATAGAACTTTAAAGAGATTAAGGGATGATGAAATGATTCGACCACTTGGAAAAGGTCGAAGTGCAAAGTGGATAAAATTGGTCAAGAGTAATAACAATAAACTCTCATTTGAACAGCTTGATCTTAAATTGAGGTGATAGAAATGGATGAAAGAATTATTAAGATTA
Organism: uncultured Candidatus Izemoplasmatales bacterium; assembly: GCA_964456195.1. Lineage (GTDB taxonomy): Bacteria > Bacillota_I > Bacilli_A > Izemoplasmatales > Izemoplasmataceae > JAFGXW01. The sequence continues at coordinate 56,877 of CAYVZR010000001.1, read as the reverse complement.
TTAAAGATGCTTTAAAAGAAGATATACCAACTATTGATGTTACAACTGATAACTTATTTACAGATGAAATTAGTGAAGGTGTTTTTATCGCAAAAGAACCTGGAGTTCTTAGTGGTGTAGAAGTAATGAAAAAAGTGTTTGAAATTTTGGATGCTTCAATTATTATTAAAGTTCTAAACAGTGATGGTATATTTGTAGATAAAGGAGAGATTATTGCTATAATTAGCGGTAGAACCTCATCAATTTTAAAGGGCGAAAGAGTAGCTCTAAACTTATTGCAAAGGATGAGTGGGATTGCTTCCTTAACTAATTTATTTGTTAGAGAGGTTGGAAACAATCATACTAAAATATTAGATACACGTAAAACTACACCAAATCTAAGAATTTTAGAAAAAATGGCAGTAGTTCACGGTGGTGGAATTAATCATAGATTTTCACTTAGTGATCAAGTCATGATTAAGGATAATCACATAAAAAGTGCTGGCTCAATAGACAAAGCAGTCAGAATTATCAAAAGTAAAATTGACCAAAATATCAGAATTGAAGTTGAAGTTGAATCTATTGACCAATTTATTGAAGCTTCAAAAACTGAATGTGATATTATCATGTTAGATAACATGAATAACGATTTAATGAAGGAATGTGTTGCTAAAAATTCAGGCAAACTTCTTGAAGCAAGTGGTAATATGGTTTTAAGTAGAATTAAAGAAGTGGCTCAAACTGGAGTTGATTTTATTAGTGTAGGAGCATTAACACATTCGTATAAATCAATGGATATTAGTTTAAAATTTAATAAGTAGAGGTGCAGTATGGATATACAATTTCTAGTAAATCAAATTAAGAATGAATTTAAAAATGTGCTGGTCAATCTAGGTTATTATTCCGAGGATTTCAATATAGAATTAGAAGTTCCAAAAGGAAATGATAATGGTGATTATTCAACTAACGTGGCCATGAAATTAGCTAGAGTAGCAAGAAAATCTCCCTTCAGTATCGCTGAAGAGATTGTTAAACTATTTAATCAGAAAGATTTGTTTGTTACAGAAATAAAGATTGCAAAACCAGGGTTTATCAATCTTTACCTGGATAAATCTTTTCTTTCTAATATTATATCTGTAATTAATGATAAAGGTTCTGATTATGGTAATTTGGATTTAGGTGAGGGCGAACATTACAATATAGAATTTGTTAGTGTAAATCCTACAGGAAGCCTTCACATTGGACACGCAAGAGGTGCATCAGCTGGAGATTCTATAAGTAGAATAATGAAGAAGGCTGGATTTGATGTTACAAAAGAATATTATGTTAATGATGCTGGAAATCAAATCCATAATTTAGCGTTGAGTATTGATGCTAGATATAAGCAACTGTTTAACATTGAAATAGAAATGCCTAAAGATGGATATTATGGTGCTGAAATTATTAAAGCTGCAGAAATGCTCAAATCCCTATATGGTGACAAATACTTAAAGGAAGATAGCTATGATTTCTTCAAGGAATATGGTGTAAAATCTCTTCTTGAAGTATTAAAAAAAGACCTAAGTGATTTTGGTGTAACTTTTGATGTATGGTTTAGCGAAAAATCACTATATGATAAAGATCTTGTTAATCAAACAATTGCTTATCTTACTAAACATGACTTTACATATGAGTTAGATGGAGCTTTGTGGCTTAAAACTAGTAAGTATAATGACGAAAAAGATAGAGTTATTATTAAAAGTGATTCAACATTCACTTATTTGGCTCCCGATATTGCATATCATAAAGATAAACTTGATAGAGGATATACAAAGTTAATTGATATTTTAGGTGGAGATCACCATGGATATATTGATCGATTAAAAGCTTCAATTGAAATGGTTGGAGGAAAAAGCGACCTTTTAGAAGTGGAAATTCTCCAGATGGTAAAAGTAATTCAGGATGGCGAAGAGGTTAAAATGTCTAAAAGAAGTGGTAAAGCTATTACTTTAAGAGATATTATTGATGAAGTTGGAGTGGATCCAATTCGTTACTTCTTTGCAATGAGAAGTCTAAATACTCAAATGGATTTAGACTTGGACTTGGCATTAAGACAAACAAATGAAAATCCTGTATATTACTCACAATACGCACATGCAAGAATTAATAGTATATTTGTTGCTGCAAAAACTAAAGGATTTGACATCGAAAACTTGCCTAGTAAATTCACAACTTTATCAGGTAAAAAAACTTTTGATTTGATTCAAATTTTAGTAAATTATCCTATCACAATTAAGCAAGCAGCGTTGCAAAGAGCACCGCATAAAATCACAAATTATGTTCAAAATCTTGCAAGTGCATTTCATAGTTTCTATAATGACGAACAAGTAATTAGTAGTGACCAGTTAAAGACAATGGAAAGACTATCGCTGCTAAATGCTACAAAAACTGTACTTAAAGATGCATTATCTTTAGTTGGAGTTAGTGCACCAAATAAAATGTAGGGTGGTCTATCCATTCCAATAGTTAGGAGACGTCTATGTATAAGTGGAAGATAAAAAATGAAGAATTAGACCAAACTAAATTGGTCGAAGACATTTATCATTCTCGAGGAGTATCAAATTACCTCGAATTATTTAGTTTAGATGAAAAAAATCTAAACGATCCATACCTCTTACTGGATATGAAAAAGAGTGTTGACCGTATTATGAAAGCAGTTGAATCTAAAGAAAAAATTCTTATCTATGGAGACTATGATGTTGATGGTATTACCAGCACATTTATTCTCTATAAAACAATTCTAGATTTAGGTGGGAATGTATTCTATGACATTCCAAATCGTTTCGTAGATGGATACGGATTATCTTATTCAAAAGTGTACGAAATTATAGACGAGGAATTCAATTTAATTATTACTGTTGATAATGGTATCAAGTCAATATTCGAAGCAAAAGTCCTAAAAGAAAACAACATCGATTTAATAATTACTGATCACCATGAAAAAGAAGGATCATTACCCGATGCGTATACTATTATTCATACTTTGTTATCAGATTATCCTTTTAAACCTTTAGCTGGCGTAGGGGTTGCCTTCAAACTTGCACAAGCATTAATAGGTGATGCTGCTTTAGATTATATTGATATAGTAGCTTTGGGAACTATTGCTGATATGATGCCTTTAATTGATGAAAATAGAGCAATAGTAAATCTAGGATTAAAAAAGATGAAGAATTCTCAAAATATTGGTCTATCTAAATTAATTTCATTCCTTGATTTAACCGCTACATCTGTGGCAGATGTACAATATAAAATAGCACCAAGATTAAATGCATGTGGAAGAATGAAAAGTGCTAAATTAGCCGTTGAACTTTTATTATCAAAAGATAATATGACTGCGATTAAACATTTAGAGGAAATTGAAGAAATTAATAATAAAAGAAAAAAACTTACAAGTATGTTGTATACAGAAGCTTTGTCACAACTTAAAGAAGATGAACCAAGTATAATTATTCACTCACCAATTATGCACGAAGGTGTATTAGGAATTATTGCTTCAAGACTCGCAAATGAATATTCAAAAGTAAGCATTGTGTTAAAAGAAGAAGAGTTTACTTTTAAGGGAAGCATTAGAAGCTATGGATCAGTCGATATCATTTATGTACTGAGTGAACTAAAAGAACTATTGGTTAGATATGGTGGGCATCAAAATGCTGCTGGACTCGAATTTAGAAGAGAAAACTTTGATGAATTTAAGAGAAGATTTAATAGTTTAATACCAAAAGCTCATAGAGAAGAATTCATAACTGCAGAAGGTGTAGTTGATATTTCTACCTTAGACATTAAGCAAATAATTGACCTAGATCAATATGATTTAAAAAATTCTTTATTTATTTTCAAAGAAATTACTCCTTCAAGTAAATATCTCATTAAAGGAGAACACTCTAAAATTCTTATTGATTCTAACTCAGAAGCGATATTTTTCAATAATAAAAAGTTACATTCTTTAATTAATAGAACAAGTAAAGTTACTTTGCTTGGACGCCTAGATATAAACACTTTCAGAGGTAGATCAAAGAAACAAATTTTAATTGAAGATTATGTAATTGGATAAAAATAAATTTAAGTATTTTTATTATTAAGATTTTTGTTATAATTAACTGAATATATATAGAATATATAAATGGAGGAATAGAAATGAATTTAAAAGATTACATTGCAAATGTCTCTGATTTTCCAATTAAAGGAATCGAATTTAAGGATATTACACCACTAATTGGAAACGGTAAAGCATTCAAACATGCAACTAATTTATTTGTTGCATTTACTAAAGAAATTGGTGCAGATATAATAGTAGGGCCAGATGCAAGAGGATTTATCTTTGGATGTCCAGTTGCAACTAATCTTGAAATTGGATTTGTACCTGTTAGAAAACCTGGGAAACTACCTAGAGAAGTAATTGAGTTTAGTTATGACTTAGAATATGGAAAAAACACTCTATGTCTACATAAAGGTGATATTTTGCCTGGTCAAAAAGTACTTATTATTGATGACTTACTAGCTACAGGTGGAACAATTGAAGCAACTATAAAACTAGTTGAAGCTTCAGGTGGAATTGTAGTTGGAATAGCTTTCTTAATTGAATTAGAATTCTTAAAAGGTAGAGAAAAGCTACAAAATTACAATGTTTTATCTCTAATGCGCTATTAAGAGGTGGTTTTATGTCTTCAGCTAAATTTCAAAAATTAATGAGTAATGTTTCAAAATACATTGAAAATAAAGAGCATCTTGAGTTAATTCAAGAGGCTTATTCTTATACCAAAAACAAACATAAAGGACAATTAAGAAAATCAGGAGAAGAATATGTAATACATCCATTATTAGTAGCAATAATACTTAGTGATTTACATACTGATTATGTAACAATCATTGCTGGATTATTACATGATGTAATAGAAGACACTGATACTTCTTTTGATGATATTAAGGATAAATTTGGTGAAGAAGTGGCTTTATTGACAGATGGAGTTACTAAATTAGGTAAATATAAATTTGAAGGAATAAATAAAGAATCAGATAAAATGGAAGCACAGGCTAAAAACTATCAAAAGATGTTACTTGCTATGGCAAAAGACATCAGAGTTATAATTGTTAAACTAGCAGATAGATTACATAATATTAGAACTTTAGAATATCTCCCGCCTGAAAAACAAAGTAGAATAGCAAGGGAAACTATGGATATATATGCCCCGCTTGCTCATCGTTTAGGGATGAACTTAATTAAGGCAGAGCTAGAAGATACATCATTTAAGTATATTGATGCTGATACCTATAAAAAAGTTGCAAAATTAATTTCTGATAGTAAGGCTAGCCGTAAAGGCGATCTTGAAATCATGCAAACTAATATTCAATATCTTTTATCTGAAAACAATGTAAATTGTGATATAAAAGGAAGAATTAAAAACATCTATTCTGTCCATAAAAAAATGGTTAACCGTAAAAAAGAATTTGATGAAATCTTTGACTTACTCGCAATTAGAATAATTGTTGATAATATTGAAAGTTGTTATCGCACTATTGGTGTTATTCATTCTAAATGGACACCAATTCCAAACAGGTTTAAAGATTATATTGCAATGCCAAAACCAAACCTATACCAATCATTACATACATCTGTAATTGCAAATGGTAAAGTTTATGAGATTCAGATAAGAACTGAAGAAATGGATCAAATTGCTGAGTTTGGAGTTGCCGCGCATTGGGCTTATAAAAATGCTAATAAAGCTGGTAATTTAACCACAGAAGTATCTAAACGCCTTAAGTGGTATGGTGATTTAATTAATTTCACCAAAGAAACTGAAGATGAAAATGAAGTTCTTAATTTGCTAAGAGATGATATTTTTCAATCAAATGTCTATGTATTCACTCCTGACGGAGACATAATTGACTTACCTAAAGGATCAACACCTCTTGATTTTGCTTTTCGTATACATACCCAAGTAGGTATTAAAACAGTAGGTGCAATCGTTAATGGTAAAATAGTCCCTTTAGAATACGTTCTTAATACAGGAGATATTATAAACATGAAGACAAGTGTAAACTCATTTGGTCCGAATGACAACTGGTTAAAGATTGTAAAAACATCAAATGCAAAATCTAAAATAAAGAATTATCTAAATAAAAGAAGAAGAAGCGTTTTAGTTGAAATGGGAAAAGAAGATTTCCAAAGAGAAATGCAATCAAGAAACCTTCAACTTAAACTTACGGACAAGCAAATAAGTAAATTATTTTCACATAAAAGTGCCAATACAATTGACGACTTATATTATGAAATAGGAAAAAATACAATTTCACCAGTAAGTGCTATTAATAGCTTAGTTGGTGAAACAAAATATACTGATGAAGATTTAATTCAAAAAATAAATGAATCAAGTACTCCAAATTTAAAAAGCATATCAAATATTATTGTAGAAGGATTAAATACACCTTCAATTAAATTATCAAATTGTTGTACTCCAATTCCTGGAGATAAAATAGTAGGTTACGTCTCTAAAGGTGTAGGAATAGCTGTCCATCGCCAAAAATGTAACAACTTAAAAGGATTAGACCCAAACCGTTTAATTGATGTATATTGGGGAAATGACAAAAGCAGATCTTATGAAGTAAACATTAAAGTTATTGTATCAAATAGAGACAACGTATTAGCTGAAATAATCAATACTGTTACATCCACTAAAGGTAAAATATCACAAGTTGTTGCGTCATCAAATAAAAGATTAGAAGGAGTTATCAAACTAAAACTAAACATCAAAAACAAGAAAGAACTAGAAAATATCATCATAAATCTTCAGAAAATTAGTCATGTATACTCAATTGAGAGGATGATGAAGTAGTGAAAGTTTTAGTTCAAAGAGTTACTAATGCTAGTTGCACAGTAAACAGTGAATTAGTATCCGAAATCAAGAATGGTTATCTCTTATTTGTTGGATTAACTCATACTGACACTCTTGTTGAAATAACTTACTTAGCTAAAAAAATAGCTAATCTACGCATTTTTGAAGATGAAAATGGCAAACTTAATAAAAGTATTATTGACATGAATTACGATATTCTATCAATATCTCAATTTACATTATATGGAAATACTTCCAAGGGAAACAGACCTTCATTTACAAGTTCTATGGAGCCGATTGCTGCTAAGAACCTTTATTTGCAGCTTACTGAAATCTTAAATAAAGAATATAATATAAGAACACTAAATGGTATTTTCGGAGAACATATGGATATATCTTTGATTAATGATGGTCCTGTAACAATATTATTAGAAAGCAAGTGATCATATGATCAGAAAACTTAATGAATTAGACCGCTCAAAGGTTTTAGATTATCTTTACAAAGACGCCTCTTTAAACATCTTCATAATTGGTGATATTGAAGCATTTGGTTTTGAACAAGAATTTCAGTCAATTTATGGTGAATTTGACCAAAAAAATAAGTACAAATCAGTGTTGCTATTTTATCGTGAAAATGCAGTATTTTATTCTCATATTGACCACTTTAATCTAGAATGGCTCATAATTATTAATGAAAATAAGTTTAGTTATTTTAATGGCCGTGTTACTTTAATGGAGCTAATTTCTCCGCATTTAAAAGGTTTTGATTATAAGGAAATGTACTTTGCTGAAGCATTTAATATAAAATCTTTAGAGAATGATGAATTACTAAAACCAATTAAACTAGAAACAAGAGAAGACGCTACTAAAATATATTATTTATTAGAAACAGTAGATGAGTTTGGTGTTAATGATCAAGAGTTAGATTATTTTATTGAAGGTAAAATGAAAGGACTAAACATGGGTTCAACATATTACCTTGAAGAAAATAATAAAGCAATATCTACAGTAGCAGCTACAGCTGAAACTACTATAAATGCAATCGTTGTTGGTGTAGCAACTCATGAATCAGCTAGGAATAGAGGTCTTGCTACAAAATTAATGATTCATCTAATGAATGAATACAAACAAAAAAACAAATATTTGTGTCTTTTTTATGATAATCCCAAAGCTGGAGCTATATATAAAAGACTAGGTTTTAAAGATACTGAAAAATGGGTTATGATGAATAAGAGGTGATTTAAGTGATGAAAGTTTTATTACCTAATCTAGAAACAGAAAGACTGATTTTAAGACAATTATCATTAACTGATATCGATGATGTCTTTGAATATGCAAAAAGTAACAAGGTTGGCCCTAATGCAGGTTGGAGACCACATGTTTCAAAGAGCGAATCAGAAGCTTTTATTAATTACTCTATGAAGAAAAGAGATTTTGGACAACCTGGAATATATGCGATCATTATTAAAGAAAATAGAAAAATGGTGGGTACGATAGAAATCCATTCATATAATAAATATAAAGCTGAAATTGGGTTTGTATTAAATCCGATATATTGGGGACAAGGTATAGCGGTAGAAGCTGCAAAAGCAGCAATTATCTATGCTTTTGAAATATTACATCTTAAAAGATTACAATACGGATATTTTATGTTTAACAACCGCAGCAAGCGAGTTTGTGAAAAACTTGAATTTGTTGAAGAAGGTATTTTAAGAAATAAATTTCAAAATTATGATGGTGAAATTATCGATGAAGTAATCACTTCAATAACAATTGAAGATTACCATCAAGGAAAAATTAAGTGGATTGAGGAATTTAAAAAGGGTTTAAAAGTTGACTCTAAGGCATAATAAGGGTATAATCTTACTTATAAAACCAATGAAAAAGAATAGTAGTTGATTATTCGTTGTCATAGAGAAAGATACACTGGTGAAAGTATCTACAGCGATTGTTTACGAAGACACTTTTGAGGGCTCTTTTGAAATAAGTAGAAAGAGACGTCACTCGCGTTAAGAGTTAAGGGCCTAGTTAACTAGGAACTAAGGTGGTACCGCGGAATTAATTCGCCCTTAGATTTAGGGGCGATTTTTTTATATTTTTTTACTAATAAGGAGTGATTTTATGTATCAAAAAGTCAAAGGAACATATGACTTACTACCAAAAGAAACAAATAAATGGCAAGCTCTTGAAAAAACTATAAGAAATGTCAGTAAAATCTTTAACTATGATGAAATTAGAACTCCAATCTTTGAAAACACAGAGTTGTTTCACCGTAGCGTTGGTGAAGATACAGATATCGTTTCTAAAGAAACATATGATTTTATTGATAGAGGAAATAGATCAAACACATTAAGACCTGAAGGTACAGCTCCTGTAGTAAGAAGCTATATTGAAAACAAACTATATGCCGATAAAATACCAATTAAGAAGTTATATTATATGGGGCCAATGTTTAGATATGAAAGACCTCAAAAGGGAAGATACCGTCAATTTGCTCAATTTGGAGCAGAAGCTTTTGGTAGCACCTCTCCACTTCTTGATGCTGAAATAATAAGTTACGCGGTTACTGTAATAAAAGCACTTAAGATTAAAGATGTAGAAGTTCATCTTAATTCGATAGGTGATCAAGAATCTAAAACAATGTATAAAAAAGCACTAGTTGAATATTTAAAAACTGACATTACCTCATTATGTAGCGATTGTCAAAGAAGATATGTAACTAATCCCCTAAGAATTTTAGACTGCAAAATTGATAAGAACAGTGAATTTCTTATTAATGCTCCTAAACCAATTGATTATTTAAATCAAGAATCAAAAGATCATTTTGAAAAATTACAACAATATTTAGATGCAATGGAAATAAAATATGTTGTTGATTCATCACTTGTTAGAGGACTTGATTATTACACACACACTGTTTTTGAAGTAGATGCAAACTTAGATACATTAGGTGCGCAAAAAACTATTTGTGGTGGAGGAAGATATAATAATCTAGTTTCATCACTTGGTGGACCAAATATTCCTGGTGTAGGATTTGCATTCGGCTTAGAAAGACTAATGTTTGCATTAGAAAGTATTAACTTTAAAGGAGCACCTGATTACTTACATTTATATTTAATGATTTTAGGAGAAGAACAAAAAGCAGATGGAATCAAAATGTTAAATAGATGTAGAATAGGTGGGTTATTTAGTGATATTGATTTTCTAGATAAAAACTTAAAAGCACAATTTAAACTAGCTGATAACTTAAATGCTAGATTTATTGCAATCTATGGAGCAAATGAAAAAGCAAAAGATGTAATTAATATAAAAGACAAAGAAACTGGAAAAGAAATTACAATAGATAAACATCAACTATACAATCACATTGTTGCTGAACTAATGACTCCTTCAAAAAGCTGTGAAAGCTGCGAAGAAGACAGTTGCGATGAATGCGAATAATTAATAATTTGATTTTAAAGGAGAAAAAGAAATGAAAAGAACACATAATAACGGTGAATTAAACATCAATAATTTAAATGAAGAAGTAGTATTAAAAGGTTGGGTATCAAAGAAAAGAGATCTAGGTGGATTAGTATTTATTGACCTTAGAGATCGTTTTGGAATAACTCAACTTGCTTTTCATCCTGATTCTCCACTATACGAAAGCACTTTGAGTATTAAGAGTGAATTTGTACTTGAAATCAAAGGAAAAGTAATTGAAAGAAGTTCAAAAAATAAGAAAATTCCTACTGGTGATGTAGAAGTAGAAGTAACAGTTTTAAATGTATTAAATACTTCAGCTCAAACTCCATTACTTATTCAAGATGATACTGATGCGCTTGAAGAAACACGTCTAAAATACCGATATTTAGATCTTCGTAGACCTATATTACAAAAGAACTTTATTATTAGACATAAAGCTAATATGGCAGTTAGAGAATTCATGGATAAAGAAGGATTCATTGAAGTTGAAACACCTATACTAACTAAATCTACACCCGAGGGTGCACGTGATTATTTAGTTCCTTCTAGAATTAATAATGGTGAATTCTATGCTTTACCTCAATCTCCTCAAATCTTTAAGCAATTACTGATGATATCAGGTTTTGAGAAATATTATCAAATAGCTAAGTGCTTTAGAGATGAAGATCTAAGAAGTGATAGACAACCAGAATTCACTCAAATAGACATTGAAACAAGCTTTATGGAACAAGATGAAATTTTAGATGTAAGTGAAAGAATGATTAAAGCAGTTATGAAAAAAGTAAAGAATGTTGATCTTCTAGAAAAATTCCCAAGGATTACATATAAAGAAGCTATGGACAAATATGGAGTGGATAAACCAGATACTAGATTTGGAATGCACTTAGTAAACATTACTGATATAGCTGCTAAGACAGATTTTGTTGTCTTCACAAAAAATATCGCTGATGGTGGAATTGTTAAAGCAATTAATGTTAAAAATGGAGCATCTCTTTATTCTAGAAAAGGAATAGACAAACTTACTGATTATGTTAAGAAATTCAAAGCAAAAGGGTTAGCTTACTTAAAATATAACGAAGTACTTAGTGGAAGTATCATTAAGTTTTTAGATGAAAATATCCAAAAAGAGATTATTGAAAGAACAAATCTTGAAAAAGATGATTTACTTTTAATAGTTTCAGATAAGGAAAGTGTTACTAACCAATCACTTGGTAATTTAAGAAACCATATTGCAAAAGAACAACAACTATTTAGTAGTGATGATTACGATTTCTTATGGGTTATTGACTGGCCAATGTTTGAATATAAAGATGAACATGAAAGATTCTTCTCACTTCATCATCCGTTCACTATGGTTCAAGAAAAATACCTTAAATATCTTGATAATGAACCTGAAAAGGCTCTTGCTTATTGCTATGACTTAGTAGTACAAGGACAAGAACTAGGCGGTGGAAGTGTTAGAATTCATAAAGAAGAAATTCAAAATAAAGTATTTGATATTCTTGGTATTTCTAAAGAAGAACAACAAGCTAAGTTTGGATTCTTACTTGATGCACTTAAATATGGTACTCCACCACATGGTGGTATAGCATTTGGATTTGACCGATTAATTATGCTTTTAGTACATACTGAAAACATCAGAGACGTTGTCGCATTTCCAAAAACGAATAGCGCACAATGTTTACTTACAGAAGCCCCAAGTAAGGTAGCAGAAGAACAATTAAAGGAATTATCAATCAAAACTATTAAATAATTTTTATTATAATGATATTATGATATAATTAAATGGATTGAAGGATGTGATGATTTTATGGACAAGAAAAATAAAATATTCAGCGAAGCCGTGCTTAACAAGACTCTAAAAATACTTGGAATAGTATTATTATTTCTTGCAGTGCTTTTTATGGCGAGTCAATTTAGTGATTTATGGACAAAAATTATTAATGCAGTTAAAGCCGTACTCGTTCCTGTTGTTTTAGCATGGTTAATCTCATTAATCATCTATCCAATGATAAGATTACTTGAAAAACGAGGAGTAGGTCCAAGAGGTTTAAGTGCAACAATAGTATATTTTGGTACAGTTATTATCCTTGTTGTAGCAGTTATGTATCTAGCTCCATTTATTGGTAGTCAAATAGTTGATTTCTTCGACAGTGACGTTCCAAAAATTACTGCATATTTTCAAAATGATTTTAGAATAGATTTCCCATTTGGTGTAGATCTATATGACTGGATAGCTGAGACAATAAGCGAATCTACTATTATTGAAGATGGAATCAGTTCAATAATTGACTCAATAACGAGATCACTATCAAGTACACTAATGCGTCTTGGTATTGTTTTATTGATTTTACCAGTATTCTTGTTCTATTATTTACTTGATTACGAATTAGTAAATGATTCAATTCGTTCAATCATCCCTATCAAATATGAAAAAGATGCTTCTGAATTAGGACATCGTTTAAATCGCACAGTTGGAGCTTATGTACGTGGTCAACTAATCCTAATGATTGCCATTGGTGCTGTAGCTACAATTGTCTATAAATTAATTGGATTAAAATATTTCTTCGTCTTTGGTATTATTGTTGGTATTACCAACATAATTCCATATTTTGGAGCAATAATCGCTATGGTTCCAGTAGTTGCTTATGCAATTATCACTAAAGACACTGGACCAAACCCTGTTATTGTTGTAATGGTTAACTTAGTATTACAAACAATAGAAGGGAATATCTTCCAACCAGTTATAATGGGTAAACAGTTACAAATTCACCCATTGTTAATTATCGTTTCTATCTTATTCTTTGGTAGTTTATTTGGAACACTTGGAGTAGTGTTCGCAGCACCAATTGCGGCCACAATTAGAGTTCTTTTCGCGTTTTATAATGAAAAGAAAGAAAGTATACGAGCAAAAGAAATTAATGCTCCTCCAGTTAGTGTCTGATGAAAAGAAAAAAAGTTTACAATCTATTCCAAATAAACCTAATAGTATTTTATTCGTTTAGTGTTATGTTAGTTCCTATCTTGTTAGTTATAGCTTATATACTTGACTTACAAACTGTTACTAGTGTAACTAATATTATCTTAATCGCAACAATTATTACTGCAGTTATCTTTGCTTTAGGTACGCTTTATATCTTTTTAACGAGAGATCGATTTGAAAGAAAATTAAAAGCATCATATCAAAGAGAATTCCTGTCTCTAATTATTATAGCTGCTTTTGGAATCTTAGGAATATCTGTCTTGTTTATATATCTTGGAGGTCCGTTATTCTATATACCTCATGTTATTATTCCACTGTTTTTATTCACATATTTAATATTATTCATCGTAGGTGAAAAATATTTCAGCATGAATTTATTAAGAAGATAATGGCTACCTAGGTAGTCATTTTTGTCAGGAGATGCCTATGAAATTTAAAAGAACAATTCAACTTATTGGAGAAGAGAAATTTAATCTAATAAAAGAATCTACTGTACTTGTTATAGGACTTGGTGGAGTAGGTGGACATGCTGTTGAAGCACTTGCGAGAAGTGGTGTTGGAAAACTAATAATTGTGGATAAAGGTTCTGTTGATGAAACTAATATTAATCGTCAAGTGATTGCTCTTGAATCAACAGTTGGTCTTCCAAAGACAACAGCAATGAAGAACAGATTACTTGATATAAACAAAGATATTGAAATAGTAACTTATCACGAATTCTATAATTCCGCCACAAAAGAAGAGATATTCAATCATAAGATAGATTGTGTAATTGATGCTATAGATACAATTACCTTTAAAATTGACATAATAAAAGAGTGTTTAAATAGAAATATTACTTTCATCTCATCGATGGGAATGGGAAATAAATTACATCCTGAATTACTTGAAATTTCAGAGCTAAACAAAACTAGTTATGATCCAATAGCTAAGGTAATTAGAAAGAAATTAAGAGAAGAACAAATACGCGGAAAAGTTCCAGTTATTTATTCAAAAGAAGAACCTTATAAAGAGGATTATGAAAGTAAATATCCAGCATCAAACTCATTTGTTCCAGCTACAGCGGGATTAATTGCGGCTAGTTATATAATAAATAAAATCATTGAATAGTTACTTAAAGTTAAAAAAAATTATCGGAGGTAAATACAATGAAGACAATTATATTTGCAGGAGGATGTTTTTGGGGAGTTGAAGCATATTTTAAGCAACTTAATGGAGTTGATGATACCGAGTCTGGTTACATTAACGGAGAAGGACAACCTACATACGAACAAGTATGTAATTTTAGTGGGCACGCAGAAGCTGTACTAATAAAATACGACGATGAAGTAATTTCTCTGAAGAAATTACTAGATCATTTCTTTAATATTATTGATCCAACCTCTTTAAATAAACAAGGTAATGATAAAGGAATACAATACAGAACCGGTATATACAACTATACTCCAGAACAAATTCCTTTTATTAAGAGTTATTTAGCAATAAGACAAAAGGAATTTGATAAAGAAATAGCTATTGAATTAGCTACTAATCTTGTCTTTTACAAAGCAGAAGAAGTTCATCAAGATTATTTAGGAAAGAATCAACATGGCTATTGCCACATTGATTTAGGAAGTCATAAAAAGATAAAGTAGGTAGTTTATTATGAAAAAAGCACTTATAATTGGAGCTCAAAATATTGATATTTATGTAAAAAGCTCAGAGAATTATATATTACATGATTCTAACTTGGCTAAAGTACATATTGCTTTTGGTGGAGTTGCTAGAAATATCACAGAAAATATAAAGAGATTAGGAAATGATTGTTCATTCCTAACTGTTTTTGGAGATGATCACTTTTCATTGACAGCTAAAAACAGTTTACAAGAAATGGGTGTTGATATCTCTGAAAGTTTATTCTTAAAAGACGCCTCAAACAGTGTATATCTTGGAGTAATGGATAAAGATAATGACCTGTTCCTTGGACTAAACGATATGGGTATTTTAACAGCCTTATCGCCCCAATTCTTTGAAACAAAACATAAATATATTGACTCATTTGATATCATTATAATTGATAATAACCTAACTCAAGAATCTATTATATATTTATTAAATAATTACTCTCATAAAACAATTGTTATGGATGGGGTAAGCACTAAAAAAGTAACTAAAATAAAAGATCATCTTTCAAAAATTGATTTATTAAAAGTTAATCAACTTGAATTAAATAAAATATCTAAAAGACCAACAGTAACAGCGCAAATTAAGCATTTACAATCGCGAGGGTCAACTAACCTATTAATTACTAATCAAGGAAACGATATTGTTTACGCAACAATTGATAATATAATAGTCACAAATCCTCTTGGCGCAAATAAAATAGTCAATGCTTCAGGAGCAGGAGATGCATTTCTAAGTGGTTTTGTTCATGGAATGATTCATTCATTAAACAATCATGAAAAATTGTTATATGCTAAGAAAACAGCATATATAACACTATTATCGAACAACTCGACAAATGAATTACTATCAATAGAAAAGGTGGATGAAATAGATGAATAAATATCTAGAATTTAGTACAGAAGTAACAAAAGCTATGAATGAAAATCTACCGATAGTTGCACTTGAATCAACAATTATTTCCCATGGAATGCCTTACCCAGAAAACGTTAAGACAGCTCTAGAATGTGAAAAGATTGTTAGGGACAACGGAAGTATCCCAGCCACTATTGCTATCTTAAATGGAAAATTAAAAGTTGGATTATCTCATGAAGAAATCGACTTTTTAGGTAAACAAGGACATAAAATTGTAAAAACATCACGACGTGATATTGCATACAATGTAGCAAACAAGATAGATGGTGCAACAACAGTATCTGCCACTATGTATATTGCCTCACTTGCAAATGTACGAATACTTGCAACTGGTGGAATTGGTGGAGTTCATAAAGGTGCAGAAAAGACATTCGATATTTCTGCAGATCTTGAAGAACTTGCACAAACAACTGTTTTAGTTGTCTGCGCAGGAGCGAAAGCAATCTTAGATTTAGGTCTTACAATGGAATACTTGGAAACAAAAGGTGTCCCTGTTATTGGTTATCAAACAAACATGCTTCCAGCATTCTATTCAAGAGAATCAGATTTTAAAGTTAACTTTAGAATTGATAGTCCTGAAGAAATTGCAAAAGTTTGGAAGACTCAATTAAATCTAGAATTAAACGGTGGTATGTTAGTAACAAACCCAATAAGCAAAGAATACTCAATGGATAAAACTATTATTGATGAAGCAATTGCTTTAGCAATTAAAGAAATGGATAAGTTAGGAATAAAAGGAAAAGAAACAACACCTTATCTATTAGCTAAAATAGCCGAGATTACAAAAGGTAATTCTCTGGCTTCTAATATTCAATTAGTTTACAGTAACTGTAAATTAGCAAGTCAAATTAGTGTCAAATTTAATAAACTATCTTAGGATTCAAGAATTGTAAATTACTTTAAACCTTATATTGGAGGAGATTGAAATGAAAAGAACTGATTATATCTCATGGGATGAATATTTTATGGGAGTTGCAATATTATCTGGGAAAAGATCTAAAGATCCAGGAACTCAAGTTGGAGCTTGCATTGTAAATGATAAAAAACGAATTGTTGGTATTGGATACAATGGATTTCCTTATGGAGTAGAAGATGATTCTTTTCCATGGTCTAATGATGGCGAATGGCTAGATACTAAATATCCATATGTTGTACATGCAGAAGTTAATGCTATCTTAAATTCAACAGTTAGTTTAGATAATGCAACATTGTATGTTACTTTGTTTCCTTGTAATGAATGTGCAAAGTTAGTAATTCAAAGCGGAATAAAAGAACTTGTGTATTTAGAAGACAAATACAGTGAACAAGATTCCAATAAAGCATCTAAAAGGATGTTCAACAGTGCAAAAATAATGTATCGACAACTTGCAAAACTTGAAGTTGTATTAAAGAAATGAAACGCACATTATTAAGATACAAAATCTTAATCATTGTATTTTCAAGTCTTTTTATTCCTTTGATGTTTTTAAGTCTTTTTAGAATTGAATATTCCTTCATTTCACCAGGATTTAATGATGATATAAGTGAATTTATTGTTGTAAATGAGGAATACAATCCAAGTGGATCTTTTCATACTACAAGTGTTTTAAGTGTTGATAAGGCGACTCTTTTACAATTCATTGTTGGAACGCTTGAAGATAAAGTTACTGTATATGAATTTCCCGATTATTATCAAAATGTTGACCTAGATGATTTAGATACAATGAGTTACTTGATGAAAGACGATTCTCTTGCTACAAGTTTGATTATTGGAATTGTTAATTCAGGTTATGAGATAGATTATGATTCATATTTATCAGTCTATTTAGTTTGGAGTTATTTAACTCCTGATTCCTTAGAACTTGGTGATAAAATACTTGAAATTAATGGTAGAACTGACCTTATTGATTCTTATAATGATGTATCTTGTAATGAAACAGTTGAATTTAAGATTCTAAGAAATGACGAAGAAATGACTGTTTATGCAGATACTACTATGAGAGATAGTGGATCATGTAATCCGGGTGTTTATTTCGATTATATATCTGAAATCAATAGTACTGTTGTAGATTATACTTTGGTAGATACTAATACCGGAGGGCCAAGTGGTGGTCTAATGCAGTCAGTATATATCTATAATCAATTGACTGAATTAAACCTAGGACTTGGACTGAAGATTGCCGGAACAGGTACCATGAGTATCGACGGAAGTGTTGGAGCAATTGGTGGAATTAAACAAAAAATTATCACGGCTGACATCAATAATATTGATATATTCTTCGCACCACATCTATCTGATGATGAATCAGATAACTATGTAGAAGCATTAAAAACGTATAATACTTTAGATACTGATATGGTGCTCGTAGGAGTTTCTAGTTTCCAAGAAGTAATTGACTATTTACTAGCATTAGAAAGTGGTGACTCTAATGAATAAAAAATTATACCACCATCTTTTAGATTTAAGAATTTTCTACTTAAATAGTGTAATATTCACCTGTTTAATCACAGGTTTTCTATTCTTTTTGTTTCCTGCAATACTTTTAGTTACACTTATGGTTAATATTGTGCTACTATATGCTTATCTTTTAATACAGTTTTTAATTGTATTATTCATTTTATTAGTGGTATTATCTTACTTTACTAATAAAATTATTATCATAACTTTTAAGAACTATGGAGATAGATCAAGTGAAATAGATTATAACTATCTTTATTCGTTATTAAATATTATCTCATTTGTTTCATTATCAATTATCTTCACCATTGTATATTTTATAATATTTTAAAGAGGTGTCTTACTATGAAAAGAAAGCATTATATTATCCTAATATTTGTTTCGTTAATTGTTCTTCTAGATCAAATAACAAAACAATACATCGTAAAAGCGATGGATTATGGAGAATCCATTACAGTAATCAAAGATTTCTTCTATATTAACTCTCACCGTAATACAGGTGGAGCTTGGGGAATTTTAACTGGTCAAATGATGATATTTTACCTTGTCACTTTGATTGCATTTGTATTGTTCTATTACTTAATTAAAGAAGTAGATTTTAAACTTAAAAAACTTTATTCAGTAGCGATTATCTTACTTATAGGTGGTGCAATTGGTAATTTTATTGATCGATTACTTTTCAAAGAAGTTGTCGACTTCTTAGATTTTTATATTTTTGGATATGATTTCCCAATCTTTAATGTTGCTGACGTTAGTTTAGTTGTGGGAATGTTTATCTTTGCATATGACATATTGTTGGAGGATGTAATTCATGGAAAAAATAAGAATTGAAGAAAATCAAAACTTTGAAAGAATAGACAAAATACTTTGTGAAGTACTAGAATACTCAAGAAGTAAAGTACAAGCTATGATAAAAGACGGAAGTATCTTAGTAAATGGTGTAATCGTTAAAGCAAATTACAAAGCAAAAACAAATGACGAAATCACCGTTGAGGAAATGGAAGAAGTAGATTTTGAACTTGAGCCAGAAGATATCGATATCGATATTGTTTATGAAGATGATCATCTTCTAGTTGTGAATAAAGATTATCAACTAGTTGTTCATCCTGGTGCTGGGAATAAAACAGGAACACTAGTAAATGCATTATTATTTCATGTCAAAGACTTTAAAGCTATTAAAGGTGAAGTAAGACCAGGAATAGTACACCGCATTGACAAGGAAACTAGTGGATTACTTGTTGTTGCAAAAACAGATAAAGCATTAGCGGATTTATCAGATCAAATGAAAAATAAAACAGTATCTAGAAAATATATAGCTTTAGTAGAAGGAGTAATCCCTCACAACCTAGGGAAAATTAACGCACCTATTGGTAGAGATCCTAAAAACAGACAAAGAATGGCTGTCGTTGATAAAGGAAAAACATCTGTTACTAACTTCAAAGTACTAACAAGATATGAAAAATTTACGCTTATAGAATGCGAATTAGAAACAGGAAGAACACATCAAATTAGAGTTCATCTAAACTATATTGGATATCCTGTTGTTGGAGATCCAAAATATGGTAGAAGAAAAACGCATACAGAGAATGGACAATTCTTACATGCTAAAACACTAGGATTTATTCATCCGGAAACAAAAGAGTATATCGAATTTAATTCTGAATTACCAGAATATTTCAAACTTTTTTTAGAATCTATAGAATAGAGGAAGACCATGGCAGACATCTATATGCATTCGAAACTTGCAGAAGAAGTAGTAAGTAAAATTGATTATGACTTTGATAAAAAAATTGTCTTTTTAGCCGCACAAGGTCCAGATCCTATGTATTATAATTTCTTTGGTAAAGACCAAAAAGAATACCGAAGATGTGCTGATGAAATACATCGAAAAGATACCGATAAATTCTTTATAAACATGGTTGAATATGTTAAAAAGAACCTTAACAAAGATACATTCTCCTTTTTAACTGGATTCATATGTCACTACGCACTTGATGTTAAAATTCACCCATATATTTATTATAATGTCGGAAGATATGATGAAAATGACTCTAAAACTCATAGTTATCGTGGACTTCATTTAAAGTTTGAGCGTTCAATTGATGCTTTATTAATTGAAAAGGACCTTGGTATTAAACATTCTAAAATAAAACTACATAAAAAATATTATCCTCTCAAGTTTTCTCCACTTTCAACAATGAATGTAATGGATTACGCATTAAAAGAAACATATGGAGTTGAACATGGTGGTGTAATGTATTTAATAAGTACTGTATCTATGTATAAAAACCTTAAACGCTTTATGAAAGATCCTTATGGGATTAAAAAACTGATTTTCAAATTTATTGATTTATTTAATAAAAAAACTGATATGTTTTATCAAGATATATCATTTTATAATCATCTTGAAAAATATGATTTTCATAATTTGGCAAAAAAACCCTGGAATCATCCTGTCACAAATGAAGAGTATAACTACTCAGTAATAGACCTCTATGACCAAGCAGTAATTATGGCATCCGATATAATAGGGGAAGTATCAGAATATTTGTTTGATGATAAGCCTGTTGACCTAAGCAAGATATTTTTAAATATTTCATATAATACAGGATTAAATTGTGACCAGCCAGAACCAATGAAATATTTCAACATTTACCGAAAATAAGCAATTAAAATAATTGCTTTTTTTTATATTTTTTTTAATAAGCTCGAAACATAATAGGCAGTTATGTTTCGAGCTTTTATTGTACTTTCCCCATCTTGAAAACAAAGGTAAACCAGTCTATAATAGAGTTACTATTTAAGATAGGGGGTGTAACATAATGGAACAATATCGACTTCATAAAAACATAATTTGTATCGATTTAAAAAGTTTTTATGCTTCTGTTGAGTGTGTTTTAAGGGGCTTAAACCCATTCACAACTCCACTTGTTGTGGCTGATAAATCTCGGTCAAACGGTAGTGTTGTACTAGCTGTTACACCATACCTTAAAAGACGTGGAGTAAAAAGTAGATGCCGCGTATATGAACTCCCTGATGATCCTAGAATTATCTATGCAAAACCAAGAATGAAAAAGTATCTAGAGTTTTCAACAAGGATTATTGAAATTTACCTTAAATATGTTTCGTATGAAGATATGCATATTTACTCAGTAGACGAGGTGTTCCTGGACTTGACCAGTTACCTGTCTTTTTACAAAAAAACTGATTATGAAATAGCTGAAGTAATAATAAAAGATATTTTAAAGACAACAAAAATACCCGCAACTTGCGGGATAGGTCCGAATATGCTTCTAGCTAAAATAGCACTTGATGTTGAAAGTAAAAAGTCACCTACATTCATTGCTAAATGGACATATGATGATGTTCCAACCAAGTTATGGTCTATCTTTCCGCTTTCGAAAATGTGGGGAATTGGTCAGAATATGGAGCGTAATCTAAATCGTTTAGGTATCTTATCAATTGGGGATTTAGCACATTACCCACTTAAGAAACTTCAAAAGTTTTATGGAGTAATGGGTGAAGAACTATATCACCACGCTCATGGTATTGATATGTCTATAATAAACGAGAAACTAGTTTATAAACCAGTTTCTAAAAGTTATGGAATGGGTCAAACTCTATTTCATGATTACTACGGTGATACTGTTACACAAATCATCTTAGAAATGACAGACGAAGTAACAAAAAGACTTAGAGTTGGCAATAAAAAAGCTTATACAGTAAATTTAGGAATATCTTATTCTAAAGAAATTAAAGGTGGATTTAATCGTCAAATGACATTAACTTTCCCAACTAATAACGAAGCGGAGATTTATAATTCTTGTATTACTCTATTTGATGAGTTTTATGACGGTTCCCCAATCAGAAAAGTAACTATCAGAGTTACTAACTTAGTAGAAGAGTACTTCGTTCAACTAAATCTCTTTAAAGATATGAATAAAGTAATAAAAGATCATAAACTTCATTCATCAATTGACAACATTAAATACAAGTATGGAAAAAGTGCTGCTCTTAGAGCAAGCAGTTTGCTTAAAGATTCAACAGTAATAGCGCGTAATACGATGGTAGGTGGACATAATGGATAACTATGTTTATCATGATCGTAAAATGATGAAATGGATGCCGTTCAATGCTCTTTTAGAACAAAGTGATTATCTAAAAGAACTATTAAATGGAAAAACTAGGAAAGAAATGCCAGTACTTAGTCCAGATCAAGAAGCGGACTTAAACTATAAGCTAGAAATTGCAAACCTGTTTAATAGTCTTATATTAGTTTCTTACTTTGATGAAGGTGACATTTTAGAAGTAGAAGGAAGAATAACAAGAACTGACCAATTTAACAAGCTCGTCTATATCAATGAATTAGCCGTTTCAGCATATAAAATCACAAATATCGAAACAATATAATCCAAATGTACTACACCGGAAATACATCACTTGACTTCTGCCAGTAATACCATGTTAAAACATAAGCTAGCTCTTATAAGTTAGCTTTTTTTTATCCCTAAACACTATTTCGAGTAAAAAAAAGTTAAGTTATAAGATGCTGATTTGATTGGAACAAGTATTTTGTTCTTGATAAGTGATTGTATATTATACTATAATTGAGTTATATATTTACTAGGAGGAATGAAAATGAAGAAGGTTTTGTGTGCTTTTTTACTAGTTATCGCAATGTTATTAACGGGATGTAGTTCTGCAACAGATGATGCAGGAAATGTCAAGGATCCAACTGATTTAATTGATGTTGTGGACCCAGTGGATCTACAAGAAGGAATTGATGGAGCGGCTGCTTTATCGGTAGGAGTCTTACTTAATGGAGAATTTAATGAAGACGGGGAAGCGTACTTGCTAGATATTTATACAGCTTCTTTTTACAGCATTACTAGTATGGGAGACCTTGATTTAGATGGTATTTTAAGTACAGTCACAGGACAATTTATATCTTATAATGATGATATCAGTGATATAGATTATAATTTTAAAATACTTGTTTATTTAGAACCAGGAACATATCTTGTCGGAGTAACAGCTTCTGAAGATACTACAAGTGGAACTTATCAGTTACTTGTTGAAGCAACAACTGTTGTACATGTTTCAGAAATCGCTATGAACTCTATGATTTCGGACGATATATTTAATGGTGTCACAAACACAGTTGAATTTATTGTGCCAAGTGATGGGGACGTTCAACTATATACTGATAGTTTCTTTGATACATATGGAGCTATCTATGATTCAAATGGAGACATTGTCGCAGAAAATGATGATGGAGAAAACGGTGATGATTTTTATATTGATGTATTTTTAGAAAGCGGAACATATTTCATTGAAATTTCTGGAGCTGGTGAGTATGACGTTGGGAACTATGAATTATTTTATGATTTTATTCAAGATGAAATAGTCTATATTACTGTTGGTTTAGATAGCTTTGTAGCAAGTTCAGTGGAAAGACATGGAGCAGAATACTTTGAATTAACAATTACAGAAGCGGTAACCGTCAATATTTATTCTGAAGGTAATTATGATTTAGAAGGAGATATCTATGTATCTAAGTCTGCAACATATCCTTTTGAATATAATGATGATGGAGGAGAAGGATACAATTTCTTATTTGATAATTTGTACTTAGAACCAGGAGTATATTATATTCGTGTTAGTTCTTTGGATTATACACTTGCTGACTATGAACTTCATGTTGATACAGTAGAAGAAACACCTGCTGCAGGAGATGGTGATGACTTTACAATTGATTTGAACACAACGGCTAGTAAAACACTTAGTACAGGTGGTATTGATGTTTATACAATTGTAGTTGCAACCGAGGGCGAACTTATGGTATACCTATTTAGTGAATTTAACTCTTATGGGATTATTTATGATGCAGATGGAGATATCATCGCGGAAGATGATAATGGTCCAGCGGGTTCTTATGATGAAGATTTTGTAATAGAAATTGCTGCATTGTCTGCAGGAACATATACCATAGAAGTTAAAGGACTTGACAGATCAGAATATGGTGATTACACATTATTTGTAATTTTTGAGGCATCATAGAGTAACGAATTTCTAGATAATTGAATAAATTAAATTAGAGGATTCTCAAAAAGAGAATCTTTTTTTTGCATTTTTAAGTGAGTCAACATTACTTCTAAGGCGTCGGCCGGGGGTTCGAATCCCTCCCGGAATTACTTGTAACCAAAATAACCAATCCCTTTATAGGTTTGGTTATTTTTTTACCCCGACCATTTTAGGTTTAGACCTTTGGGTTACAAGTAATTCCCAATAAAAAAGATCGACTATAACAGATTGAAAAGCCATGTGTTGTAACTTCAACACCTTTAGACTAATTATCATCTTCTTATTTATATAAAATAAGATAATAAAAAAACACCATAGTTAGTTACTGAACTATAGTGTTTTTTATCTTTTCATACAATAATTAAATTCAAATATTACATTTTTTGTATTTTCACTTTTGATTTATGAATGAAGTAAATCATTACAGCTATATATCCAATAATTAAAATTGTAAGCAGTAATGGGAATGAAGATGAAGACAAAGATGAATACTTAATAATATCAATTATATACCATACAATTATCCAGATTCCAAATATTACATAAATACTCAGCGCAAGGTAATGTGTTGCTATTTTTTTGTAATATATTCCAAGCCCTGATAGTATAAGTAATAACCCTAGAAATATTCCTATAAAATGTAAATATGAAGAATATTCAATGCTATAAATAACGTAAGGTTTTTGATTTATCATCTCCGGGATGTATTTAATCATAATAGAAACTCCGTGTAAAATCATAATTATAACTAAAATTATTCTGTTATTTTGTTTTTTTTCTAACATAGACTTATCACCTCATTTATATTCTATCATGAGAGTGGTATAAGTTGTAAACTTATTCAATTCATTATGATTTTATATCTGCATTACTGTTAGTGTGGATTGATTTACTGTTAAAATGGCCTAATACAATAAAAAATGAGGTATTAATTCTCTTTTTTGCTGCAATTTTGGATTGAAAATCCTTGTGTCGACGGTGCAATTTTTATATGACTAAACATTCAATAGAATTTAAAAAGAAAGTAGTAGAATATTATAAAAAAATGAATAAAAAAAGGACAAACAGAATGCTTTCCTACTCTACACTATTGTGGTTTCCTCTTCAGGATCTCTTCGGATTTTACATGCTTGGTTTTCGCACAACATTTTGCTTGTCAATAATATAATACATGTATAGTTTTATTTTTTCTTTTTAAATTTTGAATCATTTACTTTTCATCAAAATCGAGATATGAAATATTGTTTTCGTTGCACCATTTTTCAGCTATCTTCAACATATAATCATCTTTATAATGATAGAATGATTCTAGTAAATGATAGCGAGGAAACAAGTCCTTTACTTTGCGATACTTTTTAGAACCATGGAATTTATCAAAAAACATTTGTTTTACTGTGTCATTCTTAATGGTTAAAAAGAAGCTTAAAAACATATCTCTACTAAATGGCTCAACGACTATACTGATATATTCATCATTGGCATCATCCATAAGATTAACATCGTCATAAAATTCTACAGAGTCAATTATTATTTTATGAGAATCTTTATCATAGTATAAGTTTTGTTCCAGGTTTGTCCATTGTGCAATATCTATAACATCGCTTAGTTCTTTAATTTTTATAATAGTCATCACCTCTTGCTCTTATTATAGTGCATAATTATGTTATAAACAATTAAACCTCCTTATTTGTAAGAACACTACAAAATTGGGGGTTTTTTGTATCTTTAAGCATATATGTTTTTATATATTCAACTTATATTATAATTAGATATAAAAGATTGTGATAAAATGAAGAATCCTGACTTAACAAAAGGGAATATTAATTCACTTCTAAAAAAAATTGCAATACCAGCTTCTGTTGGTTTTGCTTTCAATACGTTGTTTAATGTTGTTGATAGTATATATGCTGGACAAATTAGTATCGACATATTGGCGGGAATGGCGATTACTTTTCCAATTTCTTTCTTAATTATATCAATTAGCTCGGGGTTTGGAAATGGAGCGACAGCATTATCTGCAATTTCGATTGGAGAAAAAGTTGTAGAGAACTAATATGTGAGCATAATGTTCCAAGAATTACATTAAATTAAATGACTATTTGGCAATAAAAAAAGTTTCTCATCTGAGAAACTATTTATTATGTATATTTAAACTAATGGTACAAATACGCGTGTTAGAAGTTCTTTATCTAACATATAGAGTCCAGCGTCTTTGACTAATTTGATTTTATCAATAAGTTTTGAGAAATTATCTTCCTCTTCAACTTGTTCATCGACATACCATTGTAGAAAACTAACACTTGCATAGTCTTTTAATTCATGAGCGATGCTCATGATGTTATTAATTCGAGTAGTAACACCTTTTTCATGATTTAAAGACACTTCGCATACCTCTAAAAGAGAAGTAAAGTCATTACGTGGTGTTTCAAATCCACGAATTTCTACACGTGCTCCACGATCATTCATAAATTTAATGAATTTACGGGCATGTGCTAATTCTTCATCATATTGAATACCAAACCAATTTTCAAATCCGTCGAGTCCTAGTGTGCTAATATACGATTGCATTGCTAAATAAACATGTGCTGATTCAATTTCATAATTTATTTGAGTGTTAATTGCTTCTGCTAATTTTTTGTTCATTGTATCCTCTCCTTTTCATAAATATAATACTATAAATACCGCTATAAAGCAAACGATTAGCAACGTAGTAAACATTTATTTTAGAAGTTCTTTGGCTTTATTAAGTGTTTTAAAATTCATTTTAGCGTACTTAGATAAAAACTGTTCTCCCTTTTCTTTAATGATTTGACTTGCAAGACTGTCAACTCCCGCAGAGGCGCCTTTAAGTAAGTTATACCCTGATTCATCTGATATAAGATCAAAATGCTTTAAAAAGGCATATCTGGCGATAATGCTAGCAATTGCAACACTCGCAAATTTACTTTCAGCCTTTGTATAAAATCTAATATTTCTAAAAACTTGATCCTCATCACTTAAATATCTGAAATATACACCCTCTTCAGCAAACTGATCCATAATAACAGGAGGCTTACCAAATATCTTTGAATGTAAATTAAGGATTGCTTTATTATGTAAAAAAGCCTTAATTTTATTCATGTTATAGCCTCTTTTAGTAAGTTCATTGAATTTCTCGTTATGGAGTGTGAGTAGACTAAATGCAATCTTATCTTTTAATTGCTCTCCAATTACCAATATCTTTTCATCACTTAGTTTCTTTGAATCATCAATTTTTAGACCTTTAACAAAATCCAAATGATCCTTATCTAAATAAGCAGCACATACTGTAATCGGACCAAAGAAGTCTCCAGTACCGACTTCGTCACTTCCAATAGAGATTAAAAAGTAGTCAGTATCTATTTGTTTTTTTACTTTTTTAGGACGCTTAACTTCTTCTTTATAATCTAACATTGCAATCCACATTTTGTACTCAGCTTCCGCATCAGCACCTTGAAACATCACCTTATTAGAGCTATATACTGTGACTGTAACAAATTCAGTCTTCGCAAAGAAAAGAACTGATTCATTTTTAGAATCCGCTTGATAATCTCGGTAAAACGAAATAACTCTCTTTACAAATTCATCCGTTAAATTAAGTACATAATTCAAAAAAACCACCTCACACTATTATTTTAGCATATTATTTGTTAAAATAGTATTGCTGGGAGTGATATTATGTATTTTGATAGTAGTTTACTAGAATTCAATAAAATTAAAACAATGATAGAAAATTATGCCCAAACAACTTTGGGTAAATTTTTAGTGTCTGAAATAGAACCAACTAATAATTACCTTGAAATAGAAAGAAAATTAAAAGAGGAAGATCACGCTCTTAAGATTATTACATTATATAAAGAACCTCCTTTTGGTGGAATAAGAGATTTAAAAGAAACATTAAAGAAAGCTCAAATATATTCAGTTCTTAGACCAAATGAATTTCTAGATATAATCGGACTTATTGATGCATCGGGTAATAATGTTAGATTTTACAATCAAGTAAAAGAACATGAAATAGAAGAAATAGCTCTAGATGTTTATTATGAAAATATTGAAAGTATTCCAAAATTAAAAAATGAAATTCAATTAGTAATTACTGATAGTGGAGATGTGAGTGACGGAGCTTCTCCAGCCTTAAAAAAAATAAGAAATTCAATAAGATCAAAACAACGTAAAATAACAGACAGACTTAATGTAATCTTAAACTCTGACAAAACCAAATTAGCTGATTCACTAGTAACAATAAGAAATAACCGTTTTGTAGTACCTGTAAAATTAAGCGAGAAGAATAACTTTAAAGGTTCAATAATTGATTATTCAAGTAGTGGTGAAACTGTATTCATGGAACCACACGCAGTAAATGCAATTAATAATGAAATCTCTATTCTTAAACTTGATGAACAAAAAGAAGTTGAAAGAATATTAAGAGAATTAACTATAAAAGTCGCAGAACACTATTATCCTTTAACTAATAACTTAAAAATACTTTCAGAGCTTGATGCAATTTTCGCTGTTGCGAAATTCGCAGTTGAATTTGAATGTAATGCACCACTTATAACTGAAAATGAAATAAACCTAATTAAAGCGAGACATCCGCTTATTAAAGCAAAAGAAGTAGTGGCAAACACGATAACTTTTAATGAAGAAGAAAAAATCATTATTATTACCGGACCAAATACTGGTGGTAAAACCGTTGCTTTAAAAACAATGGGTCTATTATCAATAATGGTTCAGAGTGGAATTTTAATTCCAGTTGAAAAAGGAAGTAAGACAGTAATATTTGAAAATGTCTTTGCTGACATTGGTGATGAACAATCAATTGAACAATCATTATCAACATTTTCATCACATATGACTAGAATAATAAGAATAATTGATAACCTTACAGAAGGTTCATTAATATTACTAGATGAACTGGGTAGTGGGACTGATCCTAAAGAAGGAGCAAGTCTTGCGATAAGTATATTAGATTATATTAGAGTAAGAGGTGTACATGTTATAGCTACAACTCATTATCCAGAGTTAAAAGCCTATGCTTATAACAAAGATGAGATAGTTAATGCAAGTGTTGAGTTTGATGTTAATACTTTGAGTCCAACATATCGATTATTACTTGGAACTCCTGGTAAATCAAACGCACTGTTAATTAGTGAAAGACTAGGACTAAATAAAACAATAATTAAAAATGCAAAAGCGAGTGTTTTAACATCAACTTCTGAGGTCACTGACCTAATTAATAAGCTTGAAAAACGTGGAAACACTCTTGAACAACAAATCAGGAAATACGAAACTCTAATTTCAGACAATCAAGAGCTAGTCAATAGAACTGAAGGGTTGCGAAAAGAGCTTATAGTAGAAAAAAGAGCTTTGATGAAAAAGGTAGCTATAGAAGAAAGTCATATAATCAAGAGCACAAAAGAGGAAGCCTTTAACCTTATCAAAGGAATAGAAGACCTAAGAAATCAAGGTGTTATTAAAGATCATGAAATTGCAGATATTAAATTCAAAGTTAAATCATTTAGTGTTGAAGAAACAAAGAAAAAACCTGCAGAAAAACACGATTATGAGATTGGTGATATTGTCAATGTTTTAAAATTTAATAGATCTGCAGAATTAATAAAAAAACAAAAGAATAATCGATGGGTTGTAAAGATGGGCTCTTTAACTTCACAATTTTTAGAAGAAGAAATTGAATTTATTGAACACCCTAAAAAGGAAAACAATAAAGTTAGTAGAGTAAGATCTAATATTAAAAAAAGTGTTAACCCTGAACTTGATTTAAGAGGAATGAGATATGATGAAGCTGAGACTTCACTTGATAAATACATAGATGACTGTTTAATAACAAATATGCCTTTCGCAACAGTAATTCATGGTTATGGTACTTTGACATTAAGAAAATTAGTAAAAACCTATCTTGATAAGAATACTAATGTCAAAAGTCATCGTGATGGAGAAGGTGGAGAAGGCGGAACTGGAGTAACAGTTGTTAATTTCAAATAAATTATGCGAATCAATTGTATTATCTAGATTATTTAAGTATAATAAATTTGTATTTTTTAAATAAGGAGGAATAATTATGGCAGTAGTATTTGCAAACAGTACCAACTTTCAAGAAGTAATAGCAAAAGGAACAATAATATTAGACTTTTATGCAGAATGGTGCGCTCCATGTAGAATGATCGGACCAGTTTTAGAACAAATATCTGAAGAACAATCAGACATTGGAGTAGTAAAAGTAGACGTAGACAAAAATATTGAACTTGCTAATCAATATGGTGTAAAAGGAATTCCGGCTTTGTTCGTATTAAAAGAAGGAAAGACTGTTGCTCAAAGAGCAGGATTCATGCCAAAAGATGCTTTAGTTGAATGGGTAAGAAAAGCATAAAAAAATAACCAGGTTAATCTTGGTTTTTTTTTTGCTTTATTGTATAATGACGGTGGTGATTTAAATGAATGGAATATTATTAGTAAATAAACCAAAAGATTATACCTCTCATGATGTAATTAATGTTTTAAGAGGAATTTTAAAAACAAGAAAAGTCGGTCATACAGGAACATTAGATCCTGATGCTACCGGTATTTTAGTTGTAGGTATAAATAAGGGCACTAAAATTATGAAATACCTTAACAACGACGAGAAAATATATCAATCTAGAGTTCTACTTGGTAAATCTACAGACACTTTAGATAAAACTGGAACAATAGTAGATGAGAAAAAAGTAACTAAAATTGACCATTTAGATGAAGTGATTAATTCATTTAAAGGTAAATATACACAAACACCTCCAATGTATTCTGCAATCAAATACAAAGGTAAAAGATTATATGAATATGCTCGTAAAGGAATTGTGATTGATGATATTCCCTCAAGAGTTATTGATATTTTTGACATAAAGCAGATAAATGATATTATATATTCAGACGATGTAGCATATTTTGATTATATTGTTCATAGTTCAAAAGGACTTTACGTAAGAACATTATCATATGATATAGGAGCAAAGTTAGGTTACCCAGCCCACAGCTACGATTTACATAGAATCAAAGCTGGTCAATTTAGTGTTGAAGATAGTTACACTTTAGAGGAAATAGAGAATGGTAATTTTACAATGATATCTCTATCAAATGCCTTATCTTATATGAATAAATTAGTTATACCACAAGAACTACTACATCATGTTCAAAATGGAATGGCAATAAGTTTAAAATATTTTGATGAATACACTTTAACAAGAATGGTAGACGAGGATGATAATTTACTCGCAATCTATGATAAACATCCTACAGAGCCTAAGATGAAGGCAATAAACGTATTTTAAAGAGGGTTGAAAGTATGAAAATCATTAAACTAAATGGTAACCCAATTAAACATAATTCAGTCGCAGCAATCGGCTTTTTTGATGGTGTCCATCTTGCTCATAAAGAATTAATTAAAAAAACAATTGAAATAGGTAATGAGAAAAACTATGCAAAAGTAATTATAACTTTTGATGT
Source organism: uncultured Candidatus Izemoplasmatales bacterium (assembly GCA_964456195.1). Lineage (GTDB taxonomy): Bacteria > Bacillota_I > Bacilli_A > Izemoplasmatales > Izemoplasmataceae > JAFGXW01. Next base: position 24,968 of record CAYVZR010000001.1, on the reverse strand, counting down.
TCATCCCAAAAGTATTTTATTTGACCTTGATTATTTATATCTAACACCTTTAGATAGAAAAATAGAGATATTCAAACAATTTGATATCGATTTTGTGTATGTAATTGAGTTTTCAAAAGAAAAAGCTTCTTTAAGTCCACTTGAGTTCATTGAAAGGTACTTAAAAAATATTGATACAATAGTATGTGGATTTGACTTTAAGTTTGGTAAAAGAGGAAGCGGAAATGTAAAAACATTACTTCAAGACTCACGGTTTAACACAGTTGTGTTAAAAGAAGTAACTTATGATGGCTTCAAAGTAGGAAGCACACATATCAGAGATTTAATCAGATCAGGCCAAGTAGACAACGTAAAAGATGTTTTAGGAGACTATTACTCAATAATTGGAGAAGTTCTTCATGGTGCAAAAAAAGGTCAAATGATTGGTTATCCTACAGCAAATATTAATACAGATGGATACTTCATCCCTAAAAGAGGAGTTTACGCTACTTTAACAAGAGTAGAAGGTAAATGGTATGAATCAATGACAAGTGTAGGTCACAATCCAACACTTAACTGTAGAGTAGAGTTATCTGTAGAATCTAATATCTTTGATTTTGATAAAGACATTTACGGAGAAATAATTGAAATAAAGTTTGTTAAAAGACTTAGAGATGAAGTCAAGTTTTCTACTGTTGAAGGCCTAATAGCACAAATCGACAATGACAAAATAAATACATTAAAGACTTTTAGAGAATTAGAACGATAATACTTGCATAAAATATCTACTATGATATAATATTAATCGCGCCTATATCTTTGTTTATCGATACTCCAACGATTTACTAGGAATTAGGTAAGAAAATAAAAAAGGAGGAAACAAAAATGGCATTATCTAACGAAGCAAAGAAAAAAATAGTTGAAGAATACCGTCAAAAAGATGGAGATACAGGAAGTTGTGAAGTACAAGTTGCTTTATTAACTACTGAAATTCTTGAATTAAATGCACATTTACAAATTCACAAACATGATCATCATTCAAGACGTGGTTTACTTAAAAAAGTAGGACACAGAAGAAATTTACTTAAATACTTAGCAAAAAAAGATGCAAAAAGATATCGCGATCTTATAACAAAATTAGGATTAAGAAGATAATTAAAGCGCTGAAACGCGCTTTTTTCTTACAATTCTATGATATAATGTTTAAGGAGGGTTAAATTATGAGTAAAAGCGCAAAAAGAGTTAAGGCACTTCAAAACCTTGGTATTATTGCTTTATTATTAATATCAATAAAATACGCAAATGATTTATTTGGATCTCAAATTGATACATTGTTTATAGCTATTAATGCAATTATATTCCCTTTAGGTGTAGCTTTGTTTATCAGTTATTTACTTGCTCCAATTGTAAAATTACTTGATAAAAAAATTAAAAAGAGATGGATTAGTGTAATCCTAGTATTTATCTTGTTGTTAGGCGTTATTGCCTTGTTTGTTCTATTAGTAGGTAATATGATTTACGATCAAGCACAAGTATTTGTTTTATATGACTGGGAAAGCATTTTAGCATCAATAGAAAATTTCACTGAAAATAATTCTCGATTTGCAGATTTTTATGAATCGATTAGTAGTTACGTTAGTTTAGATAGCGTATCAGCTATAAGCATCAACATTTTCAACCTATTCAAAAGTTTTATAAGTATTTTATTAAGTATAGTATTAATTCCGGTATTTTTATTCTTTATTCTTAATGATAAAGAAAAGATATTTGAAGGATTACTTGTAGTTGTACCAAAAAAATACAAAAAAGACTTAAGAGAACTTGGAATTAGATCAAATGTTGTTATTGAAAAATATTTTAACGGAAGATTTACTTCAATGTTCATCATGAGTATCTTCTTTACAATTATATTCTTTATTCTTGGACTTGGTGAAAGAAGTATTTTCTTTGGATTCACATTAGGATTCCTAGATATAATACCTTATATTGGTGGTTTTATTGGAATGTTACTTCCATTATTATACTCATTTACAGTTCCAGGAGAATTAATGTTTGGGGAATGGACATTCATAGCAATTATAATAGTGAATTTTGTTGGTCAAGGGTTACAAGGAGGTATTATACAGCCTTGGATAATGGGAAGGGAAGTTAGCATTCACCCATTACTCATATTATCAAGTTTCATCTTCTTTGGTTCCTTATTTGGAGTTACGGGTATTATCTTGGCAATTCCGATTACCGGAATTATTAAAGTAACATTTGAATATATTATTGAACTGCGAGAGGATTCAAAAAAACTAAAAATTGTTGAACCATTAAAACCGTCTAAATAGGCGGTTTTTTTTATAAAAAGAACTTTATGCAATAAAAAAAGCCAATTATTTACTATTTTGCTTTAAAAAATATATAATAGAATAGAGAGGTGATTTGATGAATCTCAAAGATTTAAAGTTAGAAGACTTAAGTGATTCAAAACAAATAAAAATAAAAAGAATTCTTGAAGCAGCTAAAATTGAATTTAACATAAATGGAATTACAAACAGTAAAATAAGTAATATTGCTAAAAGAGCAAATGTTGGAGAAGCTTCAATCTACCGCTATTTCACTGAAAAATTATACTTAGTGAAATTCGTGGCTTTTGATTACTGGAAAGAACAAAGAGAAGTATTTGATAAATATAAACATGACAATATAGATAATAAGTTAAACGGTCTTGAAAAAATAAAAGCCTATCTTGGATTGTTTATTGAAATGTATTATAACCATCGAGGGTTTCTAAAATTCACGGAAGACCTTGATTCATACTTAGTTCCTTCAAAAACAACAGAAGATGAAAATGAGTTTTTTCAACACATTAATTACATAAAACAGACTTTTGCTGAGATATTTGAAGAAGGAATTCAAGATGGTTCAGTGAAGTCTGAACTCATAGCTAGTGATTCACTTTGTTTTGTGTCCCAAGTAATGATTTCAACTACTCAAAAAATAGCCTTAAGACTGGGTTATAATCATATCTCAGATGATAAATATGCAGTGAACTGTTTGAATAACACAATCGATATGTTTATAAATCATATATCTAATAAGAAAGCAGAGTAATTTGCTTTTTTATTTAGATTAATATAAATACTAGCAATAAGTATTATTTCTATGTTTTTTATCGGATTTATGGTATTATATTAAATTGGATAAAATAAAAAATATAAAACGAGAAGAAAAGAGGAAATGAATATGACTGACGTAAGAATATTCGAGATGGATTTTGATGGTAGAAAATTAATTGTAGAAATTGGAGAAGTAGCTAAGCAAGCAGCAGGGGCTGCATTAGTTAGATATGAAGACACTGCACTTTTAAGTGTTACGGCTATATCGAAAAAAGCTGTTCCAATGAATTTTTTCCCATTAATGAGTATTTACCAAGAAAAAATGTATGCTGCAGGTAAGATCCCAGGTGGGTTCTTAAAAAGAGAAGGAAGACCAAGTGATAATGAAACACTTACTTCAAGATTGATTGATAGAACACTTAGACCTCTATTCCCTGATGGGTTTAGAAACGAAGTACAAGTAATCAACCAAGTAATGAGTGGAAATCAAGATCATTCACCAGAAATGACTGCTATGATAGGAAGTAGTATTGTACTTGGAATTAGTGAAATTCCATTTAACGGACCTATTGCAGGAGTAAATGTTGGTAGAGTAGATGGAAAATTAATAGTAAATCCTACAACTGAACAACAAAAACTTTCTGATATTGAATTAATAGTTGCAGGAACTAAATATGCAGTTAACATGGTAGAATCAAGCGCTAAAATCGTTAATGAAACAGATATGTTAGCAGCAATTAACTTTGGACATGAATGGGTTAAGAAAATCGTTGCATTCCAAGAAGAAATTATCAAAGAAGTTGGAAAAGAGAAAAAAGTATATGATTATAAAGTAGTAAACCCTGAATTATTCGCAGAAGTTAAAGCTATTGTTGAAAAAGATATGGTTAAAGCTGTTCAAACTGAAGAGAAAAAAGCTAGAGAAGATGCTATAAGCGCAGTTACTGACGCAATTACTGCTAAATATGAAGAAGATAACGCTGGTATGGACAAAGATGATCTTAAAGCATTACTATCTGATGTTGGATCAGTTTGTCATGACATAGTAAAAGACGAAGTAAGAAGATTAATAAGTGAAGATAAAGTTAGACCTGATGGTAGAAAACTTAATGAATTAAGACCACTTGAATCTAAAATAGACTTATTCACAAGAACTCATGGTTCAGCAATGTTCACAAGAGGTCAAACACAAGCATTAGCATTGACTACTTTAGGTTCTCTTAGAGAACATAAAATTGTAGATGGTATTGCTGAAAGACAAGAAAAGAAATTTATGTTACATTATAATTTCCCTCCATACAGTGTTGGTGAAACAGGAAGATATATGGGAGCCGGAAGAAGAGAAATTGGACATGGTATGCTTGGTGAACGTGCATTAAAACAAGTTATGCCTAATGAAGAAGAATTTCCTTATACAGTTCGAATAGTTTCAGAAATACTTGAAAGCAATGGATCTAGTTCACAAGCAACAATTTGTGCTGGTAGTATGAGTTTAATGGCTGCTGGTGTACCAATTAAAGGCCCAGTTGCAGGTATTGCAATGGGATTAGTTAAACAAGGAGACAGTTATTCAATTTTGACTGACATTCAAGGAATGGAAGATCATAATGGAGACATGGACTTCAAAGTAGCAGGAACAAAAGATGGTATTACAGCATTACAAATGGATATCAAAATTGATGGAATCAATAATGATATTATGGAAGAAGCTTTAGAACAAGCACGAATCGCAAGACTTGAAATTCTTGCAAACATGAATGATATTATTGCTGTTTCTAGAGAAGAAGTAGCGGAATATGCACCTAAAGTTAAATTAATGCAAATTGATCCAGACAAAATCAGAGACGTTATTGGCCCTGGGGGTAAACAAATTACTCAAATCATTGAACAATGTAATGATGTTAAAATCGACATTGAACAAACTGGTAGAGTTACAATAATGCATACTAATACTGTTGACATTGCAAAAGCAATAAAAATAATAGAAGATATAGTTAAAGTTGCTAAAGTAGGAGAAGTTTACTCAGGTAAAGTAGTTAGAATTGAAAAATTTGGATGCTTTGTTGAGTTATGGAAAGGAACAGATGGTCTTTGTCATATTTCAAAACTAGCTCATGAAAGAGTTCAAAGAACTGAAGATGTTGTTAAATTATATGATATGATCTCAGTTAAAGTAATTGGAATAGATGATAAAGGACGAGTTGATTTATCAAGAAAAGCAACTCTTCCAAAACCAGTTGTTAAACCAGTTGTTAAAACTACCCCTATTGCAAAAACAGAAACAAAAGAATAAATATATGATATAATAATTTCCCAGGAGGTGTTTATATGAGAAAAAAAGATGAAGTAATCTGTTTTTGTCAAGACATTACTTATGAAGAAATTGTTAAAGCAATAAAGAACGGTGCACATACTGTTGATGAGATCGGTGATGTAACAGATGCCGGAATCACTTGTGGTGGATGCATCGAAGATTTAGAAGAAATACTAGAAGAAGAACTAAATAAGTAATAAATATTAATACTTGGGTAATCGAGCCGAAAGGTTAGGAAAGTCCATGCTAGCACAAGCTGAGATGCTTGTAGTGATTGTGATAGAGGAAACAATAACTCTATGCACGTAAGTGACGGCTGAGAATACACCTGTTAAATGGTGTTAGTATCTTTAAAAGTGCCACAGAGACGAACTTTATAGGAAACTATGAAGGTGGAACGGGTAAACCCCACAAGCTAGAAACCCAAACTATGGTAGGGGCACTCCAACTTGGTAAATGAACCGAAGAGGAGACGTATTTATACGTAGATAAATGGTTACCACCCTTTTATTAGGGTACAGAACATGGCTTACATAGTATTGATATTAAAAAAGACGCATAAATGCGTCTTTTTCTTTTTATTTTTTCTAAGATTACCCAACTACATTATCATAATTAATGACATTCTCATCCATTTCCATTTTACTTTGAATATATCTTGTATTGTTTGTTGCTAGAAATTTCAATGTTTGAACGAAAAAAACGTAAGCGATATATGCACCAAAGAAAAATGTTAGAACAATTGCGATAAACGTCCATACTAACAGACTAATTAAATATCCAAGAAGAGCAGTAGATAATAACCATATCAGAATTATAATAACGATAAATGTCTTCATTCTACTTTGAATAAGCTTTTCCCATGTGATTCTAAACTCTACATTATTCTTTTTATCTAAATATTTTTGAAGAAAATAAAATAAATTCATAATAATAAACACCTGCCTTGTTTTAATTGTAACATAATATATAATAATAAGGAGGTGATTTGATGAAAATTATTATATCCCCAAGCAAAACTCAGGATTTGTCAAAATCAGATTATTTATTAGATAAAGAAATATTATATATCAAAGAACATAAGAAAATCCTAGCTCAATTAAGAAAACTATCTAAAACAGATATCAAAAGAATCATGAAGATCGATAATAATCTCTTAAACTTGACTTATAATAACATAAAAAACTATAATAAATTACCTACATATAACGCTTTTGAGAGTTTTAATGGGCTTGTATTTAAAGGATTACAAAAAGAGCTATATCACGAGAATGAATATGATTATATTCAACAAAAACTAATCATTATAGATGCTTTTTATGGAATACTAGAGCCTGGTACTTTAATAAAACCCTATAGACTTGATATGAAAATGAATATAGGTCTAAATCTCTACTCGATATGGAAAATAGACAATTATTTTAAGAATGAAATGGTAATAAATCTAGCATCAAACGAATTTTCGAAATTAATAAACACATCAAATTTGGTCAATATAAGCTTCCTTCAAGCTAAAAATGGTAAATTTGTTAACCAAGCAACTTACTCAAAACAAGAAAGAGGAAGATTCCTTAATTACCTCATTATTAATAGTATTGACAGTGTTTCTCAAATGAAAGAATATAAGGATAATAATTATGGATACAACAAAGAACTTTCAAATATAAATAATATTGTTTTCACAAGAACTAATTAACGGCTCATTTGTGCCGTTTTAAATAAACTAAGTAATCTTTTTCATTGCATTAATACTAAATATAATGTAAAATTAATAAGCGTTAAAGAGGAGGTGTTAATATGAGTCAAAAAATCGATTATGCAGCAATAAGAAAAAGACAAGAGAAAATCAGAAATTTCTCGATAATTGCTCATATTGATCATGGAAAATCTACTTTAGCAGATCGAATCCTAGAAAAAACACATACAATTGCTAGTAGAGATATGAAATCTCAATTACTAGACTCTATGGATTTAGAACGTGAACGTGGAATAACAATCAAATTAAATGCTGTTGAGGTTAAATACAATGCACTCGATGGAGAAGAATATATCTTTCATCTTATTGATACACCTGGACATGTCGATTTCACATACGAAGTATCACGTAGTTTAGCTGCTTGTGAGGGTGCTGTCTTAGTTATAGACGCTGCTCAAGGTATAGAAGCACAAACATTGGCAAATGTTTATTTAGCTCTTGATAACGACTTAGAGATTTTAACTGTTATTAATAAAATCGATCTTCCTAGTGCAAATCCAGAAAAAGTAAAGCGAGAAGTAGAAGAAATTATAGGTCTTGATACAACAAATGCAGTTCTTGCAAGTGCAAAAGAAGGAATTGGAATAGAAGAAATTCTTGAACAAATAGTAAAAGAAGTCCCAAAACCAATTGGAGACCCTGAAGCACCTTTGAAAGCACTAATATTTGATTCATATTTTGATGCATATAGAGGAATAATTCCTAGTATTAGAATATTTGAAGGAATTGTAAGAAAAGGCGATAAAATTAAAATGATGTCAACAAACGTCATTTATGAAGTAATTGAGGTTGGTATCACAACACCAAAAGAAGAGAAAAGAGATTACTTAGGTCCGGGAGACGTAGGTTTTTTAAGTGCCTCAATAAAAACTGTTGAAGATGTAAGAGTAGGGGATACAATAACTTCAGCTGATGAACCTGCAGAAACACCTTTACCAGGATATAGAACATTAAACCCTATGGTCTTTTGTGGAGTATTCCCAATTGATTCAAGTCAATATAACGATTTAAGAGAAGCACTTGGTAAATTAAAACTAAATGATGCAAGTTTAGCCTTTGAACCAGAAACTTCGCAAGCCCTTGGGTTCGGTTTTAGAACTGGATTTCTTGGATTATTACACATGGAAATAATCCAACAGCGAATTGAAAGAGAATTCAATATTCCTTTAATCGCTACAAGCCCTAGTGTAGTATATAAAATATACCTTACAGATAATACAATGGTTCAAATAGATAATCCAAGTGACTTACCCGAAATTCAGAAAATCGAAAGGATTGAAGAACCTTATGTAACAGCTACAATCCTTACTCCAGAAGAATTTGTAGGTAATATCATGGAACTTTGTCAATATAAAAGAGGAGTCTTTGTAGATATGAAGTACTTAGGAGACACAAGAGTACAACTTACCTATAATTTACCTTTACTAGAAATAGTATATGATTTCTTTGATAAACTAAAATCATATTCTAAAGGTTATGCTTCATTCGATTACGAATTAAGCGAATATAAAGAAGGTAATTTAGTAAAAATGGACATTTTACTTAACAATGAAATTGTTGATGCCCTTAGCATAATAGTCTTTAGAGATTTCGCTTATAGAAGGGGTAAAGCTTTAACTGAAAAACTAAAAGAGATTATTCCTAGACATATGTTTGAAGTACCAATTCAGGCAGCTATTAATTCAAAGATAATTGCTAGAAGCACAATAAAGGCAATGCGTAAGAACGTTTTAGCCAAGTGTTATGGCGGAGATATAACTCGTAAGAAGAAGTTGCTTGAAAAACAGAAAAAAGGTAAAAAGAAAATGAAGAGCATCGGAAATGTCGAAATACCTCAAGAAGCATTTTTAAGTGTATTAGCATTAGATGATTAATAAAAAGCCCTTACCAAGGGCTTTTTATATATTTCATTGACTTATTGTAATTTTTCTAGATTTTTTTCAAATGCATTTAAATGATTCATTGAAGCATCTCGCAAGGATATAAAAACTGCTTTAATATCTTCAGGAAGATCGCCTTCTAAAAAGTGATTATACATAGCAATATTTATAATCTCAGCATATACTCCTGTTTCAAAAGCTTCGTATGTACTTTCAATCTCAATCAAATGCTCAGTTGCAGTGTCTTCAGGAATAGTAAGGTTATAGGTATCAAAAAAAGGTAATAGCAAATCAATATGTGTATTTTCAGCTTGTATTATATTTGTGAATGGCTTTGTTATATCAAAATTGCTTATTATATACTCATATTCTGCTCTAGCTGAATATTCATCTTGAATAGCATATATTAACATATCTTCTAAACTCAATATTTCTGAACTCAAGGCAGCACTTGCTCCCCAAGTTGTATCTTCAAGTAGCAATATCTCGTTGTTATCTGTATCATTAATGATGATATCTTCACTATTAACAGTAGTCTCATTTATTGTTTCTGGATAATCAACGTCATTACATGCAGAAAGTCCAGATATTAGTAACATAATTAGTCCAATTGATATTATTTTTTTCATTTTTATAAATCTCCTTTAACTTTGTATAACATATTATACCGATATAATATGTTATACAAATGAAAATGGTGTGAGAGTAATATGAAAATTCATTAGATTTATACAAATATAGTGAACACTCCCGCCACTTAATTGAATAATTCAATTTGAAGTAGGGGCTTCTTGGGTTGTGCGAACTAGCGTTCGCAAGATTACCGAGCTATCAAGGTTGTCCCATCCTCTATTTTTACATTTTAATTATTTCGTTTTGGTTTAGTTAAAATCTTATTCTTGTTAATCTAATTTATTACTCCCATGTCTAGGTTATCATTAAATACTTAACAATCAAAGTATTTTATATTGAAAAATATAGTGAATTTTCAACCTGGAAATTTGATTAATTCATCCCCCACTTAACTTGTTTGAAGAGGGAGTTTTCTTAATCATTATGATAAATATGAAAAATATCCAAATTTTGTGAAAATTATTGCTATAATTAGTATTTTATGTGATAGAATAATAGAAGAGGTGTGATTATGTTAACTGCTATTTATATCCATATACCATTTTGTGATAAAGTGTGTACATACTGCGATTTTCATAAGGAAATCGCAACTTTTGACAAGAAGAAAAAGTACATAAATTCCCTAATAATGGAGTTAGATAATCATAAATATGAATATAATGACTTAAAAACAATTTACATTGGTGGTGGAACACCTTCTAGTTTACCAAATGAACTATTAGAATTACTTTTTAATAAGATTCATGAGTTAATCAACGTAAATAGACTAGTTGAGTTTTCGATTGAAACTAATCCGAATGATATTTCATTAAAATTTTCAAAACTTATAAAAAAACACGGTATTAATAGGGTAAGTATTGGAGTACAAACATTTGATGAAAATCATTTAAAGTTTTTAGGAAGAACTCACAGTAAAACTGATGTTGTAAATGGAATTAATAATCTTATTGCCTGTGGTATTAACAATATTAATGTTGACCTAATGTTTTCTCTAATCAACCAAACAGAAGAAGAATTAGAAATTGATTTGCAAGAAGTATTAAAATTGCCAATTAAACATATCTCATACTATTCTTTAATTCTTGAAGAAAAAACAAAGTTACACTATTTATATAGAAAAAAACTCATAAGCATGAATGATGAAGATATTGAAGCAGTAATGTATAATAGAGTGATTGATGTACTAACAAAAAACAAGTTCAATCACTATGAAATCAGTAATTTTTCAAAGTTTGGTTATGAATCTCTTCATAATAAAGTATATTGGGAGAATCAAGACTATTTAGGACTTGGTAGTGGATCACATTCTCTTTACAATGGTAAAAGATTTTCAAATATCAGAAGTGTAAGTGGATATATAAAATCGCTTAAAAAAGACGGATATTCTCATAAAGAGACCTATGAAGTAGAACCTTTAAGGGAAGAAATGATTATGGGATTACGTTTACTAAAAGGAATCAACATAATCCATGTAAATGAGAAATTCAACATAGATTTACTTGATAAATATCCTGAAATCAATGATTTTATCAATAAGAAGTTATTAATAATTGAAGAAGGTCAATTGTTGTTCACAAGAAAAGGACTTTTACTTGGTAATATAGTCTTTTCAATCTTTTAGGAGGGGAAATCATGTTAAAAAGACTACTTAAAGAATATGAGTACTATTTGAAAATAACAAAGGGGCTTCGTGAAAATTCAATCAAATCATATATGTCAGATTTAATCGAATATATTGAGTTTTTAACTAAAAACTACATGTTAAATGACCCTGATAAGATTACTAAACAACATATTCGTAATTTTATTGGAAGATTGAAGAGAAAACATAATACTGCTTCAAGTATATCTAGGAAAATGAGTGCAGTTAGATCATTTCACAAATATCTTATGCTAGAGAAATTGATTACTAGTAATGTCTCTCTTGGAGTTAGTTTACCTAAGAAGGAACAGAGATTGCCTCAAATACTATCCGTAGAAGAAGTCGAAGCATTAATGATAGCGGCTGATGGTGATGAACCTCTTGAACTTAGAAATAGAGCCATGCTTGAACTACTATATGGAAGTGGACTTAGGATTTCAGAATTAATTGGTATAAAACTAGGTGATTTACATTTAAACATGGGATTTTTAAATATTATTGGAAAAGGTAACAAAGAAAGAATTGTTCCCTTAGGAGAAGAAGGAAGATACTCATTAAGAAGATATTTGGATAAAGGAAGGCCAGTACTAAAAAAAGTACCTGGTGATATTGTTTTTGTTAACAATAGAGGTTCTTCAATTAGCCGAGTTGGATTTTATAAAGCTTTAAAGAAGTTAGCATTAAAAGCTGGAATAACAAAAGATGTAAGTCCTCATACCCTAAGACATAGTTTTGCTTCTCATTTACTTGAAAATGGAGTAAACCTAAGAATGGTACAGGAATTACTTGGACATGAAGATATATCAACTACTCAGATTTACACGCATATAAGTAAAAAGCAATTAAAAAATGTTTACGAGGAATTTCATCCTCGTGCAAAAACCGAGGAGGAGTTATAATGTTTAATAGAGTATTTTTAATAGTAATTGATAGTGTAGGTTGTGGAGCTTTACCAGATGCAGCAGAATATGGTGATGCAGGTTCAAATACAATAAAACATATAGGTGAGGCTGCGGGACCTTTATACTTACCTAATATGCAAAAATTAGGTTACGGAAACTTGACCGATATTGCAGGAGTAAGTAAAAACGAAAACGCAATAGGATACTACTCAAAAATGAAGGAAATAAGTCTTGGAAAAGATACTTTGACAGGACATTGGGAAATAATGGGACTAAAAATTGTTGAACCATTTACTACTTTTACTGAAACTGGCTTCCCTGATGAGTTAATTAGTGAGCTAGAAAGAAGAACTGGTCGTAAAGTAGTTGGTAATAAAGCAAGTAGTGGTACTGTAATCCTAGATGAATATGGAGAACATCAATTAGAAACAGGAGATTTAATTGTTTATACATCTGCTGACAGTGTTCTTCAAATCGCAGCACATGAAGAAAAAGTAGGTCTTGACGACCTTTATAAAGCTTGTGAAATTGCAAGAGAGTTAACAATGAAAGAAGAATGGAAGGTTGGAAGAATAATTGCTAGACCATTCCTTGGAAATAAAATTGGTGAATTCAAAAGAACACCAAACAGACATGATTATGCCCTCAAACCATTTGAAGATACTGCTTTAGTTCATTTGAAAAATGCAGGATATGATGTAGTTTCATTTGGTAAGATAGTAGATATATACGATTCTGAGGGAATCACAGAATATTATAAACAAAAATCAAATACTCATGGAATGGAAAACTATATTAAATATGCAGATAAAGACTTTAAAGGTCTAGCTTATATTAATTTAGTGGACTTTGATGCTTTATATGGTCACAGAAGAAACCCAGTTGGATATAAGAAGGCTTTAGAAGAATTTGATGTTCAACTAGGCGAATTAATGGAAAAGATGCATAAAGATGATTTAATTATGATCACTGCAGATCATGGTAATGATCCAACTGCACCTGGAACAGATCATACAAGAGAATATGTTCCATTATTAGTTTATTCTAAAGGAATATCTGGTGGAGCATTACCAATACGAGAATCATTTTCTGATATAGCTGCAACAATCTCAGAAAACTTCAAAACAAAAAGAGCAAGCTATGGTACAAGTTTCTTTAAGGACTTAAAATAGATGTCACATACTTTACTCGATGAGAATAGCAATGAATTCTTTATCCGGAAAGTAATCCGGATAGGTACACCAATTGTCCTAGCTCAATTAATGACTAGTTTACTTGGTATTATTGATATGTTTATGGTATCAAATTTAGGGAATTTAGCGGTTGAGGCTGTTGGAGTAAGTGCAAACTTCGCATTTTTATTAATTATGATAGAATTTGGTTTCTTTAGCGGACTTGCTATCTTTATTGCCCAATACTGGGGAAGTAAGGAAATAAATAATATACATAGAGTGTTTATCATCACTTTAATAATAGGAGCAATTTTATCTTTATTGTTTTTTACATTCGCATTTTTCGCTCCAAAAGTATTAATAAGTATATTTGATCATAATACACTTGCATCGACTAGTGAGTCGTTTAAGCAGTATGGGTCAGATTATCTTAAAATAGCTGCATTCTCATACTTCTCTATGACTATTACTTTTGCAATTGGAATGTTAATGAGAAGCGTTGAAAAAGTAGGTTACCCACAAATTGTTGCCATAGGAGTTGTTGCATTAAATACACTTTTAAACTATGTTCTAATTAATGGTAACTTTGGATTTGCCGCTATGGGCGTTAGAGGAGCAGCACTTGCTACTACACTTTCAAGTAGTTTAGGTGCAATACTTCTAATTGGATATTTGTTCTTTTCAAAAGAAGAAGTATTCAGAATTAAGTTTATTGAATATAAAAATATTACTCTTGATTTTATAAAAAAACTATTTAAAAAAGCATTGCCTGTAGCTCTTAATGAAACTATTTGGGGCTTAGGAATGAGTTTTTATCTAATTGCTTATGCCTTTATTGGCGAAGAGATTATTTCAAGTGTTGTAATTAGTAATTTAATTATGGGACTATTTTGGTCATTTAATGCAGGCCTTAGTAGTGCTTGCGCTATAATGCTTGGTAAAAAGCTTGGAGAAAATAAATTAGAACTTGCTAAAAAGTGGGGACTTAACTTCACTAAATTAGGTGTTATAGCTGGAATTGTTTTTGGAGTGCTACTATTTGTTTTTAGTAACTCAATAGCATCCATGTTTAAACACTTACCACCTAATGTTATAAGTAATATTACATTAATTTTAAAAGTCTTTAGTTTCTATATTCCAATTAAATTCACAAATGCACTACAGATTGTTGGTACTTTAAGATCTGGTGGAGATACAGTCTACTCACTCTTAGCTGAAATTGGTCCATTGTGGCTTATTGGTGTACCACTTGCATTTATTTTAAGCATCTATAGTACTTTACCTATATATTGGATAGTAGCTATTGTTAATGTTGAAGAAATTATTAAGTTGTTTTTACTACTGTGGAGATTTTTCAGCTACAAGTGGGTTAAAAACCTTACCATTTAATAAAAAAACCATCCGAGTGAGGATGGTTTTTTATATATTACTAAATTGTTTACGGTAATTACTTTGAACTTCGTTTTTCGATTTACTAAGTTTTTTACTAAACTCTTTTTCTAAATCCTTTTTCTTTGAGTTCAATCCCTTTGACGCAAATCTAATGTATTTTTTATATGGTTTAAGGGTTTGTTGAATCATTGAATTAGTATCTTTAGAAATTTTAGTGATTTCAGCTAATCTTTCATCTCTTAAACCACTTACTTCCGTAGTATATCCGGTATAAATATCGGCTTCTTTTTTGAATAAAACCAAGTAATCGTTCTCGATATCCTTTTCATTTCGATAAATAGCATCTATAAAAATATTTGTTTCAAGATTTTTTAATTCTATTTTGTTATCTTCTTTAACGGTTTGAAGTTCTTCCGCAACAACTAGAAGAAGTCTTTCTTTTTTCTCCTCGAGGTCATTAATGACATCTTTATGGGTTTTGATTACATGTTTTTTAAGTTCTTTTTGTTCATCAATAAAATCTTCAGATTCTTTACTACTTGTAAAGGACTCAAGCATTGTTTTGGTATCAGAAATCACAAGAGCAGGAGATACAATTTTATCTTTATATAACTCATTTGCTTCTTTAATTGCTTTTTGAAGACGAGTATTTGCGCTGGAAACAGCCGTATTATTAAGAACAGGCATTATTCCTTTAGTATCTTCAGTTTGGTTAGTTTCTTTAATGACATCGTACTTTTGTTTTGTTTGATTATATAAAATTTCAAATGAATCTATAGTTTTATTTTTGAGATGTACTGCTTCTTCAATAGCTTCGTGTGCTCTATTATCAGCATCTTGGATAACTTTTTCATAACGCGAAATCTCAACATCTTCTTTTTCTACTATTTCAATTTTTTCAATCAATTCATCAGAAGTAGTCTGAAGCTTTTCAATTTTCTTCTTTATTTTTTTATTATCCTTTTCATCAGTGAAGAGTAGAATCTTATAATTTAAATCTTCTAGTTGATCATTTAATTCTTTGGTAATTTTTGATTTTTCGTACTCATATTTTTGTTTATAATAATTAATTTTCTTAACTGCATATTCAAGTTCCTGTCCATGTGTTAAGTTGATACTTTCAACTCTAATTTCATATTCACTTTCTGCACATCTGATCTGTTGTGAAGCGAAAAGCAGCTGGTTTTCAAGTGTTGTTTTTACAAATGCATCATTAACCTTAACTCCTGAGTTAATTCTATCAATTTGTTCTTCGGCTAAGTTTCTTTCATTCTCATATAAAGATTTAACTTTAATTAGTTGAAGCTCATGTTCTTTTTTTGCAATATCAATAAGAGATTCTTGATAAATAATCTCTGAATTAGCTTCTTCTTTAATCTTTTCATTTTTAATAATAGTTTCATTTCTTTTCCTTAGGATTAATTTGTCAATATCCATTAATTCTTGATCAAGTATAATTAATTCAATACTTTTTTTAACTTGAAACTCTTGTTCTATCTTAATTACACTGTGATTATTAACGTTTTCTTTGAGCGCTACGATTCTAGAGTTCTCAACTTGTTTTAAATCAAGCAATAAATCTTTAAAGGAAGTTATTAAAGATTGCTCTAAGAGCTCATTATCCTTAATAATTTGTAATTCTGCTTGTCTTAATTCGATTTTTAAAGCATTAAGGTCCTTTGTTACCGTTAGCTTAGTATCTAAAAGCTCTTTGAGTTTGGCTAGTCTCTGTTTATTAACATCAAGATCTCCCTGCAATGCAGTGTAATCTGATTTAATTTTAAAGAGAATTTTAGCTTCTTCAAATTTTATATTCTCCAAAAATAAAGAATGCTCGTTTTTATTCAATTCAGCAACGTAATTAAGTTCAAGTGCTTGAAGTTGATTTAATGTTTTTCTTTTAATTTTTTTTGTAATAGTCCCAGTTTCTTTAGAAATTTGTTTTGTAACCTTAGAGGACTTTGATCCTTCAACTTTATCAAATTGTTTCATCAATTTTTTAACCTGAGATATATTATTCTTCTTTTCAGCATGAATAATATGAAGTCTTATATTTTTTAATTTCTCATCTATTAGTTCTTGTTGTTGTCTTTCTTGGTCTAATAATTGAAGATGTTTAGATTCTATTCCCTCATTTACAGAAACCTCGTAATCTAAATAAGATTGATCAATTTGAGCTTTATCAACTTTGAATTTTTCTTTTATCAAATCTGAATTATTGTTTATTTCAAATAATGTATTATCATGATTTATTTGTATTTTTTCATTTATAAAAACATCATCGTCAACATCTGTAAAAATAGAAGTAGATACTTCGTTGAATGATAAACACTCTTGGAGGTTTTGATCTATATAAGTATAAAAACCAGTTTCCATTTGTTCAATTTTTATAATTAATTCTTGAAGCTTTTCCAATTCATCAAAAACATATTGTTTTTTAGTATCAAATAACTCGTCCATAATTCTTATAGCTTCTTCAGTAAAATCGTGTTGTCTGCTAAAAAGAAGTTCATTACTATGCAATAATCCTTCACGAAAACTATCTTCATAAGTATTAACTATTTGAATAGAAGTTATCAATTCATTATATATAGAATCTAGACTATCAAGTCTTTCTGGTGTTTTTTCATTATCAAAGAAACGAATTTCTTGACGAGCAGCAAATATTTTATTTTCTGCATCAATCATTTCATTTAATTGTTGAATAACAGTTTCACGATCTACTAAATCTATTTTATTAGTTAAATCGTTAATGTTTTCATCTAGTTCAGACAATTTTCTTTTTGTTTCTGTAATTCTTTGATTGTTATTCTTTTTAACTTCTAAATTCGCACTTAATACCTGATCAACAAGTTCTTTCAATAACTTAGATTCCGAAACAATATCACTTTCAATAATTGTAGATATTTCTCTGTTAGCTTTTGAAATTACTTTAGGTAAGCTATTCTTAAAGTCTTTTGCCATAGTAATCCTCCTTTCTAATTAATTTTAGTATTTATTTCAGTTATTTTTTCCAACGTAATTTTATTCTTCTTACTTCCTAATTCAAATAAAGAGCTAGATAAAGCGGTGTTATTATCTGAGATAACAACGTTTGAAGCGTTATTTGAAGCGATATATTCGTCGCCAATTGCTTTATATTCTTCTAAATAATAGTCTAAATTTAATACCAGTTTTTCATAACCTTCTTTGAATGAAGTGAAGAGGTTACTTTCTAAAGATTGAGTTATTTTAGAATGTGTCTCTAATAAATTTGTAAGTCTTGTTTCTTTTATTTCGACCTCTTTTTCAATGGCTTTTTGAGCATCACCAATTGATTCTTCAAGTCTAGGTCTTGTTGTGAAGATGTTTTTCTCGAATTGATTAGTAAGATTGAGAAGATCTTTATTAAGATCCATGAAATATTTTTTAGTATCTTTTTCAATTTTTTCTATATTTTGATTGTTTTTATTTATGTTCATTTGATAAGTATTTTCAGTTTTGAGATTAGCATCATTAAACCTTGAAGTTGCAGTTTCCAAAGCTATATCGTGTATTTTCTTTTCATAATCATATATCTTCTCAGCTTCTTCATCTTTCCCTTGGAGTTTTAGTAATGCATTTTCATAAACAGTAGTCATCTTTGCTTTTTTAGCATCTAAAAGTTCCATTTGCTTAGTAATCTTTGCTTCTTCAGATTCTTCAATTATTCTTAGTTGTTCTTGTTTAGATTCAATAAGTGTTTCTCTTTCTTCCTCTATTTCTTGTGCTTCAGATTGAGCTTTTTGTTTAATTCCATCAACTTGATCTGTGATTTCTGTTTTTTCATCTTCAAGTTTATCATAGTTATTTTTTCTGCTTAAATTCAATTTTTCTATAGTGTCAACTAATCGTTTCTCTATTGGATTAGTTTTTTCTTTCTTTTCAATTTCAAGTAATTTTTTTGCCTTTAGAACATTTAATTCAACATTTTTAATTATCTCTTTGTCTAATTTTAATAATGGGAAATACAAAAAGTTAATCTCTATAACAATGCCCGTTTTAAGATCTTTTAGTGATGAGAAGCATGATTCAAAAACATTTATAACCATTCCTCTTAAAGTCTCTATATTTTCTGTTTTTTGCTTTGTTAATTTGTTTAAATCTGATTTGATTTGATTTTTTATCAATAATTCTTTTTCTTTTTTAGTAGAATTAATTGAATCCAATTTTTTATTTAATTCTACATCTAATTTTGATAATTGTTTGTTATATCTCTTGATTTGATTTTGGTCAGTAGAAGAAGAAATATTATTAACTATTCCTCTTTTTTCCAGTTCGTTCATAAATTTGTTAGCTTCAATAAGAGCTGAAAAAGTACTTTCAATATATTTTGAAGATTTCTCATAAATTAGAGAGTTTTTCACTGCTAGGTCCGTAATTTGAGAAATTGAGAAATTTTCATCCAAGAAAGTTTCAGTAGTTTCTTTTATGAAATTACTGAAAATGTCATCATTTGCTTCTAACTTGCTGAGTCTTTCATTAATTATTGATTCAGATTTGATTACATTTATCTTTGGATCCTTAACTTCTCTTTCAAAAGCTTCATCTATTCTAGAATACTTATGTGCAATTTCATCTATAATATTATTTACTTGTTTTTCATTGTTTAGTTTTTCTTTTGAAATTTGTAAGTCAATATTCGACGAAAAGACCTCTTGATCATAACTCAACAGGTTAACTTGTTCTATAAATTTAAGTAGATCTTCTTCAAGATGGTTATTTACTACTTCCATTCTATAGTTTGCTTCTTTTTCAATGTTTATCATACTGTTATTTATTTCTTTTGAAATAAGAATACTGTCCTTTTGAACTTCAAATCTGGTAATAGATTTTTCAAGATCAAATACTTCTAATTCAGTGTTAAAGCTACTTTTCAAGATGTTTTGTTCTAATTTTGTGCTATTTAATCTAAGTTTGTATATTTCATTTGCTTTGCTATCTTTTAATTTTGCTTTTTCAGTAGACTTATCCAATTTTTCTTTATTTTTAACTCCAGAAATGTCTTTACTATTTTCTGATAATTTATTTTTTACATTCATTTCTTCGAATAGAATACTATTTTTAAGTTCTCTGCTCAAAATCTTTGACTCATGTTTTTGCTTAACACGCTTGATGTTATATCGTTCTTTTATTTCAGAAACTTCAATCTTTTCACGCATATTACTTTCTTCAATATCTCTTAACGGTTCAGAAGTATCTAAGAATTTATTAATCTCATCTATTTCTTGATTAATAACAGTTAATTGTTCAATTGATGACTTATTAAGAGATAACAAGTTTCGTTTAAAGTTATCGAACAAATCAGTGTACTTAATTATAAAATCTGTTTTCAAACGTTCATTTTTAATCAAAAAATCATTATTAGAAAGTTCAAAATTATTTAATTCATTTTTAGTCAAAACATTAATATTCTTGAAATAATCTCCAGTGTCTTTAATTTCATTTTGATCACTCAACAAGAATAATTCTAGTTTCTCCAGATTTTCTAATTCGTTTGATAAAGTTCGGTTTAATAAAGTTACTTCATCTTCTAACAAAACTATTTTTTCATTTAAAATACGTTCTTCATACTTTACAGTAGTAGAAGCTCGTAAATTAAATAATTCTATTTTCATTTTAATCGTCTTTTTTGTGTTTTTTGATTGGTTCTCAATTTCTTCTTCCTTAGCAAGATTCAGCTTTTCTAAGTTAATTTGAAGGTCCTTCATAACCAATTCTTTTCTCACGTCAAAACCGTTTTTAATTGTTTCGATTTGCTCTTCGAGATGTAGAATATATTCACTAAATCTTTTTTTATGTTTGTCTTGAAGAATATCAATTTCATTTTTAATCTTTTTTACTTTTATATTAGATGCTTTTTTAATATTAGTAGTGTCTGCATTTAGATGTTTTTCAGTTTCAGCAAGTGATGAATTAATACTATCACTTATAATCTCTTTTGTTTTCAAATAGGTTTGTAAATTCTTAGAAATATCTTTGTTTAGGTTGGTTTTCAAGTTGTTAATATCTGTTAACTTCTTATTCAATAAATCAGAATATTCCTTTATTTGTTTTATATGTATTTTATGGTTATTCTTAAAATTGTTACTGTAGATATCCAGCTTTTCTACATAAGATTCTACATTTTCTCTATATCTAGTCTGAACTTTATTAGTATCAACTATTTCAGTAGAATTTAGTTTAGTAATAATTTGCTTTGTTTCTTCAATTTTAATAACATTGTTTTCTTTTTCTTCGGTTCTATATATTTCAAACTCTTTCTTGATTCTTTGATCCTTAGTTCTTAACTTAACAAGCTTATTTTCAACAGCTTTTTCTATTCTTTGCATTTTAAGCTCTGTTTTTTCACTTAGAATATTAAGGTTTTCTTTTGATTTTTTCTCTTTAGATAAAAAGTCTTTATGTGATTTCAAAGACTTTTTGTCATGACTATTATTTAATTTAGTAATTTTCTTAACAATTGGTGCAATTTTAGAATTATATTCAATCTCCACATCATAAGATGCTATATCAAAACTCTTCAAATCCTTATTCTTCAAAATACAGCACCTCCTAAATGCGATAAAACAGCCATTTACTGTCATAATTCTATCATATTTTAAAACTTAATACAATATTTATATATTATATATATATAATTTCAAAAATGATTTTGTAAAAATCTGTGTTTAATGTATAATTTTTATGAGGTGTTCAAAAATGGAAAATAAAATATTAACTAATGAAATTCTTGAAGAAGACATAGAAATTTTGTCTTTAAGACCAAAGTTTTTAAAAGAGTATATTGGGCAGAATAAAGTTAAAGAAATGATGGATATTTTTATTCGAGCAGCAAAGAATAGAAACGAAGCATTAGATCACGTCCTTTTATACGGGCCACCTGGACTAGGAAAAACGACTTTAGCTAATATAATAGCCAATGAAATAGGAGTTAACATAAAAGTAACTAGCGGTCCTTCAATCGAAAAAAGCGGGGATTTAGCAGTCATATTAACAAGCCTAGAACCGGGTGATATTTTGTTTATAGATGAGATCCATAGACTACCTAGAATTGTTGAAGAAATTTTGTATCCAGCAATGGAAGATTTTGTTATTGATATTATTGTTGGAAGAGACACAACTTCTAAATCAATTAGAGTAGATTTACCACCATTTACTCTTGTAGGTGCTACAACAAGATATGGCGACTTAAGCGCCCCATTAAGAGATAGATTTGGTGTTGTACATAAATTAGAATATTATAATGATTCAGAATTAGAACAAATTTGTGAAAGAACATCAAAAATTTTCGAATGTGAAATTCATAAAGATGCTCTATTTGAAATAGCAAGAAGAAGCCGAGGTACGCCAAGAATTACTAATAGACTATTTAGAAGAGTGAGAGATTTTGCTGATGTTTTAAATGATGGAATCATAAGTATGGACATTTGTAAACTAGCATTAGGGAAGCTTCACATTGATGAAATCGGATTAGATTCAAAAGATTATGACTATTTACTTGGGATAATCGAAAAATTCGAAGGTGGACCAGTAGGAGTGGAAAGTTTAGCCGCTTCAATTGGCGAAGAAGTCACAACTATTGAAGATGTTTATGAACCCTATTTATTACAAATCGGATTCATTAAACGTACTCAGAGAGGTAGAGTTGCTACAGAAAAAGCATATAAGCATCTAAAAAAGACTCATAATTCGAGGTTATTTTAATGAAAGTAAGTGACTTTGAATATATTCTTCCAAAAGAGCTAATTGCACAAACTCCGCTTAAAAATAGAAGCGCTTCTAGACTGCTAGTATTGAATAAGACTAGTGGAGAGATTAAACATGACCGTTTTAATAATATTGTAGACTATTTAAATAAAGGAGATGTATTAGTGCTAAATGATACATCAGTAATACCTGCAAGATTATTCGGAATTAAACAAGAAACGCTAGCATCTATTGAAATTTTATTATTAAAACAGCAGAATGATAATATTTGGCAATGCCTGGTCAAAAAAGCTCGTAAGATTAGCGTAGATACTGTGGTTTCATTCGGGAATGGAATTTTAAAAGCAAGATGTACAAAGGTTTATGACGAAGGAATTAGAGATTTTGAGATGATTTATGAAGGATTTTTTTACGAAATTATTGACCAACTCGGAGAAATGCCTCTTCCTCCATATATTCATGAAAAATTAATTGACCAAGATAGATATCAAACTGTATATAACAAATATAAAGGAAGTGCAGCAGCCCCAACAGCAGGACTTCATTTTACAAAAGACCTACTTGAAAAAATAAATCAAAAAAAGGTAAAAATTGCTTACATAACTCTTCATGTTGGACTAGGAACTTTTAGACCCGTTCAAGTAGATATAGTAGAAGAGCATCATATGCATAGTGAATTCTATCAAATGACTAAAGAAAGTGCTGACATCTTAAATAATGCTAAATCTAATAAAAATAGGATTATAGCAGTTGGAACTACTTCTTTAAGAACTCTTGAAACTATACTAAGAGATTATGATAACTTTCGAGAAGTATCAGCATGGAGCGATATATTCATATATCCTGGTTACACTTTTAAATCGGCAGATGCATTAATTACTAATTTTCATTTACCAAAATCAACTCTATTAATGTTAGTAAGTGCACTTGCTGGGAAAGAAAACATCACTAAAGCCTATAAAGAAGCGATTAATGAAAAATATAGATTCTTTAGTTTTGGTGATAGTATGTTTATTACCAGTGATTAATGAAAGACTTTAACTAAAAAAGCAGACAATTTCTGAAATTGTCTGCTTTTGTTTAATTATTTTAATGGTTTAAGTATTGCAGTAAAGTGTCTTAGAAATGGTGGTTCATAATCAAATCCTAATCCTACAAGTGAATCTCTATTCTTAAATACTTCAATTACTGCGTCAGCTACAACATCTAGGTGTTTATATGTGTAAGTCCTTCTTGGTATTGTCAATCTCATTAATTCAAGTGGACTTTCTAAATTTTTTCCAGTATCTGGATTTCTTCCAAGTAAGAAAGAACCAATTTCTACAGCTCTAACTCCCGCTTCAATGTAAACTGCATTAGTAACACTTTGAGCTGGGAATTCATAATATGGAATGTGAGGAACAAATTTTTTACAATCAACAAATACAGCATGCCCACCAGTAGGGTATTGTATTGGTACTCCTGCATCTCTTAATTTGTCACCTAAATATCTTACTTGATCTAAGCGATGTTCTAAATAATCTTCTTCCAAAGCTTCTTGCAGTCCAACACTAAGTGCTTCCAAATCTCTACCAGCAAGTCCACCGTATGTAGGGAATCCTTCCATTGGAACTATATAAGTTCTACATTTATTGTAGAAATCAGTATCGTTCTTAATAGCTATAAATCCTCCAATATTACTTAATCCGTCTTTTTTACTACTCATTAAGCATATATCTGCTAAATCAAATACTTCTCTAGCAATTTCTCTTGTTGATTTGTTTTCGTATCCTTTTTCTCTTGTTTTTACGAAATAAGCATTTTCTGCGTATCTTGCTCCATCAATAATAATAGTAATATTGTTTTTGTGAGCAATTTCTGAAACTTTATGCATATTTTCCATACTTACTGGTTGTCCACCAGCACTGTTATTAGTAATTGTGAAGATAATTCCAGCAATATTCTCTTTTCCTTTTTCAAGAATCAGTTTTTCTAACCTAATCACATCAAAATTACCTTTGAAAGGATGATAATTCTCTGTATCAAAACATTCATCAATTACACAATCAATAGCTCTAGCTCCTGCCATTTCAACATGAGCTCTTGTTGTATCAAAATGCATATTTGATATGAAATACATACCTTTTTTAGTAACTAATTGTGGTAAAGCAACTTGCTCAGCTCCACGTCCTTGATGAGCTGGTATAACATAATCATATCCAGTAATATCTTTAACTACTTTTTCAAATTTATAAAAACTTCTTGATCCAGCATAAGCTTCATCACCTTGCATTAAAGCTGCCCATTGAAAATGGCTCATAGCTCCAGTACCGCTATCTGTTAATAAATCAATGTAGACATCTTCGCTTCTCAAAGAAAAAGGATTATATCCTGCAGTTTTTAAATACTCAATTCTTTCTTCTTTGGTTGTCATTTTAATTGGTTCAACCATCTTAATGCGATAAGGTGGCGCTACATATTTTCTGT